>NZ_JBHLVZ010000042.1:0-944 GCF_042433125.1 Muricoccus vinaceus | reverse complement strand
CCAGCCGGACCATCTCCCAGTGACAGCCCGCGCGGCCTAATGGGGTTATTCAGGGCCGACCAAGTAAAATGGAGAACGCAGTCGCGATCCGTCATCCTTCGATTTCGACGTCATCCGTTTGACCAGAGAATGACGTTTCGGGTTGTGACGTTTGGATCATGACGGCGGCGCATGAACGTTTGGGAATCGCGTCCGCGAAGCTCCGGTGGTCAGCGAGGTGCCATTTACGCTGTTCTACCAAGACCACTTGTGGCGTACGTGCGGAAGCTTTCTCGAAAGCTTCTCGAGCGCAGTGCCGGCGAACTGCCCATACTAAGTCGGTTGGTTAAGTTTTGTACGTTCAGCAAAACCCGGCGTGGGCCGATTGAGCAGCTGCTCAGGAGATGATCGATGAAGATGAAAAGCCTTGTCCTGTTGGTCGGCCTAGTCGCCAGTCCCGCCCTTGGCCAAGCACCCACTCCTCAGCCGTCCGTGTCCACAGCGCCTACGCCGAGCGCGCCAAGTGGTTTGACTTCGGACCAGGGCGCTGGCGTACCTGGTGCTGCAGCTTCACCGTTGTCACGCACTCCCGCGGGCGGCCCGCCGAGCCCCCAGGCCGGCACGCCGGGCATCCAGGATCCGTCGCAGCAGGGCGGCTCAGGCGGCTGACTGCGCCCTCGCTTTGGCAAGCCAGATGATCTGAAGTCGGCTCACGCGTCCTGAGCCGGTAATCGGTGTCAGGCGGCCTCTCAGTGCTCGCTTCATAACGGCTGTGTTGGGGCGAACAGCAGGTGTTCTGCGCGTTCGGAGGGCGTCTGTGTGATCTTCGAGGTGGCTCATGTGGACCCCTGCCGCCCGTGCGCGGCACTGGACGTCCACGGTCCTCGGCCGAACCGGCTGAGCGGTAGCGTCCGCGGAGGTGGTGGAAAATCCGGCACGGTCCGGTGTGTAGGGCTTGGGTGGCC
>NZ_JBHLVZ010000041.1:0-103422 GCF_042433125.1 Muricoccus vinaceus | reverse complement strand
TGGAAGCGGGCAAGCGCCGCCTGGCCGGGGACACGGCCCGGGCGGCCACGACGGACGAGGTCAGGACCTCCGTCAGGAGGCCCGCACCCTCAAGGAGGTCGTGGCGGAGAGACCAGCCAGGGGTTTCAACAGAGCATCTCTCGCCTAATCCAAGCGGGCACCGGAGATCCGCACCACCTCCCGCCATGTCGGCCGCTCGCGTTCGACACGGGCGAGAACGTCGGAAGGGGTGCTCCAGACGCACTTGGCCCCGGCACGCAGGAACCGCTCCTGCACGGCCGCGTCCTGACCGATCTCGCGCATCGTTGCCGCCGCCCGTTCGATGATCGGGGCAGGGACGCCGGCAGGGAAGGCCATGGCGCACCAGCTCGTCACCACGAAGTCAGGCACGCCGCCCTCCGCCATGATCGGGACCTCGGGCAGGGTCGGCCAGCGCTCCGCACCGGTGATCACGAAAGCCTTCATGCGGCCTTCCTGGATCACAGGGACATAGCTCGCGAGATTGTCCATCGCGCAGGTCAGATCGCCCGACAGCATTGCGGGGATAATCTGCGCCGCGCCCCGGAAGGGCACGTGGGTGCCTTCGAGCCCGAGGCGGCTTGTGAACAGAGCCCCGCTGAGATGGGCGGTGGTGCCGACGCCAGGCGAACCGTAACTGATGCCCCCGGGACGTGCTTTCGCCCAGGCGACGAACTCCTGGAAGTTGTTGGCCGGGTTGTGCTGGGCCGAGACGACCAGGACGTTCGGCAATTCCCAATGCATGGAGATCGGCTGGAAGTCGCGCTGCGGGTTGTAAGGGAGATTACCGTAGAGAAACTGGTTGATGTGCCAGGCACCAAGCGTCAGCGGCGCCATGCTGTAGCCATCCGCTGCGGCCTTGGCCAAGGCATCCGCGCCGATGTTGCCGCCTGCGCCGGGCCGGTTCTCCAGCACGAAGGTCTGGCCAAGCCTCTGCTGCATCTGCTCGCAAAGGAGCCGGCAGAGCACGTCGGTCGACCCACCGGGTGGCCAAGGAACGATGACGCGAACTGGGCGGTTCGGCCAAGTCTGCTGTGCTGCGGCAGGAAGCGCGAAGGGTGCGGCGAAGGCCGCAGTCAGCGTCGAGCGACGAGTCGTTCGCATCGGTTTCCTCCCAAGTATTTCGGAAACGATACGCAAACTGACTGTGCGGGGCCACAATCCTTTTGCCGGTAGGGCATCCGGCGCGGCGCGGCACTGCCGCCTTGTCGGACGCATGTCTTTACACTCCCTAACTGACCGAAAAAGGCGGTCCGGTCAGATGCGGCGTTCAGGGGCAAGCAGGCGGCCGTGCTTGAACCACATCACGGCGTCATCGAGGCGATCGCTCCCCCAGAAGAGATCCTGATCAACAGCGAATGTCGGAGCCCCGAAGACACCAAGGGACCGCGCTTGATCCGTGTTTTCCTGCAGCGCCCGGCCAAACTCCTCGGCCTCTGCGCGAGCCACCACGTGCTCCGGATCTTGCCCACACTCACGCAGGCTGGTGGAAAGGTTCAGCTCGCTCCCCGGCTCAAGTCCTTCCGTGAACCAGAGCCGATAGGTGGCCTGTAAGTACGCAATGCCCCACCCCTCCTCCAAGCCGAGAAGGGCGACACGGTTGCCAGTGTCCGAGGCCTTGATCGGATGGGGCACGGGCACCTTGGCGGGCAGCCCGTACATCTCGGCACGGCGGCTGATGTCACGCCACATGTAGGCGTACTTCTCGGGCTTGCCCCTGAGGAAGCGGTTGTCCATCTCGCGCAGGATCCGGCCAACATCGAAGGGCCGCCAACGGAAGGGAACCTGGGTGCTGTGTTCGATTTCCGGCACTCGCATGACGGCGAAGTAGGTGTAGGTGCTCGCCACGGAGAACCAGAAATCAATCCGCCGTTCTGAGGCCATTTCCGCTGCTCCCCAAGCCGGGGCAAAGCCTCGCCTGCTGTATTCTTCAAGGCAAGGAGAAGTGCCGGAGCATTGCGACGAGCATGGGCGCGGGTGGGTCAGACGAAGCGAGTAGCGCGACGTGCGAGGACGTGAAGGCTTAGGTGTGAAGCGCGTGTTTATACGGCAGCAGCAATCGCCTGGGCGACAGCATTACCAGGTCCGGACGGGAGCGCCGATCAAAGATGTAATGATTACAAGGCGCTGAACCTTGTAGACTAAATCGCCCAAGTCTCAAGCTTCGGAGACAACGGCCTCTCCGGAGAGAGAAAACGCCGCTCGTTCCGCACTCGAAGCATCAGGCTAGATGCGGAAAATGCAGCCAGAACACACGGAGAAACGCGATTCCAACTCACCAGAGAAAAGTTGTCTCGTGGAAAGTTGGAGCAGGGAGAGGAACTGGGCGCAAACATTCTCTGGCAGGAGGAATCGCCGCTTCACCGCCAGCAGCTTCTTTGTTGGCCCATCCAGCCGCCTTTACCGGCTCTGAAAGCAGAGGTATTCGGAACAAAACAATTGGTAGGAGGGGAAGGGAACAATGACCGCGCGCATGAGACGGCGCACCGCCGGATTGCTCGGGGCTGCCGCCCTCCTCCGGACTACCCCCCTCGCAGCGCAAGCTTGGCCGGCCCGCCCGGTCCGGATCGTCGTCCCCTTCGCTCCCGGAGGCGGATCAGATGTGCTGGCGCGCATCGTAGGCCAGCGCGTCTCGCCGAGCTGGGGCCAGCCGGTCGTGGTGGATAACCGCCCCGGTGCCGGAGGTATCCTTGGGGCTGACCTTGTCGCTAAGGCGCCGGCGGATGGTTACACCCTCCTCGTCTCGGACTCCTCGGCCGTCACGATGAATCCGTCCCTCTACGCGCGCTTGCCTTACGCCGCGAGGGACCTGACGCCGGTGGTCCACCTAGCCACCTTCTCGCTCGTGATCATGGTTCCGCCGAACTCGCCCATCCGTTCCCTCGCGGACCTCGTCGCCGCGGATAAGGCACGGCCAGGCAGCCTCAACGTTGGCACGGCGGGCAACGGCACCAGCCCTCACCTCGTGCTGGAGATGTTCAATAATCTCGCCGGCACGAAGCTAGTGCACGTGCCCTATCGCGGCGGCGGCCCCGCCAACACCGCCTTCCTTACCGGCGAGCTCGACGCCCTCTTCAACGGCCTCAGTGCGAACACCGCCCCTATCATCACCACTGGCCGTGGACGCGCTATCGCCGTAACCACCCCCAACCGCATTGCTGCTCTGCCCGACGTGCCGACCATGGCTGAAGCCGGCTTCCCCGGGTTCGAGGCGGTTAGTACCCAGACCCTCTTTGCCCCCGCCGGCGTGCCGCTCGACCTAATGAACCGCCTGAACGCCGATGTGTCCTCGATTCTTGAGGAGCCGGAGGTCGTCGATCTTTGGGCGAAGTCCGCCTATCTCCCCGTCCGCCGCGAATCGCCCGGGCAGATCGCCGCTTGGCTCGCCTCAGAGACCGACAAATGGGCGCGTGTGGTCCGGGAAGCCCGGATCAGCCTGGACTAGCACCATGAAGATCACCGACGTCCGGATCACCGACACCTTCTACGTCCCGGCCCGGCCGCAGCAGGACGCGATTAGCCGCCTGCCGGGAACTGCCCTGGTCAACTTCTGCCAAGTCTTCACCGATGGCGGGCATATCGGCCTCGTCCCTGCCCCAGGCGGCAAGCTCACCCGCGTGCTGATCGAGGAGATGCTGAAGCCCGTGCTCGTCGGGGAGGACCCGATGGACCACGAGCGCCTCTGGCAGAAGATGTACTGGAACCTGATCAGCCAGGGCCGCCGCGGTGCTCCGATGATCGCCATCGGCATTCTCGACTGTGCGATCTGGGACCTGAAGGGCCGCATCACTGGCCAGCCGTTGCACAAGCTGCTCGGCGCCTATCGGGACCGCGTGCCCTCCTACGGCAGCGGTATCAACATGAACCTCTCCGACGAAGAGCTGGTGACGCAGATGCGCGGCTTCGTGGACGCCGGCTTTCCAATGGTGAAGATGAAGATCGGCCACCGTGACCCGCGCCGCGATGTCGAGCGCATCCGCCTCGTGCGCGAGGCGATTGGCCCCGATGCGGACCTCTGCGTCGACGCCAACAACGCCTGGAGCGTCGGCACCGCCATCGAGTTGGCCCGCCTGATCGAGCCCTTCGACATATACTGGCTGGAGGAGCCGGTGCTCGCCGACGAGATCGACGGTCTCGCCGCGCTCGCTCGCGCCACGCGCATCCCGATCGCGGCCGGCGAGAACCACTACGGCAAGTGGGAGTTCCGGGAGCTGATCGGGAAGGGCGCCGTTGGCGTGGTGCAGGCCGACGTGGTGAAGTGCGGCGGCGTGACGGAGTTCCTGAAGATCGCCGCCATGGCCGATGCCTATGGCCTGCCCGTCTGCCCCCACTTTAGCCCATTCACGGACGTGGCCTGCATCGCCGCCATCCCCAACGGCGTATTCCACGAGCACGCGGAGGACCTCGTCGCACCCGTTGCCCTGCTCGTCGAAGAACACCCCGAGCCGAGCGACGGCACGATCGCGCCGCTGGACCGCCCCGGCTTTGGACTGACCTTGCGGCCCGACGCAGCTGCTCGTTTTGGCACTCCGCCGCCGGAGGGCGTTCCCCGGCGCACGACCGAGCGCGCGTGGCGCTGGCCGCCTTACGCCTGACCCTCCGACTGCTAAGCGTGCGGGCAAGTAGACATGGCACGTGTCTCGACCGGCGTGTTTCGTCTGCCCAACCAGCATCGGCACCTCCTCAGCTTTTCGTGGACGGAGCACCGCCGGGAGACAGGAAGCCCGATACCGCGCGCTACGTTGCTAGCATGTGCAACCTCTACAATGCCCGGACCAATCAGCGCGCAATCCATGACGGTACAAGCGCAGCACGCGACCTACTGGGCACCTACCAGCCGCTGCCGGGCATCTACCCCACCTATCCCGCCCCAATCTTCCGCACGGCCGCCGACGGCGTGCGCGAGCTGGCGGCAGCCTGGTGCGGTAACCCCGGCCCGGCTATCGCACCGACTGGATGTAGGAGGGACCGGCAGTGGCTTATGCTCGCCCTGCGCGCTTTTGGAACAAACTTTGGGTGTGCCTGCGCCGCTTGGGTTTGAATCTGCAAGCAGGATAGTTCGAGCAGGACTGGAATTCACCGTAAGGACCCGTTCGCACGACGAGGATGCCTTGCTTGCAAGAGGGGCAGCGTTCCTCCCGGATAGCCCCCCCGTCGGTGTCGGTGATCGCCACCACGCCGTCTTCTTCCATCTCCCGGAGGAAGCTAGAGCACTGCCCCCGGACAGTGAACATTGCTACGCTGCGCCGAGCTCGCGTAAGCGCTACGTAGAATAACCGGCGCTCCTCCCCTTGGGGGAAGTCATTCCCGGCTGGCATCGCCAACGCCAGCACAGGGTCGTCAGCGCGGGTGTTGGGGAAGCTGCGCCCACGAAGCACACTGAGCATCTCCGGCAAGATGACGTAGTCGGCCTCGCTGCCCTTGGAGCGGTGGATGGAGAGGAATGATACATTCACCCAACGCTCAAAACGGAATTTGCGGGCTGGCACATATTGCCGGTCGGCGTTGTAGCGACCGAGTACATAAACCGAAACCTTCCCGTCGCGTGCAGGCGGGATGATCCCATCTTGAACCGCTTGGGCCAACTTCATAACGAATTGGTCGATTGCGTCGGCCAGCTTGTCCTTGCTGTCCACCTGGAATGCTTGGAGCACCGGTCCCATAGCGAGGGTAGCCGATCGCACTCGTTTCCTGATCTGGTTCGGGTTTTTGGAAATAAACTGGCTGGAGACGTCGCACAGCGCCTGGGGGCAGCGGAACGTCTGCTCCAGCTTGAGAAGCTGCCCGTGTCCGAACCAATCCTGAAAGCCCGTCATTACCGACACGTCCGCGCCGGCGAATCTGTTAATGGACTGCCAGTCGTCACCCACGGCAAACAAAAACCTTCCGGGCTTTTGGACCAGCGCTCGGCACAAGCGGGCACGAGCTCGGGAAGCGTCCTGAAATTCGTCGGCCATGATTAGTTCGTAGGGCGCCTCGTAACGGCCACTCTCCAGGTGCTCGGCTGCCAGATTGAGCATGTCCTCGAAGTCGATGCTGCCCTCTGCCGCCAAGGCTGCGTCCCAGGCTTCTAGGATGGGCGCGGCGATGTCCAGGAACATCCGATGGCGGTGCTTGAAGGTATCCTCGCTCATGGCGTCCAAACGCTGGCGCAACAAGGGAATAGTCAAACAGTTGCTCTTAGCGTGGCTAATGAACGTGCGCACCAGCCCCGTCAGTTCCTCGGCCTCCAAAGGCTTCTGGCCACTCAGGGGGATCTCGCGACTGGGATTAGGGTCCAGCACCACGCCGCGCTCGGTCAGCTCGGCTTCCATTCGTTTGAAATCGATGCCCTTACGAATGCCGTGCGAGGTGGTCTCAAACAGCGCTGTTCCTCTGCCACGATGCAGTTGGCGCTTCCATTCTACCCCTTCGACGTAGTCCTTGAAGTGGGCTGGCGCCTCGCCCTGCGCATTAAGCGCGAAATGCTCGTGATAAAGATCGATGTCGGGATAATAAAAATCAGGCTTGTATTGGCGATGATCCTCATCGGCAGTCTTTGTTTCATAAGGTTGCTCGTAAACGTAGTTTACACCGTTCAGGAATAACCAGTTGGCGATCATCACCTCTTCCAGGCTGCGGACCGATTCTCCATTGGATGTGCGCCGGCGTCCATTGCCCTGTTCGTCCCAAACGTCCGATGTGCCCGGCGACCCAAAGGCCGGCAGGTCGCGTCCAAATACGAACCGGAAAAGATCCCACTGGGTTCGAAAGTTTGCGGAGCGGTCCTTTAGCTGGTCAACTATTTCAGTGAGCTTACGGAAACCGCCGGCGGCGTCAGTGGCCCAATCCGGAATATCCGCTTTCTCCCCCGTGGCCTTGCCGATGATCTGGAGCCCCAATGCGTGGAAGGTGGACGCTTTAACTGAGATGCCTTGGATGCCCAGCCGATCGAAGGATTTCACCGCGCGGTCTTCAAGTTCTTTGGCCGCCTGTTTGTTAAATGCAAGCAAGACAATGCGCTCCGGCGCTACAAAGCCCCGGTGGATCGCGTAGGCGGCTTTGGCCACCATTGTGGACGTCTTGCCCGAACCGGCCGCAGCCACCACTTGGACCCGGTTGTCGAAACAAATGACGGCCCGCGCTTGCTCGTCAGTCAGCGGCTTACTCTCTACCCGATCGAACAATTCTTTGCAGGCTTTCAACTCTTGTTCGCTGTGGGCAGTGTTGAGTAAATTCCAGAAACGCCGATGGTCGGCTTCGTACTCGGTCAAGGAGCGCTCTAGGGCGCTAGCCTCCTGGCCCAGCCGGGCTTTCACACCGGGTTTCTCTAGCCGCAGACGGATGGCTTTGGCATCGATCGTTGGACGAGCCGCCTCCACGGCCGCCTGCATCTCGTGGGTGAACCAGCGCCTCTCGGCTGCCGCGGCCCGCTCCTGCGCGGTTTTATGTTCCAACCAGCGACGGATTGACCCAAGAGATCCCTGAAGAAATGCCGTGTTCTCTCGGAGGCGCTTGTCGGTGAGCGCGGCTTCCAGCGCCTGAGTCAGGGCGAGCCCTCGAGCGTTGGGCAGCCCATCGACCTTCGTTCTATGTGCTTGGGCCGGGTGAAGAGTAATGTCGGTCCAGAAAACGCCTCGGTTGAGTCTATAGGAAGCCTCATCCTCGACGTTGATCCGGTGAACGCGGCCGTTCACTTCCAGTGAAAGTTCACAGTCTTGCAAGCGCAGATGCCAGTCTGGCGATCCTGTTAGATTCCGTCCCCACACGGACGGGACCCATTCCGTTGCCATTCCTCTTCCTACTTTTTCCCTGGAGACCGGATTTAAGTTCAGCCGACAAGCTAATTATCCTGGCATGTGCAAGCGATGGCAATCCGAACGGCTGCCGGAGAGTCGGCGCGACCCGCAGCGGGCGTTACTTGTCCTAGCCACAGATGACGAAGCCGAGGTGGTCATATGCCCCAGGGCTCGACTGCCGCCTGCTAACGTAGCACCCCGCCCGCTGCTATGATGATACGCTGAAGGCAACCGCATTGAACCGGACCGCCGCGTGACCAATTTCCTCGCCCAAGCTCCTACGTTTGATGCCAACTGGCGCGCGGTAGTTCTTTTCGGCCGCAACGTAGCGTCCTACAAATTCGCCCTTGCCAAGACCTTGCTTGAAATTGCTGCACGCGACGACGAGCGAGTGCCCTTGGAGGAGCTTGCTGCACCCTTCGCCCGGCACCTGTGCGAGCACCTGAGGCTGGTCGACAAGCAGACCACCTCGCCATCAAGCAAGTTCCTTGACGCCTGCCGCACCTTTAACCGGGGCGAACTCTCTGAGGACGCGCTAATTGGCACCACAGCCCGGCTGGGCTTCAACAACGTCCTCGACGCCTTCCACGTCGTCGGCGGCGGTCCCGTCCCTATGCGCTTCTTTGAGGACGAGCGAAATGGAGGTCGGGGCGGGGGTGCTATCCGCCTCACAGACAACCTCCGAAATCTTACGATATCGTTACAAGGTGGAGGTCTCGCTGACGAGGCTGAGGCTCGCTGGCGCTTGGTAGAGACGGCCTGGTACTTGGATCTTCCACGGGCAGGCATCGCGGTCCAGGCGGACGCAGCCCAGGACCTCCTCTACCTCCCAGCCGATCACCGCATCCGGCGTACGAGCCTGACCCGGGTTCGCGGTGCCCTGAACGGGTATCAGCGCGGCCGCTGCTTCTACTGCCGGAATGAGGTGCCGCTGGCGGCCACCGAAGTGGACCACTTCTTTCCATGGGTGCTCAAGGAGCGGGGCGAGATGCGGGATGCGGACAACGTCTGGAACCTCGTGCTCGCGTGCCGCACCTGTAACCGGGGCGAGCGAGGCAAGTTCGCGGCCGTACCCTCCGATCGGCTCGTCGCCCGCCTGCATGAACGCAACAACTGGCTCGTGGACAGCCACCATCCGCTTCGTGAAACGATCATGCTGCAGACGGGCGTCGACAGGGAGGCAAGGGCTTCCTTCCTCCGCTTGCGGCAGAGGATCGCGCTTGATGCTCTGGTCCATAAGTGGCAGCCAGCCGAGGTGGGCAAGGATGACTGACCCGGCGGAAGATACGGTCACCTTCTACGATCGCAACGCCGCGACTTTCGCCGCCCAGACTGCCCACCTCGATATGTCGCTCTTCTACGAGCGGTTCCTTCGGCATGTGCCTGTAGGCGGGCGGATCCTCGACGCGGGATGCGGCGTCGGGCGGGACGCGCTGGCTTTTGCAGGGCGGGGCTACTCAGTGGTTGCCTTTGACGCCTCCGCCGAGATGGTACGCTTGGCGCGGGAGCGAGTAGCGGGGAGGTTGGAGGTCCTCCAGATGCGGTTCGAGGACGTGACCTGGCATAAAGAGTTCGATGGCATCTGGGCCTGCGCATCCCTTCTGCACATCCCGGCTGAGGAATTCCCTGGGATCGCCGCGCGCCTTGCAGGCGCCCTCCGTCCCAGCGGCGCCTGGTACATGTCATTCAAGCTGGGCGAAGGTGAACGTCGGTTGGACGGACGCCTGTTCGTGGACCATACAGAGATGACGCTGCTTGCGGCTATGAAGGGGTTCCGGATCGAGGTCGCCGAAGCTTGGACGTCCGCCGACGTCCGCGCGAGGCGGGCCGGGGAAGCTTGGCTTAACGTGGTAGCAGTGAAGCCGTGGGTTGGACTCAGCAAAGATATCTCGACGCAGAACACGAATATATAGTACGATATAGCATCAAAATGGTGGTCCTGACTGGATGAGTCCTTTTTCCCCGCTTGACCTCCTCCAGGCCCATCCGTGGCAGCGCGTCTCCTTCACCACCTACGCGCTTAGCTTATCCTTCTTCGAATCCGTGGTGCTCGACGGTCTTATCCGCAACGGTGCTCGGGAGGCTCTGGTGTTGGCTGACGTTGAGGGCGTCCGGAGCGCGCTCTCGGAGCTCGGAGCGCGCCGGGTAGGCCGGGATTATGAGGTCGAGCCGGTCGCCATTGAAGGCGGACGCGTGTTCCACCCCAAGCTCATCGTCCTCGCGTCCGATACCGAAACCCACCTCGTAGTCGGCTCCGGCAATCTCACCTTCGGTGGCTGGGGCGGCAATCTAGAGGCGTTTGATCATCTGCACGCAGGGTTTGCTGCGGATGCCATGGACGACACTGCAAGCTTCTTTGAAGCACTGGCCGACACGCGCCGAGTTCGGCACGACGCCCAAGCAGGCTGCTTGCGCGTTGCCGAGGATTTAAGGCGCGCCGCAGCCCCTGGCGCTCGGCCAGGGCGCGTGCGGCTTCTGCACAGCCTTGAGCGCCCGATCCTGGAACAGCTCTCAGAGTTAGCCGACGAGTTGGGCGGCGCCGAACGTCTTGCCGTCGCCTCGCCTTTCTGGGACGGCGGCGTCGCACTGGACCGACTCTGCCGCAGGCTCGGCCTCAGCAGAGCCTACGTCCACGCCCATCGTGGCGGTGTGGTCGAGGGGACGGCCGGCTCGAACTGGCCTCGCGCCGCGAACGTCAAAGTCGAGCCCGTGTGCGTCGAAGTACTCGATGCGGTGGACCCCTCTGACAAGGCCCGCCTCCTGCACGCAAAGCTATTTGAGGTGGTGTGCCGTAAGGGCCGCCTCGTACTTTCCGGGAGCGCCAACGCCACCACGGCGGCGCTCGGTGGAGGAGGCAACGTCGAGGCCTGTGTCGTGCGCATTCAGCGCGAGGCCACTGTTGGATGGAACTGGCAGCCAGCCGAGCCCCTCACGGAGCGACCGGCCGAGGACGACAATGGAGCCGATCTCGAGGCAAAAGGCGGCGTCCTGCGTGCTGTTCTGAATGGTGACGAGGTCACCGGGCGGGTGATGCTCGGGAGCTTGACCGGGCCAGCCGACGCATTCGCTGTTTCTGCGGAGGGCCGTCGCGCGCTCGGCACGACTGTGGTGCGGGCGGGTGGCTCCTTCTCTTTGCACTCCCCAGGCCTGGAGCTGGAGGGGTGGAAGGGCACGCGCTTGGTACTGCGTCTCGAAGTGGGCGGAGCCGCAGCGGAAGGCTTTGTATCCTTCGCAGCCTTTGCCGAGATAGTCCGCCGCGCCGGCCCCATCGCCTCCAGGCTCTTCGCCATGCTGGCTGGGACCGAAGTGCCCGCCGACGTGGCTGCCGTAATGAGCTGGGCCGTTGAGAACCCGAATCGCCTCAGCCGCGGCGCGCCGGCAGCTGGTACAGGTGGCGGTGGGAGTGAAGCCGACCCGGGAGGAACGGCCCGCATCGCGGGGCTGCTCGACGGCCCCGCCGCGCCAACGGGCCCAGTCACGATTGGAGGGGGAGGGACGTCTGGCTGGAAGCGCTTCCTGGAGGGCCTGTTCGCCGTGCTGCGGGAGTGTCGAGGACCGCTGCCTGGGGCGGCGGATGGTCACGCCAGCGATGAGGACGAGGACGATGGCGACACCGAGACGGGGGCGCAGGTTGCGTCCGGACGGCGGCAGCTACCGAAAGCGGACGCGGAGGCCGCCAAAGCACTGGATAACTTCGAGCGCCTTTTCGTATTGCTCGTAGAGGGCACCCTTATCCACCGTGACTACGCGACGGCCTTCGAGCTGACCCAGTATGTGTGCGACCGCCTGCGACCCGACGCCGTGACCGCTCAGCGTTATCTGCATCGCTTAGTTGTGGCCTTCACCGAAGGCAATGTGCCCGAGGCCTTCAAGCAGGCCGCCGCCGCCACCGCGCTCGTCGCCCTCGTGCTAGAACCCGACACCGATGACGCGCTCAAGCGGGCGCGTTTCAGAGTGCTGAGGATCGGTCTCAATCCGAATGGTTCAGCACCCGACGTCTCCTCTGTCGAGAGGTTCCGAGCCTTGCTGGCGCCGAACGCCGATCTCCTATCCTCGTGGAGCAGGTTGGGTACCGTTATCACCATGCCCGAGCAAATTCGGGCTTATTTGGCCGACATGAGGCTGGGGCGTGCATCCGGCTGCTACCCAGACTTGAAGGCCGAAGATCGGGAGTGGCCTCTGCTGGAGCGCGCGATCGCTAATGAGGCAGACCGCCGTAAGGTTCTGACTGTCGCTAGGGGAGCAGACTTCTGCCCAAAGCACGGCAGGGTCCTGCCACGAAACGAGGCTCAGAGGCTCAGGCAGCGGAGCGTGGCACGCGCTCTCGATTGCTGCGGGAGCGTGCTCCTCTGTGAGGAAATCTGAAGGATGCCGGAACTGAGTTTGGCTGAGCTCACTCAGGCGGCGGCAGATGCCATGGAGCCACGCTTCGTGGCAACGCGGCCGCCCAAGATCGGCGGCGTTGATCCCCTGGGGCTAAGGCAGATCAACTTCGGCTTGATGGACCAAGTCCTCCCTGGCATCAATAATGTTGGTCGTCACGTGCGGCCGTATGTGGTGACGACCTGGGCTTGGCGTCGGGCTGCGGTCTGCGCGCGGCAGGCAGGCCGAAGCACCGTGCCAGTGGATGAGCTAAAGGA
Source organism: Muricoccus vinaceus (assembly GCF_042433125.1). Lineage (NCBI taxonomy): Bacteria > Pseudomonadati > Pseudomonadota > Alphaproteobacteria > Acetobacterales > Roseomonadaceae > Muricoccus > Muricoccus vinaceus. Next base: position 90,986 of record NZ_JBHLVZ010000041.1, on the reverse strand, counting down.
CTTCGTAGACCGGGTGGAAGTGCTCTACGCTTGGTCTCACTTCTTGCACGAGGGCGGAGCGGACCTGCCGGGGCGCGATGTCCTCAACAGTCTCCTACGAAAGGCGACCTACCGCTTCGGCGGCACCGAGTGGCGCGACCGCCGGAAGGCCCGCGCGCAGTCAACGGCGTTCACCGCCGCTATCACCTATGGTCCCGCCATGAGGACCCTCGGCTGGCTCGAACCCGACCCTGACCTATCGGGTGCCATGCGCGCGAGCCCGGCTCCAGCAGTGCAAGCCGCCTTGGATGCTTTTGAGGCACAAATCATAGACCGCCTCACGCACTCCGCCTTCTCCGTGCTTGGCGTAGTCGACGCCTCAACGGAGGAGGTTCGCGCCTGGAGGGACGGTTGGGCCCTCGATGCACCAACTGCCGCCGAGCGTCGCGCCATGGCCCTCGCGCTCGCAGGTCCCTCCGCCTCTCGAGAGCGCAGCGCAGGCGTTTCGCTAATGGTTGCGGCCGCGGCCACGGCCGCAGGGCCCGACTTGAAGCTCCTCCGCCGCACCATGTGCGGCTCCCCCACCAACTTCCTGCCGGAAGGTGATGTGGAGCAGGCGTGGACCGCTTGGAGGCGAATGCAGGTGCGGCAGGCATTCCGCCTCGCGCTTGAGGCGCTGTTCCATTGGATGACTGGCGTCCTTGAAGGTGGACCCCGCTCCAGCACCGGGCTAGTCCGCGTCTTTTTGTCGCAGGTTCCCGACAGAGAGGGAGCAGTCAGTGCCGGAGCTTGGCTGGCCAACACCGAGCTGCGCACGCCCACTGATGCCATGGACGCGATCGACGCTACCATGGCTGCACCCGGCGAGGCTGGTTTGGCTGCTGCGATCGCCAATGCTCTCGCGTTCTGCATCAGAGAAGCGCCACTGGAGCCAGAAGCGTTCGAGCGTGCGGACCGACTTCCGCTGGCGCGCGCACGGCGTGAGGCCTTGGTCCGGACGGACGAGCCAGCCGCCGCATTCCTGCAACATGTCTTTGAATCGTGGATACTGGCCCAGCACGTCTACTGGTCAGTCGGCCGCGGCCTCGCCGACGCACGCGCTCGGGGCAAGACGCTTCTCCGGCTTAGGATCGTCCTCGAGGAGGCAGGCTGGACGCTCACCCCTGGGGTTGGTCGTGGCGCGCCGCCCATCGCGACGCCAGACCGCCTACGCACGGCGGTTAGCCTAGCGCGAGAGAGTGGGCTCATGGGCATACCGGCAGATGGAACGTAAGCGGGCAGGTGCGGGTTTTCTTGTGCCAAATGGTGGAACTTGAAAGCAGTACATGCCATTATGAATACGCAACGTATGAGCTGCGCTGATGCAAAAACAACCACTCTTTGAAGCTTCTGCGGCCGCACCCTCTCTCGATTGGGAGCGGCTCACAGCAATCCTAAACGATGCCTTGAAGGAGCAGAGGGCGAAACTCGGAAAGATCAACATCATCGTTGCGGGCCGGACTGGCACCGGTAAATCGACCCTTATCAATGCGGTTTTTGGGGAGCATTTCGCAAAGACTGCAATGGGACGGCCGGTAACGCAGCATGCAACGTGGTACGAGCGTGAGAACCATCCGCTTCGTATCCTCGATACAAAGGGACTCGAAACTTCTGAGTATGTCGAGACCTGGAAAGCCCTTAAAGACGAGATTGCCAAGGGGCGCAGCAGTGCTGATCCGCGTCAGCACATTCACATCGGATGGGTCTGTGTGCAGGAGCCGGCGCTACGCTTTGAGGACGCGGAGCAGAAGCTGGTAGAAGCCCTCAAGAACGAGGGTATACCCACTGCCGTAGTCCTCACGAAGCATGGCATGTTTCCTGAATTTAAAGATGAGATCGAGAAGCTTGCCCGAATGGCGGATGCCATTGTGCCAGTGCGGGCGCTGCCCATGGGCGGCTTTCGGGATACCGCCGGCCTACCAGAGCTCGTACAGACCACCTTTCGCCTACTTCCTGAGGCAGTGCGAAGCGCCTTCGTGGCCGCCCAGGACGTAGACTTCGACCTGAAGACCGCCGACGCTCGGAAGATCATAGTTGGCGCGGCGACCACGGCAGGTGCCGCTGCTGCGATACCACTACCCTTCTCAGATGCCATCACAATCGTACCTATCCAAGTAGGAATGATCGTTGGTGTATCCCTTCGCTTCGGAATTGAGGGTACTACCGATGCACTTGTTCCGCTCGCATCGAGTATAATCGGTTGCGTGGCAGCGACAGCTGCCGGGCGCCTCATTGTCGGTCAGCTTCTCAAGCTCGTGCCAGGCGGAAGTTTTCTGAATGCTGGGGTAGCCGCCACCCTCACGTCCGGCCTTGGCGAAGCTTACCTCGCCTTTCTGCTCGGATTCCGACGGAGCGCAGGGCGGCTACCTTCCGTGGGTGAAATAGTAAGCGGATTTGGAGACTTCTGGAAAAACTGGGATAGGAAGGGCGATGATCCGAGTTACAGCACTCAGGCTGCCTGAATAGCGAGGTTCATCGCAATTGGGACGCTTGAAGCAAGCCGGGCGCCAGCGCACCTGCGTCGTTGCCCGGTAATACTCCGGTTCGTATCAGCCGCGGACAAGACAGCGTCTACCGCATCGCGACTAGGGAGCAGGGCTGATAACGGTACCTCGTCTCTCCTCGATCCAGCCCCGCTACGCGGTGGCGCTATACCGTGTGTCCACAGCCGAGCAGGGGCACTCAGGCCTCGCGCTGGAGGCTCAGCAGGCCAGCGTCGGCGACTTGGTCGAGCGCGAGGGCTAGACGCTGGTGGCCGAGCACCAGGACATTGCCTCAGGTAAGGACGATCGCAGGCAGGAGTTCCAGGCAGCGCTGGCCCGTTGTCGGCAGCTCGGGGCGGTGCTGGTCGCCGCGCGTCTCGATCGACTCGCCCGGCGGGCGCACTCGTTGTCGGGCTTGCTGGAGGAGGGCATCTCGATCCGCGCCGCCGACATGCCGGGCGCGGACGACCTGATGATGCGAGTCTTTGCGGCCATGGGGGGAAGGAGTGGGAGCTGATCTCGGAGCGCACGCGGGCGGCGCTGGCGCATGCACGGGCGCGTGGGGAGGTGTTGGGCGCGGCCAGGAGGCATCCGCCGGCTGCCGGGCCGGACGCGGCTGCGGCCGCCCCGGCGCGGCGGGACGCGGCGGAACATGGGGCGCACCGCCTCGCCCTGCAGGTGGAGCGCCTCATGGCTAAAGGCGTGCTGGGCCAAGCGGCGCTGGTTGGGGCACTACACGTGTGCGGCGCGCCGACGCCGACCGGCCTCGGAGCGCGGACGCACACGGCGGACCCGAGAGTGATGGCAAGAGCGACCGCATAAACGTGCGCATGGCTCCGGCCGAGAGCGGGGGCATCACGGCTTATGCAGCCTGGAGATTTTGCTCCAGGCTGCGACTGCTACTCGCCGGAAAGGGACAAGTTCAACGAACTTAACCCGGGCAGCGGTCCGCTCGAGTCCAGTGCCGTGGAAAGCTCGGGCCACCGAAGCCCCGACGCCCATCCGCAATGCGCTGGAGCAAGCTCTGGACCTCCGCCGTGATGACTGTCACGCCGCGGGGCGAGGAGTTGCCGCTGTGGCCAAGAATATCGTCGATGTCCACGATCTTGGCGTTCGGCGCGTTGGCCGCAAGCTCCATCACGCCGCCTGCACCGGGCGTGTGCAACTGGTCGAAGCAGTTCGGGATTAGGAGCAGGCGCGCCTTGATGGCGCGCGCTGCGGCACGCAAGTCGCCGTTGAAGGGTGGCGCCGCCGCGATGTCATGGTTCACAATCGCCCAGGTGCGGTACACCCAATCACGTGCCTGCGTTGTGTTGCCGAGCTGTTCGGAGCTTGTTGCGACGAAGCGGTCCACCGCGGCACGGTCGCTATACATTTCGGAAAAGGACTCAGGAGAGAAACCGAAGGCGTTCTGGATATTGATGCCGACACCGGTGCCGCGACGCGGCGGGTCGTCAGCAGGATAGTCTCCGTCGCGCCACTTCGGGTCCAGCATGATGGCTTGGCGCGCAAGTTCCCAGATGAAGGCCGTTTGCGAGCTGGCATGAGCCATTGGAACAACCGGTATCACAGCGTCCATGAAGTCGGGGTAGCTCACCGCCCACTGCAGCGCACCGTTCCCGCCCATCGAAATTCCGGTCACAGCGACTAGGTGCCGAATAGTCAGGCACTCCGTGATCAGGCGGTACTCAGCCTGCACCATGTCGCGGATCGTGAAACGCGGGAAGCTCATGTTCATCCCCGACCGGGTCGGAGAGGTGGTAGCATTTGGATCGACGGAGGCGACGCCGAGTGTATCGGGCTGGATAACGAAATACTTCGTTGTGTCGAGCGCGCGACCGGGCCCTGCCAGGAAGCTTTGCGCGTCGCGGTTGCCTCGCAGGCCATGAATCGAGAGAATCGCATTGCTACGCTCAGCGTTTAGGGTGCCATGCGTGATGTAGGTCATCCGGGCGTTCGGGATCATCGCGCCGCTTTCAAAGCGCAGGTCGCCAAGCTCGCAGGTCTGCACAGATGATGTCTGGGCTACCGCCTGAGAAATGCCTGAGGCCGCCGTCAAGGCCAGGGCTAGACCGAGTACCGCGTGTCGAATGTTCAGGCGGTGGCGCTCGCGCGGTGGCAGTCGGTCCGGTCCGCGCGAAGGCAAAGGATCAAATCCGGTCATGGGTTTCCTCTTTCAGGCCTCTGTGTCGGGCCCCTGCACGAGCTAATATTCGAAAGGCTTAAAGTGCAAGCTCAGGTTCCTGCCGCACGTGCCGCGTGACGTCCTGGTCATGTCTTGTGCAGGATGGACTGCACCAGGGCAGGACTGGAGTTTGCCCTGGGGAGGTGTAGAGGGCTGCCCGGTGCGCTCGCTGTTCACCACGATCAACGGTCCATGGCTGGTGACGAACAGGCTGCCGCGATGCTGGGGTTCACAGGAACAGCGGATCGGCTAAGAAGGCATGCATGTCGATACTGCCACCCTCGCCGCTGATAGGGCGTTTAAGCGCCATGATGACGGCTACCACCGCGTCAATCCTCTGCTCTGGGCGTGCCTTGCGCGGGTAGACGTTGCCGCGAGCGTCGAGGTGTCCCACCACGTTGTTGATGCACCATTCCAGCGCCGGGTTGCCGTCGTGCCGGAGCCGGCCCGCCTGCATGGCCGCGCCGAGCTCCTGGTGGAGACGCGCCACTAAGGCGCTTGCTTACTTCGCAAGTCAGAGCGAATGGTCAGCCGCGGGTTGCTTGCTTCCCTCCCGTGCACCCTGACCGGCTCTCGTCAGGGCTCTGGGTCGTAGGACCCGACTGACCGGGTCCGATGCAGGGACCTGACGATGACGAAGCCGCTCTCCCCCACCCAGGCGATTATCCTCACCGCCGCTGCCCAGCACCCGGCACGGCTGGCCGAGGCGCCTCGGAACCTGCCAGCCGCTGCTCGAAATGCGGTGCTCCAGAGCATGCTGAGGGCCGGGTTTCTGGAGGAAGTGTCTAATCCGGAGGGTGGCCCTGCAATGGTGCTGCGGATCACTCCGGCTGGACTCAAGGCGGTCGGAGCGCCGGTCACGGTGAAGACGGGTCAAAGGGTTACTGCGGACGCGCAGGAGGGCGGGGAAGGGCAGTCGGACTCCGTCGCCGCGCCGAATGGCCAGGAGGCGCCTATCGACCCTCCTGCCGCGCAACTGAGCCACACCTCGCTCCGTGCGGCCGCCACGACCCTGCTGGTGGCCTGGGACGCAGGCGTGGAGCGCTCGGCCCTGCCAGGTGCCATGGAGGCGCTCAGGGCGGCCCTGAGCCGCGGTGGCGGAGCTCGTCGGCCTCGGGACACCTCCGCCCCACGCCGCCCGCGAGAGGGCACCAAGCAGCAGGCTGTCCTGGCCCTTCTCCGCCACCCTGAGGGCACGACCATCGCCCAGGTCATGGAGGCGACCGGTTGGGCGCAGCACACCGTCCGTGGCTTCCTGGCGGGGCTGAAGAAGAGGGGACACGCGGTCGAGGTGCTGGAGCGGGTGCGACAGGTCGGGGCCGGGTCTCAGGGTGCGAAGGGCAGCTACAGCGTCTACCGCATCGCCGCTGGGGAGCAGGGCTGATGGCCGCCCCGCGTCGCTCCCCTACTCAGCCCCGCTATGCGGTGGCGTTGTACCGGGTCTCCACCGCCGAACAGGGGCACAGCGGCCTCGGGCTAGAGGCTCAGCAGGCCAGCGTCCGGGCGTTCGTCGAGCGCGAGGGCTGGACCTTGGTCGCCGAGTACCAGGACATTGCCTCGGGCAAGGACGATCGCAGACCAGGGTTCCAGGCGGCGCTGACCCGCTGCCGGCAGCTCGGGGCGGTGCTGGTCGCCGCCCGGCTCGATCGGATCACCCGGCGCGCCCACACCCTCTCTGGGTTGCTGGAAGAGGGATTGTCTATCCGCGCTGCGGACATGCCCGGTGCGGACGATCTGATGATGCGGGTCTATGCCGCCATGGCGCAGAAGGAGCGGGAACTCATCTCGGAGCGGACCCGGGTGGCGCTAGCCGCTGCGCGGGCCCGTGGGGCGGTGCTGGGTGGGAACAGAGGGTGGAGGCCGCCCACTCCGCCATGCGCAGTAGCAGCAGCCCAGGCCCGGCAGGAGGAGGCAATCCGCACGGCGCACCGGCTTGCTTTGGAAGTGGAAGCCATCCGGGTCGAAGGGGTCACCACGCACCTGGGGCTTGCGCGTGCGCTGACGAGGAGAGGGGTGCCGACCCCGCAAGGCAGGGCGGTATGGACCCACACGACTGTAGCGCGGGTCATCGCGCGGTTAGGAGTATAGCTGCAGATCGGCCCTGTCCGCCCTGAGCGGATCGCGTCGATATGTCCGGGTCTGGCCGCGAGCGAAATGGCAGTTTTCCGGCGCCAGTTGCGGGAAAGCTCCTCTCGGCGAAGGAGCCGTGCCCGGCGGCATGCGGCTCCCCCTCCCGGCACTTCAGCAGTCCGACACCGGTGCTGCGAGCATGGACGGGCGGCGGCGGAAAGCGTCGTACCAGGAAGCCAGGCGCGGCCTCCCTCGACGGAAGTCATTGCCAACAGCGCGGAACTCGATCCAGCCGAGCGCAGTCGCCAGCGCGATCTGCCCGATCTCGACGGGCTCATCCGGCAGCACCGCCTCCCCTTCGAGCAGGGCATAGGCCTGGTCGAGCTTGCGCAGGTGCGCCTGCTCCCAATCCGACCACCGCAGCGCGGGTGGCCGGTTCCGCTCGCGGCGGATCGCGATCGCCGCGTCGCACAGCCCATCCGCGAGGGCGTGCCTCCGCAGGGATCGCCACCTCTCCTCCCCGGCCGGAGGAAACAGCGTCGCACCCTCGGCCAGACTGTCGAAGTACTCGCAGATCACGACCGAGTCGAAGAGGTCAGGCCCGCCCTCCCGCAGCAGCACGGGCACCTTGCCGAGAGGGTTAACCCGGTTGACTTCGGGGCTGGACCGGATGGGGCTGGTCTCGACCGAAACGACTTTCAGCTTCTGGCCCAGCCCGAGCTCGTGCGCGCAGACTAGCGACTTCCGCGCATAAGGGGAGGAGGCGAGGTAAAGGAGCCTCACGCCCGTGCTCCGTCCAGGCCCGACGCCCGGAGCCGCTCCACTTCCTGGTCGATCCGGTCGGCGAGCCCGTCGCTCACCGGCACCATCGGCAACCGTACCTCCGGACTACCGATCAGCCCGGCGCGCCAGAGCCAGTGCTTGATCGGCGCGGGGCTCGGCTCGGCAAAGAGGAGCCGCGGCAGGTCGCAGATGGCATGCCACGCGGCCAGTGCCCGGGCAGCCTCACCATCGCGCAGCAGGCGGTGCACGGCCACGAAGACGCCGATCCCGACATGTGCGGAAGCGGTGATGCCGCCATCGGCGCCGCCGGCCAGCATGGTATGGAACAGGGCGTCCTCTCCGGTTAGCACGGAGAAGCCAGCCGGCTTGCGGCGGAGCAGGTCGAGCGACTGCGCCATGTCGGCCGAGCAATCCTTCACGCCGACGATGTTCGGGTGCGCCGCAAGTTCCAGCATTGCCGTATTGCCGAGGTTCACGCCCGTTCGGTAGGGGATGTTGTAGATCATGATCGGCCGTGCCGCGCCCTCCGCAAGGGCGGAGAAGTGCCGGACCATCCCCTCCTGGGAGGGGCGCGTGTAGTAGGGGCAGGCGATCAAGTAGCCGTCGATCGGCCAAGCTGCGCTGTGCTCCAGCGCCTTCATCAGCTTGCGCGTGTCGCTGCCGGAGAGGCCCAGGAACACGGGCAGGCGCCGCCCGGCCGCGGTCAGTTCCTCCGCGGTGAGGGCGACGAGGCGCTCCACCTCCTCCTTGTCGAGGGTCAGGCCCTCGCCTGTCGTGGCAGCGAGGATCAGCCCGTCGATCGCCTCGGCAGCATAATGCCGCACCAGTCTTCGCACGGACGCTTCGTCCAGCACGCCATCGCGGAATGGCGTGATGAGCGGTAGCCAGAGGCCGCCCGGTGCCGGGCTAATGGGGCTGCGGTGGTTCGCTTGCATAATGGTCCGTCTCCTCCTGTGCCGGAGACGGGACCTGAAGGTGACCCCGTCCAACCGGCGGGGTCCAACCTGATCCTCTGGCGCTGTGCTTTTACTAAGCGCGACGATCCAGGGTGCCCCTTGCGGGGCACTTCTTCGACGGCACGGGCTTGGCGCAGCGGTGGATCACGCGTTGATCGTTCCAGCGACGAAGGAGGCCGTCAAGGTGTCATTGAATCGTCGACGACACGGGAGGACGAGATTGCTGGTCTGCTCTGAGTGTCTCGTCCGCTTCGGAGAAGGTGTTCTCAGACGTCCGACCGCTGCGACGGGCGCGAAGCGGACCTGAGGCGCAGAGGCGTGGATGGGATTGAGCTCGCGACCCTACCACACCGCCGACATGCCTGGTGCGGACGACCTGATGATGCGGGTCTACGCAGCCATGGGGCAGAAGGAGAGGGAGGTGATCTCGGAGCGAATGAAGGCGGCGCTGGCGGCGGCACGGGCCCGCGGGGCGGTGCTGGGCGGGGACCGGGAATGGTGGCCACCCAGGCCGCCCTGTGCATCGGCTGCAGCCCAGTCTCGGCGGGAGCAGGCCACCCGCACGGCACACCAGCTCGGCTTGGAGCTGGGAGCGCTCCGCGCTCAAGGTATCATCACACGCCGGGGGATCGCGCGGGCGCTGACGGATTGAGGGGTGCCGACGCCGCGGGGTAGGGCGGTGTGGACCCACACCACGGTAGCGCGAATCCTTGGCCGACTGGGCACTAGCTGAACCAGCGGAGATGCTGCTCCTCAGCATCCAAGGCCTGACTTCCGGACAGCGAGATTCGGCCGATTGCGGCCATCCTGCTTCGGAGATGGCCGTGCGGAAAGGCGGACATCGACGGTCTGACCTGTAACCGCTGCGGCCCCGTACAAAGCCCGTCCTCATGTTCGGCACCACAGTCTCTTAGGGCAGTCGGGCAGCCGGCGCTTCTGCTCGGCACTGGAGCGGCATCAGTGATTGCGGCGGGTGACGACTTCGACGCGTGTCGAGTTTTTCGGAATGGGCGTAAACTTGGCGCCACGGGGCCACGCCCGCTGAGCAGCCAGGTTAGAGGGCACGCCAGCGGGCGCTTGGCCGCAGAGCGTCCTGAGGCTTGGTTTAATCCAAGTTCACTCGCGCCGAAGGTGGAGGGGACCGCTCGTGCGCCACATCCCGAACGAGCCGCATTACAGCCTGCACGGCGGAACTCGGTTGGCGGCGTTTGGTTGGGGCGAGCAAGATGTGCTGCACCAGATGCGGCTCGCGAAGCTTGGCAGCCTTCAAATTGCCTGCCCCCACCTGCTCCACGACGGCATGTTCCGGGAGCACGCTCCAGCCAACGCCCGCCGAGACTAGCCGGCGGATCGAGTTCACCGAGTCTAATTCGAACACCACTTTTGGCGCAAAGCCGATCCTTGCGCAGGCATCCTCCACAGAACGCCGGATGTTGTTCCCCGTCGCAGGCAGGATCAGGTCCCGGCCGTTCAGGCTCCTCAACGGCTCGCTCGTACCGAGCTGCGCATCAGGCGGGCCGATCAGCACCAGGGTGCTGGAAAGGAGATCCTCGGCAGCGGCACCCGTCCGCACGACACGAGCAGTGTTGAAGACACCAAGATCGACCTCTCCCGCGGCTAGCCATGCCTCCACCTGCACGCTGAAGCCCTCGCGTACCCTCAGGCGAATGTCGGGGAAAGAGGCTTGTATTCTCGGGACCAGCGTCGGGATCAGCGCTTCGGCGACCGAGGCCAGCATGCCGAGCAAGACTGGCCCCGAGGGTATGCGCCGTTCGGACGTGACCTCGGCGCGCATGCGCTCGGCTTCTGCGAGGATCGATCTGGCCCGGACCAAGGCCCGCTGCCCAGCCTCGGTCGGAACGACGCCCCGGCCCGTGCGGTGAAGCAGGGGCGCACCAAGAATTTGCTCCAGATCCGCCAGGTGGCGGGTGAGCGTGGGCTGAGAGACCCCGAGTGAGGCTCCGGCAGAGGATAGGCTTCCCGCCTCGACTATCCGGACGAAGCTCATCAGCCGTGCCAGATCCACTCGCGTACTCCTATCCGGAAGTCGAATATCTGAAACACTCTTCCATCCGGACCGGCGGCAACAGATGCTCCGGGGAAAAGTCGCCACGGCGGCAAAAGGAAGGAAACCGAAGCCATGGGACGACCTCCGCTCACTTTTGCCGCCCTGCTCTTCTTTGGCCTGCTTCTGGGATGCCCGATCCCAGCAGGAGCGCAGACCCCGAGCCCGCTATCCGACCGTCCCATCACCTTCATCGTGCCCTTCCCCCCCGGAGGCGCAACGGACGTGATTGCGCGCCTGATTGCCGGCCCTCTTGGCGAGGCGTTGGGGGCACCCGTAGTCGTGGAGAACCGTGCCGGAGCCGGCGGCAGCGTCGGTACCGCCGCAGTGGCCCGCGCAGCACCCGACGGCCGTACGCTCCTGATGGGCACGATCGCGACCCATGGCATTGGCCCGGCGATCTACTCCAACCTGCCCTACGACGCCGCCCGCGACTTCATCCCGGTCACGCAGGCGGCGTCCCAGGTCTACGCGCTGGTTGTGCCCCCCTCCGTTCCCGCGCGAAGCGTGCCCGAGCTTGTGGCGCTGGCGCGCCAGCGGCCAGGGACAGTCACCTACGCCTCGGCAGGCAACGGCACCGCCGCACACCTTTTCACCGAGCTTTTCCGGGATCAGGCCGGGATCACCCTCACTCACGTGCCCTACAGGGGGGCTGGGCCGCAGGTCACGGCGACGCTAGCCGGCGAGGTCTCGATGACCATGGACGTCGTGCTCACCACGCTGGGCCACATCCGCGACGGCGGCCTGCATGCCCTCGCCGTGTCCGGTACCAGCCGTTCGGCCGTGCTGCCCGAAGTGCCCACACTCGCCGAGGCCGGCCTGCCCGGCTACGATGCGGTCGGTTGGAACGGCGTGTTCGTGCCCGCAGGCACCTCGCCGGTCATCGTCACGAAGCTGGCGGATGGCATCCGTGCGGCTCTCGGTCGCCCAGGCGTGCGGGAACGTGTCGAGCAGCAGGGGGCCGAGATTATCGCTTCAACGCCACAGGACTTCGCGCGCTTCGTCACGTCGGAGCTGACCCGCTGGCGCGGCGTGGTGTCCCGCACAGGAGCCCGCGCAGAATGAGCGGACCGGCCGACCCTCCCCTCCGGGGCGTGCGGATCCTCGACATCTCCACCATCATCGCCGGACCCTGGTCCGCGACCCTGTTGGCCGACTTAGGGGCCGAGGTGCTGAAGGTCGAGCTGCCCGGGAAGGGCGATGCCCTGCGCGCCCTGCCTCCGTACAAGGACGGCGTGCCGCTTTGGTGGAAGGTGACGAACCGCAACAAGCGAGGCGTGACGATCGATCTGCGCACGGCCGAGGGCGCTGCCCTGCTCGACCGCCTGCTGCCCCGCTACGACGTGCTGGTGGAGAACTTTCGCCCGGGCACCCTGGACCGGTGGGGCCTGACGGCAGAGCGCCTTTTCGCCGCCAACCCGCGCCTCGTCGTCCTGCGCGTGACCGGCTTCGGGCAGACTGGCCCCTATCGGAACCGCCCCGGCTTCGCCCGGGTGTTCGAGGCCATGTCGGGCTTCGCGTCGATTTGCGGCGAGGCGGATGGCCCTCCGCTGCACGCCGGCTTTCCCATCGCGGATGCCGTAGGCGGGTTGTTCGGTGCCATGGGAATCCTCGCGGCCCTGCGGCGACGCGACGGCGACCCCCGGCTCGGCGGCCAGGAGATCGACCTTTCGATGCTGGAAGCGATGCTGCGGGTCCTGGACTTCCTCCCGGCGGAGTACGACCAACTCGGCAAGGTACGGGGACGGCACGGCAACACGAGCCAGCACGGTGCCCCGGGCAACGTGTACCGCACCCGCGACGATCGTTGGGTAAGCCTACCCGCCACAACCCAAACCGTGTTCGAGCGGCTCTGCGCCGCGATCGGTCGGCCTGAACTCCTCGCCGACCCGCGCTTCACCTCGAACCCCGAGCGGGTGCGGCACCGGGAGGCGCTCGACGCGATCGTGGCGGAGGCGCTCTCCGCGCGCGACCTTTCGGAATGGTCCGAGGCGATGGACGCGCACGCCGTCGCCTTCGCACCCATCTACGACATAGCCGACGTCTTCGCCGACCCGCATCTCGCCGCGCGGGAGGCGATCATCACCGTGCCGGACGAGCAGCTCGGGGCCTTGCGGATGCAGAATGTCGTGCCCCGCTTCCCTGATGCGCCCGGGGCCGTGCACCGCACAGGTCCTTCCATAGGCCAGCACAATGTCGAGGTGTTCAGCGGTGAGCTGGGATTATCAGAGAATGATCTGGTGCGGCTGCGCGACGCCGGTGTGATCTGAAAGGGGAAGGCACGATGCACCGACGCACGGTTATTGCGGCCGCGGCCGGGATGCTGCTGTCACGAGGATCGCCCGCGCGAGCCGCCTGGCCTGACCGTCCGATCCGGCTGGTCGTGCCCTACGGAGCCGGGAACGTCACCGACACGGTGGCGCGGCTATTGGCCGACGGTCTCTCCAGGCAGCTTGGCGGGGCCGTGGTGGTGGAGAACATACCCGGCGCCGGCGGAGTGATCGGCGTGGCGAACCTGGTCCGCGCTCCGGCCGATGGCAGCGCGTTCGTGCTGGCGGCGATGGCCGCGCTCGCCGTGCAGCCGCACCTGACGCCAGGCGGTACCGGCTACGACCCGTTGCGGGACGTAACACCCGTAGCGGCCGTGGCGGTGCCGCACGCCTTCCTGGCCGTGCACCGCGACCTGCCCGCGCGTGACCTGGACGGCTTCGTCCGCTACGCCCGCGCCAACCGCGTCCTCTACGGCTCCGCTGGGATCGGTACGCTGGCGCACCTGAACATGGAAGCGCTCGGCCGCGCCCTGGGCTTCGAGGCCGAGCACGTGTCCTATCGCACCTCTGCGGCAAACCTGACCGACCTCCTCGCCGGGCGGGTGCAGGCAACGCTTGAGCCCGTGAGCGTCACCGCGGAAGGGGTGCGGTTCGGCACTTTACGCGCGCTCGTCTACACGGGCTCCTCCCGCATGCCCGCGTTTCCTGACGTGCCGCTCCTCCCCGAGGTTGCACCAGGTACCGTGGTCTCCTCACCCTGGCTGGGCGTCTTCGGACCGCGCGGCCTGCCGCCCGCCATCGTCGAGCAGTTGGCGCGGGAGATCCGCGCGGTAGCGGACGCCGCACGTTTCAAGGCCGCCCTTCCGCCCGGTACCGAGATCCTACAGGACGGCCCCGAAGCCCTCGCGGAGCGCTTGCGGATCGACCACGGGCGCTTCGGCGAGTTGGTCTCTGCGCTTGGGCTACGCGGCAGCTAGGTGAGCTTGGCGCCACCGCGCATTGGCTCAGGCTCAATGTCCGCTCACAGGAAGACGGCGGTGGCGCTGGCGGACGGAAATTGGCGCTCAGCGGACCTGCTCAGCATACCTTGTCCACTACCAGGGGATGTTCACCACCGAGCAACGGTCGATGCTGGGTGGTGAACAGGTGGAAGCCTCCATGCGCCGGCCCTGAATGGCGAGTAGTTTAGGCATTGTCGCGTAAGGTCATGGGAGCACAGGAAACTGCGCTTCTGCCGGTTGCGCCACTACGGTGACTACCGCCAGCGGCAGAGTTGAACGACCTTTGTAAGATTGTTCGGTACGGGGCGGCAGGATGCCCGTTCGAAGGTGATGGCTAGAACTTCAGCAGCTTCCTCATCATAGGCGTCCGGGTCTTCCAGCAGCACAAAAGCTGGTCCCCGATGCAGGCGGACTTCCTGCAGCACCTGGGCCGCGTAGCTCGCCGGATCACTGGCCACACCAGCCCAGTTAGGATTGGGTCCACCGACGAAGCGTACTGAAGGGCTGTCCAGGAAGGGAGCGACAAAGGAGACCGCAGGGCCGAGCAGGACGACGAGCGAATCTTTCGGCAGGGGTATTGGGCTGACTGCCAAGACTGCGGCTCCCCGAGGTTCTCGTTCCCAGAAGAAGGGCTCACGAGGGTGGGCGGGATATTCTGTGACAATGGCCGAGACACCTAGCGCTGTGGCCAGGGCGAGTGTGGCTCCACGGCGCAACGGGGCTGTTGCGGCGGCCAATCCTCCCTCGGGCTTAGTGGCGAGGAGCAGTTCGCGCGCGGCTGCCCAGACGGGGATGCCGAGCAGCACCTCCATTGGGATCGCGTAGCGAAGGATCGAGAAGTTCCCAAGCCAGATCACATAGCTTGCCAGGGTGAAGGCGAGCACGGTGCGGACGGCACGGGCGGCGGCGCGGTCCTCAAGTGAAGGAGGCGGGGTGCAAGGGCGGGAAAACCTGCGCCACATGGCCAGTCCGATGACGAGTAGAAGGGCAGTCAGGCCGACGGCAAACCGTGGGTCAGCGAGCGTTGGCTCTAGAACTGTGCCGGTGGAACGGTGGGCCCAGATGAACGGGTAGGCCAGCGCGGTGACCAAGCTGTCGGGAAGGAAGCTTTCGTCGCGCTGGCTAACAAAAGGGAAGAGGGGGGAACGGAAGATGTTGTTGGTGAAGGAGCCGAAGGGATTGCCGAAGCGGTTCCAAAGGAACCAGCCCCACGGGCCATAAGTAATGGCGAAGCCCAGCGCGCCGCCTACGGAAAGCTGCGCCACCGCACGCGCCCTAAGCACTAGGCCGCCTTGCGTCGCGATGATTGCGGCGAGAGCAAGGGCGGGCGGGAAGATAAAGGCGGTTAGCTTCAGGCCAACTGCGCAGCCGCCCAAGAGCCCAGCTATTAGCCGCAGCCGTGTTGCCTTCGACGCCTCGTGCGCGTCACTGGCTCCTGCTGCCAGGAGGAGTGCGAGCAGGGCACCCAGGACCAGGCAGGCAATTTGAATATCGTTATAAGTCGAGCCGATCTCGGGCAGCGTCGCTGCGCCGGACAATCCGAAGCAGGCGACCAGCGCGGTAGCAGGGGTTACCCGTCCTGCCTTGCCGTTCAGGACGAGGTTGGCCACGGCGATGGTGAGGAAGGCCAGCAGTCCGGCATAGCTGGCCTGTAGGACCGACACCAAGCGCGGCCACGCATTTAGATAGCTCTGGGTCAGCAAGTAGAAGGGGAGGTCGAGCCCAGGATGGAGGAAGGTGTGCGCGCGGGCCGGAGTGAGATCGACCGCCCAGCGGCCCTCCAGCAGGGCATAGATGTTGTAGTAGTGGTAGTTCCTCAGGTCCCAGCTGGTGTCGCGGCCCAGCGCAAGTGCAACAAAAGCTGCCGCGGCCCAACAGGCGAGGAACACTTTCCAGTCCATCCGGAGCCCACCGGCTGTCGGGCCATCCTCGCGAAAAACGTCCTGAATGGTGTGGTGCCGTTCATCAGACATGGCTGGCGCAAATGGAGGCTGAGTGGAACAGGAGCATTGGACCTCACCCGGGGACCAGAAAAGTGTAGCGTCAGCCAGAGGGATAATGACCACTATTTTTCGTCCTGTGCGGCCGTGTCCTCTCCTACCCCCATGCCGAGCGGAAGGTATGCATCAGACGGTCTTCCACGACCTGCCCACCTCCTCGTAAACGCGGCCAAACAGGCGCGAGTACCCGTCCCGCCGTGCAGGCTCCTGGCGCTTGGCGGGGGCGCCTCGGACCATGCGGTCGAGCAGCTGCCCCACCAGCCCAAGGGCATCAACCTGGTCGTCGTGCTTGCCGGCTGGAAAGCTCAGCAGCTCCGCCTCGAAGGCTTGGCGCCAGGAGGCGCTCCTCGGGACATGGAGCCCGTCCAGCGCCATCCTGCCTCGGATCGACTGCGCCCTGACGCCTTTGTCGCCGCGGGTGGGAAAGGGGTGACGCGCCACATAGGCGCTGCGCTCCCGCATGCGCCGCTCCAGGAAGGGACCCACACCCGCCCGTATCTGCCCCGTCTCCTCCGCCCAGCCAATCGGGCGCCACTTGCGCACGATGTCGCAGAACGCCTCGATCCAAGCGTCTGCCGCCGCCTGCCCGCGCCAGAGATCCAGCAGCCAGAGCCGGCCCTGCGGGTCCATGCCGACCACCACATGCACCGTCCAGTCACCCCCACCCGAGGTGACCGCGTAGTCCGAGCCGCCATAGACCCGGAGCGTGGTCCGGTCGGGCAGGCTGTCGGCCGGGTGCAGCCAGGCCGCCTGGAAGTAGTCGCCCGTGTCCGGCACCGGCCGCTGCTGGTAGAGCGCGGCCCAGCTGCGGGTGCTGGCCTCCGCCTTCACCCGGGCCAGGGAAGCGGCATAGCCGTAGGTGTCGTCGGCCCACAGCATCTCGCCGGGTGCTCGGCCCAGCGGGTCACCCTCCTCGGCTTCGGCGGGGAGCGACACCACCCGCCAACGCTCCCGCTGCGCCTCCAACAGCCGGCCCGAGAGGTCATCCTGGTGCCACCGGGTCTGCACCACCACGATGGCGGCGCCGGGCCGAAGGCGGGTGCGGAGGTCATCCTGGTACCACTCCCACACTCGGTTCCGCCTTGCCTCGCTGTCCGCCTCCTCCCTGGACTTCACGGGGTCGTCGATCAGCGCGAGGTCGGCGCGTAAACCAGTGATCACCCCGCCTATGCCGGCCGCCCGGTACTCGCCGCCGTTGCTGGTGGTCCAGAGGTCCTCCGCCTCGCGGCCCAGGCGGTAGCCCAGAGTGGGGCCGTGGCTGCGGATGCGACCCCTGACCCGGCGGGAGAAGGTGCCGGCGAGGTCGGCGGTGTTGGAGGTGGCAATCACCCGGCGGTCCTTCCCTTGGGCCAGGAACCAGGCGGGGAACAGGTCAGACGTATAGGTGCTCTTGGCGGAGCCCGGGGGCATGAAGACCATCAGTCGGTCGTGCACCCCATCGGCCACGGCTTGCAGCTCGCGGATCAGCAGGCGGTGGTGAGCGGCAGGCACCATGCCTTGAGGAGCGAGGGCGTGCTCGCACCAGAGGCCGAACTCGCGGCGGATGGCCCGCCGTTGGCCGAGCTCCCAGGCCGGGTCACTCTCCATCGCTGGGTGCCTCCCGGTCGAGCACAAGGCGAGCGGCCCGGGCGCGGGCGATCTCCTCCTCCAGCTCGGCGTCGGTCATCTCACCGGTCGGCTTAGCCGAGAGCACCACCTCGTGCTTTTCGCGCCATCCCGCGCGCGCCTTCATCCAGAAGATCGAGGCCGCGGTGTTCTGGCCGGAGGTGGCCATGGAGAACAGCGTCTGGGCGACCTTGACAGTGGCCTCGGCCGCGCCTCGGTCCAGCTCGTGCCGAAAGTGCAGGCGGAGCGTCTTGGGGTCGATCTCCAGCAGAGTGGCGATGTCGGTCTGGGGGATGCCAAAGCCGGACATGACCCGCACGGTTCGGCGCTGCTCGGCAGTGGGCACGTAGAGCCCGCCCTTGGCCATGTCAGGCCTCCTCGGCGGTGCCGGGGCGGCGCTCGGCCCTGACCTCAGCAAAGGTCCTCCCACTGGCCTCCAGGCGTGCCTCCAGCCCGGTGAAGGCTTGCCAACGGAGCACCGCCACATCGACGTAGGCGGGCGATAGCTCGACGGCATGGCAGGTACGGCCGGTCATCTCGGCAGCAATCAGGGTGGTGCCGGAGCCGGAGAAGGGCTCGTACACCGCCTGCCCGGGCGAGGAGTTGTTCTCGATCGGCCGGCGCATGCACTCGACCGGCTTCTGGGTGCCGTGGACGGTGTCGGTGTCCTGGTCGCGGCTGGGAATATGCCACACGGTGGTCTGCTTGCGGTCTCCCGCCCAATGGCCCTTCGCTCCATTCCGAACCACATACCAGCAAGGCTCGTGCTGCCAGTGGTAGTGCCCTCGCCCGAGCACCAGGCGCTCTTTCGCCCAGATAATCTGCGCCCGGATCTGGAACCCGCAGTCGGTGAGGTTGTCCGCCACGGTGCCCGCGTGCAGGGCGCCATGCCAGACGTAGGCAACGTCGCCCATGAACAGCGCCCAGGCCTGGGTCCAATCAGCACGGTCGTCGTTGAGGACCTTGCCCGTACGCTGGGTGTTGCTGCCCTCTAGCGCCTCGTTGCGCCAAGCCGGGTCGTACTCCACCCCGTACGGCGGATCGGTGACCATCAGGTGGGGCCGCACCCCGGCGAGCACGGCTTCCACAATGGCAGGGTCGGTGCAGTCGCCGCAGACCAGGTGATGGCGACCCAGCAGCCAGACATCACCCAGGCGCGACGCTGGCGTCTCAGGCGGGGGAGGGACCGCATCGGGGTCCGTCAGTCCCGACGAGGGCTCGGCCAGGAAGGACGCGATCTCCAGCTCGTCGAATCCAGTGAGCGACAGGTCGAACCCTTCGGCGCCCAACTCGGCCAGCTCCACGCGCAGCAGGTCCTCGTCCCAGCCAGCCGAGAGCGCCAGGCGGTTGTCGGCCAAAACGTAGGCGCGGCGCTGTGCAGGGGTGAGATGCGTCAACTCCAGCGTCGGCACCTCGGTCATGCCCAGCTGGCGCGCGGCCAGCAGGCGACCGTGACCGGCGATGACGCCGCGCTCCCCATCAACGAGGATGGGGTTGGTGAAGCCGAACTCGCGAATGGAGGCGGCGATCTGCGCCACCTGCGCGGGCGAGTGCGTGCGCGCGTTGCGGGCGTAGGGGATCAGCTCGGAGACGCGGGCGCGGTTGTAAGGAGGGAACACGCTCGGGGCATTGTCGGGCATCGCACGTCTCCTACGGAGCACGCTGCAGGATACCCGAGCAGGTCCATGCAGCGCGATACGACAGGATTTCGCGCTAGTTCCTTTGTTTGCGATTTACAGCGGGCGAGCGACGCCAGCGACGGAAGCGACGCTGTTTCCCATTGGTGCGCTACACGCGCGCGTGTGGGCGATTAATCGGAAGAAACGTCGCTAGCGTCGCTGGCGTCGCTGAGGGCTCGGAAGACAGGACTCATCCGTCGCGGTCATTCCAGTCAGGCGGCACCATGTCCGGCCTCACTTGCAAACCGACGAAGCCGCGACCGCGGAATAGGTCGCAATCCTTCTCGCGTCGGAACCCAAGGCGCTCCACCATTGTCGCGAGCCACTTGACGTTACGCGCCTCCTCGCCTCGGCTCTGCGCGAAGGCTCTCCAGGACGAGAAAAGGCTGGCGTTGGTATCACCGAGGCCTTTGCCCTGGTCGCAGCATTCGTCCACCCATTGCGCCAGAACGTCCTGCTCGGCGAAGTACTCGGCGGTGGCGTCGATGACGACCTTCGGGCGCTGCAATCCTTGCTTCTGCCAGGCGAGGCACCCGTCGATGAGCCAGCGAAGAATGCCCGGCCATTCCGCTCTGAGCTTCTCCGGCAGGTCCTTGTCTGCTTGGGCCGGCTTGTAGAGGAAAGGCACGACGTTGAAGCGGCGGCGGGCCGCATCGTCGACGTTGCGAAGAGCCGGCTTATGGTTGCCGCTGATAGTCAGCTTGAAGGCAGGGGTGAAGGTGAAGAAGTCCTGTCGCATGAAGCGGGCGGTGATGGGGTCGCCTCCGGTCAGCGCCTTGATCCGAGCCTCGGCCCAGGCACGTCCCTCCTCTGTCTCGGTTGTCATTACCATGCGCGGCCCGTGCAGCATCGCGAGGTCGGTCGGGTGTCGATCACCCTGGGATGCCGTGAAGGTGTCCATGGCGGCATTGGTGGCATAGCTGCCGAGAAGGCCAGCAACAGTGACGAGCAGGACGCCCTTGCCGTTTCCACCGGGCCCGTAAACGAAGAGGAGGGCGTGCTCGCTGGTGATGCCGGTCAAGCAATACCCGAACCAGCGCTGCAGGAAGTCGATCAGCTCCTGGTCACCACCCGTGGCCTGCTGGAGGAAGGCAAGCCAGATCTTGCAATCCGCTGTCTTTGCAGGCCTGACGGCGGTCGCGCGAGAGATATGGTCTGCCTGCTGAGCCGCTCGAAGTGTGCCGGTTCGGAGATCGACCGTGCCCTCGGGTGTCCCCAAGAGCCACGGATCCTGATCCCAGTGGGCGCTGGTGACGGCGAAGACGCGATCAGCCTGTGCTAGCCGCTCGACGCCAGAGGCAAAGGCGGCCTTTCCAGCGGCGATCATCACCTTGGGCTCCTCAGTCGCTGCCGCAAGGCGACACGCGAGGCGGCGTATCCAGTGGAAAGCGAGCCGGGTGTCCTCGCGTTGCCAGATGGCGCCGGTCCAGCGGTACCATTTGCCGGCGTGATGGCAGTAGCGGAGCATATCTCCACAAGCCTTCGCAAACGCCACGGCGACGCTGTCCTCCGATATGAGGCCAGTTTCGGTCGACCCGGGTGACTGGTTGCCCGGCCCTCTGTCACCACGATCTTTGGCTTCTGCCTCCTTGACGTAGATGTCTTCCAGGCAGCGGTCGATGTCGGCAAAGCGTTCGGTCCAGCGGATGTCCCGCCCTGCGGCGGGAACCTCCTCCATGGTTTGCACAAGGCGTTTGCGGGCATCCATAAACGCCACCCCGTCCCGTGCCCACCGCCCGAGCAAACGCACGCAGGCGGTGTGGTAGGAGGCGCCGGTGCGGATCTGCTCCAGCAACAACGCCTCATCCACTGGGCCTTGCTGCGGCCTACCGCCGCTAGCACCGATGGGAATCGTGTTCGGCTTGCCCTGCCAAGTCTCGTCGAGCTCGTCCAGCTGGTCGATCGGTGTGCCGTCCACCAGTTCAACCCGGTGGTCCGGATTCGAGCCGACCGAGCCAAAATAGTAGGCCTGCGACAGCGTCCAGCTCTCGACCGAAAACTCGCCGCGGAACGCTCCATTCAGTCGCCCAAGCAGCTTGCGTCGCTCTCCTGGCGGCAGCTCCTGGGAGGTCGGGCACAGCACCCGCCAACGGGGCTTTGCAGCCGTGTGAGAAGGCGAGGTGTAGAGCAAGCAGAGGAGGTCTAACTTGGTCGCGACCTCGACGGCCTCATCAAAGGGCATTTGCTCTCCGTCATAATCAGCCTCGATGCCGCGAATAACCAGCACGTTGGCATCATGGCGAAGGCTCCCCTTTTCGGTACGCGCATCGCCGAACTGGGCCAGCTTGAGCCAGGGCAGCTGGTCCTTACGGGGAGCGTTGGTTGTGGTGATCCGCTTTGCCAGCTGGGTAAGGGTTGTCAGCTCCTCGCGCTTTCGAGTGGCGGTGTGGTCCCGGAAGAAGGTTACGGGGAAGAGGCGGTCGGGCAGGTTCTCCTTCATGAGAAGCGCCACGTTCCTGACCGAGCCGTCCATCAGCCCAGCCCCATGGCGGCGCGAGAGGCACGGAGTTGCTGTGCCTCAAAGGCCTCGATGTCTTCGATGCGGTAGACGACGCGGCCGCCGAGCTTGAGAAAGCGCGGCCCCTGTCCCAGCCACCGCCAGCGCTCCAAAGTTCGAGGCGAGACATTCCAGCGTAGCGCCAACTCAAGCTGGTGAAGGTGGCGGAGACGGTGATCGCCCTCTGTGTAATCCGGCGTGCTCCTGACAGACATTCCATCGCTCCATGACGATCAATGATGACATCATGAAGAGGTGCTACCGGAGCCATGATCCATGCCCAGGATCCCTCGTGAGGAATTATGGGATTATGGGGTTCGATCGTGGGCGCAGCGAAGCGTAGTCCAGGCGAAGAGCATTCTCGATTGTCTTTGCGCTGGGGACCTGATGCGACGGAACCTTTGTATCAAGCCAAGCTGCCAACGCCGACGCTTCACTCGCCAGGTTCGGCATGATGTCGCCGGCGGCGGCACGGTGCCTCAGCTTGCGCTTCAGCAGCGGCGTCCACGAGACCTTCGCGGGCGAGATCGGCCTTACATCTGGACTTCCAACCACACGTCGGTGGTTTTCCTCAAGCAGGGCCAAGATCAAGTCGTCGCTGAACTCATAAACATCCTCGGGCTTGAGCGTGGCAAAAGATGCCTGCGCTGCTGGAGCAGGGGATGCCTGCTCGGCGGGCTTTGTGTCGACGTCTGCCGGATCCAGCCAACACTCAACCGCTGTCCACCGACGGCCGTGTGCTGTGACGGACTGATTTTTGGCATCGACTTGAAGATCGAACGCCCAAGTGGCTGGAATTCGTTCGTAGTCGGTCGCCAAGTTTGGCTGGGTCTGAACCCCGTACAGGTAGATCTCCTCAGCCGCGACTCGCGTCTGCAAGTCTTTGAGCAAACCCCTCCAACTCGTTTCCAAACACCGCCGCTGCACCGCGTACTCCTCTGCAGACAGCCTGCGAGCCTCACGCTTCGCACCACAGGCCAGACTAAGCTGTGGAAAACCAAAGTCGAGTATCTCATCGGTGCGGAAGACGCTCTCGTTGCGACGAACACCGATCAGCAGCCAAGGGTCGCACCAACGGGACACCGCCTGCTGCAGGACCAGCCGACGGCGCTCTGCTTTTACGGTCGCCTCGAAGGGGCCAAGGACAGCATGGACTTCCGTGTATGTTTCGCCAGCCCGCTCAATGGTGTTCGCCGCTGGTTTGATGCTGCCCCGGTGTACGTCTGTGCATGTGAGGAATACTACAGCGTCCGTGCCAGTGGCCGAGACTTTGCTCCCATACAGGTGGAACTCACCGCGTTCGATCCGGTCGACCAAGTCGTTTTGCAAGGCCGAGTAGGCCCTGTGCCTTTGCCAATGTTTATCGATCGTAAACAGATCGACACTGTTCATTTCGGTACTGCTCTTGCCTACTTGCTCACGAAGCAGTTCCTGCAAACGGTGCTCTGCAAGGCGAAGATCGCGCGCCAGACCAGCCTCGCACAATTTTTCCAGTGCACCGTGGAGAGTAAGCACGACTGGTGGCTCAGGCGTCATGAGGGGCAGAGGCTCCGGGCATGAGGTCGACTCCGAGGCGAAGTTGCTCGTTTGTTCTAAATTGCGATCGCCAGGCGGTCGAGCCCTCCAAACAGGTGCATCAAGCCCGAGCCAGCCAACTTCCCCGTGAGCCTAACCTTCACCTCCCCCCGCACCTTCGCGAGGTCTGCGCCGTGCTCGCGGCCGGCCTGGTGCGGCTTCGTGCCCACTGTGCCGAGGATCTCGCCCGCGACGCCGAGCAGGCCGGGGGCCTGGGAGAAAATTCGCTACACTTCCGGCCCAAACAGAGCGGTCGTGTCCCTCCCCAAACTCGGAGACACGCATGACGCTTCCATCTACTGCACAGCGGGGGAGGGGCGCTGGTAAGGTCCAGGCTGCTCCGCCTGTGGCACCCACGCCCGTCTTCCCGACCATCCCGCCTGCCGACGTGCTCGGCCGCCTGGCAGCCCTGAAGGCCGCTCCCACCGCTCACCTGAAGCAGCAGTGGCGCGAGCTGTTCGGCAGGGAGCCGCCGCCCTTCAACCGCGCCTACCTCCAAAGCAGGCTGGCCTACCGCATCCAGGAGCTCGCCTACGGTGGCCTACGCCCGGAGACCCGGGCCCGCCTAGAGGCGCTCGGTGAGCAACTGGACGGGGGCAACGTGGTGCTCCGCCGCATCCGAGCTGACAGCCGACCCTTGGCCGGCACCCGCCTGCTCCGCGAGTGGCAAGGGGTGGAGCATGCGGTCACCGTGCTGGCGGACGGCTTTGAATTCGAGGGCCGGCCCTACCGCTCCCTCTCCGCAGTGGCACGGCACATCACCGGCACCCGCTGGAACGGCTGGACCTTCTTCGGGCTGAAGAGCCAAGGGAGGGGCGCATGAGCCGCCGCCAAGGCAGGGCGGCCGAGGTGGTGCCGCCTCCCACCCCCGTCCGGCGCCTCCGCTGCGCTGTCTACACCCGCAAGAGCACCGACGAGGGGCTCGACCGCGAGTTCAACACCCTCGACGCCCAGCGGGACGCCTGCGAGGCCTACGTGCTGTCCCAACGGGCAGAGGGCTGGACGCTGGTAGGGGACCGCTACGACGACGGCGGCTTCTCGGGTGGCACCCTGGAGCGCCCGGCCCTGCAGCGTCTGCTGCGCGATGTGGAGCAGGGCCGGGTCGACATCATCGTTTGCTACAAGATTGACCGCCTTTCCCGCTCGCTGATGGACTTCTCCCGGCTGGTGGAGACCTTCGAGGCGCACGGGGTGACCTTCGTCAGCATCACCCAGTCCTTCAACACTACCACCAGCATGGGGCGGCTGACGCTCAACATCCTGCTCAGCTTTGCCCAGTTCGAACGCGAGGTGATCGGCGAGCGCATCCGGGACAAGTTCGCCGCCTCACGCGCCCGGGGCATGTGGATGGGCGGGCATGTGCCGCTCGGCTACGAGGTCAGCGACAGGAAGCTGCTGGTCAACGAGGCGGAGGCCGCTACGGTCCGGCGGGTGTTCACCACCTTCCTGGACACTCGGTCCGGCACGGAGACCGCCCGCCAGCTCCAGGCGGAGAACCTGACCAGCCGGTCGGGGCGGCTGCTAGACAAGGGTGACGTCTACAAGCTTCTGAACAACCGCACCTACGTGGGCGAGGCGGCGCACAAGGGGAAGGTCTACCCTGGCGAGCACGAGCCCATCATCGACCGGGCGCTCTGGGAGGCGGTGCACGCCCTGCTGAAGGAGAGCCCCCATACCCGCAGCAATGGCACGCGTAACCAGACGCCGGCGCTGCTGAAGGGTCTGATCTACGGCACTGACGGGCGGGCGCTCTCGCCGACCCACACGCGCAGGAGGGGGCGGCTGTACCGGTACTACGTCAGTCAGGCGGCGCTGAAGGGCACGGACACGGCCGAACAGGCCGATCCCACCCTCGTGCGGCGCATCTCTGCGGCAGAGATCGAGGCGGCGGTGGTGGGGCAGGTTCGGGCCCTCCTGCGCCAGCCCGAGATCATCGTGGGCACCTGGCCGGCGGCGAGGGCGAGCGATCCGGACCTGACTGAGGCCGAAACACGTGACGCCCTGCACCAGCTGGAGCCACTCTGGGATGAGCTGTTCCCTGCGGAGCAAGCGCGGATCGTGCGGCTGCTGGTGGAGCGGGTGACGGTGTCCAGCACGGGGGCGGACATCCGGCTGCGAGTGGAGGGGCTGGCCAGCCTCGTGCGGGATCTACGAGCGGGCAGTACGCAGCTTGCGGAGGCAGCGGAATGAGCGCCACCCACCCCGCTAGCCTCACTGTGCAGGTGCCGCTCAGCATCCGACGCCAGCCCGGGCGCAAGACGGTGGTGACGCCGGAGGGGAAGGCGAGCGCGGGCATGCCGGAAACCGCAATCCCCACCAGCGCTGATCCTGCGCTGTTGAAAGCGCTGGCCAGGTCCTTCCGGTACCAGCGGCTGCTTGATGAGGGGCAGTACGCGTCCATCACCGAGATGGCTGAGGCGGAGAAGCTGGACCGAGGATACATGGGGCGGCTGCTGCAGCTAACGCTGCTAGCGCCGAACCTCGTAGAGGCAGTGCTGGATGGCCGGCAGTCCGACCAGCTCGACCTGCCATCATTGCTAAAGTCAATCCCATTGATCTGGGAGCAACAGGGCGGCGTACGCACCTGAAATGGGCGCCGCACACTTCACTGCCAATCGGTCAGGTTCGCTATGCGCCCATATCGGCCATCTGCATGACGTCACAGCCTTCCCGAAAGCGGACGCAAGTGGCGGGCGGCATATGGACGGGTTGGAGGGGCAGCAGACATAGACAGCGGCTCTCGGCCACCGCTTTGTTCCGTTCAGCTCCGATTTTTGGCCGCCTAAGAGCTAAGTCCTGATCTGAAGCAAGTCTAACAGACCCGGAAGGCTGTGTGGTGATTGCACGGTGTCAAAGCCCTCAACTGACGGGAGGCATGTCCGCAATCTCCAGCACCCTATTTAGGATCTCGATGCATTCGTTCCGAAGCTCCTCAAGATGCATGGCAAACTGCATGTCCGTGAAGTCTAGAAACCCGTTCACGTGCCGGATCCTATGATCTTTCAGGCCCTGCTCGATCTGGGTGCGAAGATGCCTGAGCGACTTGTTGACACCGCTGAGGCCATCACGAACCTCGAGATTGGCGACCTCGCGCCAGCCCCCCACGGCCTTGCGAATCACATGCCGACTTTCCCGATCGAGCAGTTCCCCAGTGCGCATCGCTCGCTGGGTGTCAGAAAGGGCCGTCAAAAACTCGTCAGGGCTCTCGCAGTGAAGCGGCACCTCAAATGCCGGTCTTGAGAATGCCATCGCAATCGTGGAGAGAATGACCCCATCGAGATCTTTTGCTCCGCGGACCTTAATGACTTCCTCGTAATACCAGCGCTGAAGTTCGGGAAAGCCGTTGAGGTAGCCAATTATGTCGTCCCAGGACCACACCATGGCGAGGCGATCACAACCCTGCGCTCGCCAATCGTCGTTGAGCTCGTTGACCCATCCTTGAACCGACGTGTCGCGTCGTGTGGTGGTTGCCAGGATCCAGATCGACAAAGCAGGCGCAAACGCGAGTGCCTCGTCCGCAGCATCGCGCAGGAACTTCCTGTTGATTGAGCCACCCGGATAGGGATTGCCGTTCGGATCGCGCTCGGCGAGGCGCTTACACTGGACGCCGATCATTCCGTACCGCTTCGAACGCCCGTATACGTCGACACCGTTCTGCGCCTGGCCGGGCCGTCCGAATTGTTGAGCATTGGGAATATTGTAGACCTCGCCCAGTAAGCCGGTCGCGAGTTCCTCGAACTGCTGCCAGTACAACGGCGGTTGGAAGACCTGATTGACCGTCGGCACTTTAAACCCTGCTTGCTGTTTGACTGAAGTGTCTGCGTTGTGGGGTGGTGATAGCCCCATGACACTTCGGAAGCGATACCCCTCCTCCGAACAGCTAAAATTGAAAATAACCTACGGGCCTTAGGCCGGAAAGTGGCCTCCCAGCAGTGGGTGAACACACAACGTCAGCTCGATCTGGTCCTGCAAGCTACCGGGCGGCAAATGGCCAGTTCAGGCGGCTGGGCCGGTATGGCAAGAGCATGCAAAAAGCCGAAAGCAGTAGGGAAGGCCTGTCATCTAGCGGCCGCTTTCCTGAATGATCTACCCCGAAGCGGAGCTGCTGCATTCGGCCAACAGCTTTCGAGCCTCCGTCCGGCTTGGCGGGAGCAGGTCCGGTCGTTGATCGGCCGGACCCGTCGGTGTGCGGCTAGTTCGGTCGAGCATGCGCGGCCCGTACGGCTGGTGGTGGAGCGGGTCACGGTGTCGAGCAAAGGGTGAGCATCCGGCTCCAAATCGAGGGACTGACCAGTCTTGTGCGAGACTTGGGGAAAGGGTCGCACCGTTCGAGGCGGCGGGAAGTGCGAGGCCCCAACCACGGCACCAGCGTCCAGACCCAAGTCATGTGCCTCTCGGCCTCCGCCATAAGCTTAGGTCAAATACGGTGGCACCCTCGGCGGCAGAGTAAGGACGGCTGCACCCAGGGCTTCCATCCTGCCCCGGTTTGATCCACCGCAAGTGAAGCCGTTCGCCCGGTCATTCTGGCATCAGCAGGTACTTGGCTTGGCCAGAGCGCCTGAGGCATGATGAAACTGGGTCTTTGCAATGCCGCAAGAGCCGAAAAGCAGCGTCAAGGCTAGAGTGGGCATGGTACGCGAAGCATTACGTGAGCGGTTCGGCGAGACCTTGCTCGAGCTAGGGGGCAGCGCTGGAAACGGCAAACTGCGCGAAACGCTCGGCTGGCAGGATGACACCTACTGGAACGTCCATGCCGCCTTGATCGAGGACGGCACCATCGTGGCTGGCCGCGGCCGGGGCGGCTCGGTGCGCATGCAGAACATGGGCGCAGATGCCGCGAGCCCTCCTACAACGAGGGCCCGGGAACCCAAGCAGCTGGCGAAAAGGACACAACCAATTACCGACCTCGACAGCGTCGCCTCCGCGACTGGGTCTGCGAATGAACACGCCGCCCAAGCGGCTACCGGCCGCCGCTCCGGAGGAGCGGTGAAAAAGTCTGACCTCTATTCCTCACTGTGGGCCTCCTGCGACGAGCTGCGCGGCGGCATGGATGCCAGCCAGTACAAGGACTATGTCCTCGTGCTGCTCTTCGTGAAATATGTCAGTGACCGCTTCGCCGGGCAGCCCTTCGCAGCCATCATCGTGCCAACAGGCGCTAGCTTCACCGACATGGTCGCGCTCAAGGGCACGAAGGACATCGGTGACCAGATCAACAAGAAGATCCTGGGGCCGCTTGCCCTGGCCAACAACCTCTCCGACATGCCCGACTTTAACGACCCAACGAAGCTCGGCAGCGGCAAGGAGATGGTCGAGCGCCTCACCAATCTGATCAGCATCTTCGAGAACCCCGCGCTCGATTTCTCGCGGAACCGAGCCGATGGCGATGACCTGCTCGGCGACGCTTATGAATACCTCATGCGCCACTTCGCGACCGAAAGCGGCAAGAGCAAGGGCCAATTCTACACCCCTGCGGAGGTCAGTCGCGTCATAGCGCAGATACTCGGCATCCGCCGCGCCAAGGCCACCGCGAACACCACTGTCTACGACCCCACCTGTGGCTCTGGGTCTCTATTGCTGAAGGTCGCGGACGAGGCAGCGCAAGGGACCGACCTGCGGGTGACGCTCTACGGGCAGGAGAAGGACTCTTCGACGGCCAACCTCGCCCGCATGAACATGATTTTGCACGATTACGCCACCGCTGAGATCGAGCAGGGTAACACCTTGGCCGGCCCGAAATTTTTCGACGACGAGTCGCTGAAGACTTTCGACTTTGTCGTCGCTAACCCCCCTTCTCGGACAAGCGCTGGTCCACCGGGCTCGACCTCGAAAAGGACCTGCATGACCGCTTCAGGGTCTATGGTGTGCCGCCGGCCAAGCAGGGCGACTACGCTTATCTGCTGCATATCCTCCGCTCCCTGAAGCCGAACGGCCAGGGCGCCTGCATCCTGCCACATGGCGTGCTGTTTCGCGGCAATGCGGAGGGCGGCATTCGCCGCACCCTGATCCAGCGCGGGGTCATCAAGGGCATCATCGGCCTGCCGGCCAACCTGTTCTACGGCACCGGCATCCCCGCCTGCATCGTGGTGCTGGACAAGGCCGGTGCTGCGTCGCGCAAGGGCATCTTCATGATGGATGCCAGCAAGGGCTTCCGGAAGGACGGGCCGAAGAACCGCCTGCGGGAGCAGGACATCCACAAGATCGTGGACATCTTCACGCGCCAGGTCGAACTGCCGGGCTATTCCCGCCTGGTGCCGGTGACCGAGATCGCCGATGCGCGGAACGACTACAACCTCAACCTGCCGCGCTACATCGACACCACCGAGCCGGAGGACATCCAGGACATCGGCGGCCATTTGCAGGGCGGTATTCCGGAGCGCGACGTCACGGCGCTGGACCGTTTCTGGGATGTCATCCCCGGCGTGCGCGCCGCCCTGTTCGAACCGGAACGTCCTGGCTATGCCCGGCTGCGCGTGCCGGTGGCCGAGCTCAAGTCCACTATCTTCGGCCATCCGGAATTCACCGCCTTCACCACCACCGCCATGCAGAGCTTCGCCACCTGGCGGGCCACGACGGCGCCGTTGCTGAAGGCCTTCGGCAAGGATGGTCACCCCAAGGCGCTGATCGAGGCCACCTCCGAAAGCCTGCTGGAGGCGTTTCGGGCCGCGCCGCTGCTAGATGCCTATGACGTCTATCAGCACCTGATGGATTACACAGCGGAGACGCTGCAGGACGATGCGTGGCGCATCGCGGAGGAAGGCTGGGTCGAGGCCGCTAAGGCGCGGCCGATCATCGAGGACAGGGCGAAGAAGACGAAGGCGCGGCCGGACTTCGTCATCGGCAGGAAGAAGTACCAGGCCGCGCTGATCCCGCCCGCTTTGCTCATCGCCCGCTACTTCGCCGCGGAGCAGGTGGCGATCGAGGCGCTGGAGGTCTCGCTCACCGCGCTGGAACAGCAAATGGAGGAGATGGCGGAGGAGCAGGGCGGCGAGGGCGGGCTGCTGGAGGAGGCGAAGACCGACAAG
The DNA here is from genome assembly GCF_042433125.1 of Muricoccus vinaceus. Classification (NCBI taxonomy): domain Bacteria; kingdom Pseudomonadati; phylum Pseudomonadota; class Alphaproteobacteria; order Acetobacterales; family Roseomonadaceae; genus Muricoccus; species Muricoccus vinaceus. The sequence continues at coordinate 60,777 of NZ_JBHLVZ010000041.1, read as the reverse complement.
GACAAGCTGACCAAGACCTCGGTCGCCGCGCGGCTGAAGGAGATCCGGACTGACTGCGAGGCGGCCGAGGAACGGCAGGCCCTGCAGGCGTATCTCGCGCTGGTCGAGCGGGAGGCTGAGACGGCTGCCAAGCTGAAGGCGGCGCAGGACGCGCTGATGGAGAAGGTGCTGACCAAGTACGGCAAGCTGACCGAGGAGGAGGTCAAGGCGCTGATGGTGGACGACAAGTGGGTAGCGACGATCAGCGCGGCCGTGCAGGGCGAGTTGGATCGTGTCTCGCAAGCGCTGACAGGCCGGGTCCGTCAACTCGCCGACCGCTATGCCGCGCCGATGCCAGCGCTTGTGGACGAGGTCGCCGCCCTTGCCAGCCGAGTGGGGGGTCACCTAAAGGCGATGGGTGCGTCATGGAGCTGACGATCGAACGGGTAACATCGGGGACTTGCGATACCAGCGCTTGGGCGAATATCACTCTTGGCGACTGCATTTCGCTCAGGCGAGGTCACGACCTTACTTGGCGTGACCGGCGTAGCGGCGACATCCCCGTCATGGGCTCAGCGGGACTCGCTGGGTACCACGATACAGCACTTGCTCGTGGACCGGGAGTGGTGTTGGGACGGAGTGGGGCGTCGTTTGGCCAAGCCCACTACTGCGAGAGCGATTTTTGGCCGCATAACACGGCGCTCTACGTCACAGATTTTCGGCGAAACGATCCTCGCTTTGTTTTCTATCTTCTCTCGGCAATAGATTTCTCTCGGCATAATTCAGGGGGCGCGCAGCAATCCCTCAACCGCAATTTCATCGCGCCTATAGCCGTCGCGCTGCCGCAGCCGAGCGAACAACGGCTGATTGCTCAAGCTCTCGACGATGTGGACGCGCTGCTGGGCGCGCTGGACCGGCTCATCGCCAAGAAGCTCGACTTCAAACAAGCCGCCATGCAGGAACTTCTCACCGGCCAAACCCGCCTGCCGGGGTTCAGCGGGGAGTGGGAGGTGAAGCGATTGGGACGGCTTGGAGATTTCCTCAAAGGTAGTGGGATTCGGCGTGACGAGGCGCTCTCTGGCGAACTTCCCTGCGTCCGCTACGGTGAGCTTTACACGATCCACAACGACATCGTTCGTTCGTTTGCTTCTCGGATCTCGCATGCTGTGGCCGCTACTGCACGACGGATAGGGCGGGGCGATGTGCTCTTTGCGGGATCGGGTGAGACGAAGGAGGAGATCGGAAAGAGCGTCGCGATCGTGCAGGACGTCGAAGCATTTGCAGGAGGGGACATCGTTATACTCAGGCTGCACGGGGGCGACCCGACGTTTTTCGGCTACTTGACGAACATGCCGCAGGTCGCACGACAAAAGGCAAACCGAGGCCAAGGCGATGCGGTCGTGCATATCAGTGCTGCGGCGCTGGCCAGCGTCGAAGTAGCTGTACCGCAAGAAGTCGAACAGCACGCCATCAGTCGCGTCCTCTCTGACATGGACGCGGAACTCGAAGCTCTCGAACAGCGCCGCGCCAAGACTGCCGCTCTCAAGCAGGGCATGATGCAAGAACTCATCACCGGCCGGACGCGCCTCCTATGAACGCGATCGGCAAGCCCGAACGCGCCACGCAGAACCGCGTCATCGCCCTGTTCCGCGACAGGCTCGGCTATCGATATCTTGGCGACTTGTCGGATCGGCAAAGCAACCGTCCCATCGAGGAATTGCTTCTCACGGGCTGGCTCGCCAAGCGCGGTCGCAGCCCGGCACAGATCAGCCGCGCACTCGATCTGCTGGGGCGGGAGGCGAATAATCCCACCCGCAGTCTCTACGACAACAACCATGCCGTGTATGGCCTGCTGCGTTACGGCGTGCCCGTGAAGACCGAGGCCGGCCAGAACACCGAAACCATCCCGCTGATCGACTGGGCCAACCCTGCCGCCAACGACTTCGCGATCGCGGAGGAAGTGACGCTGAAGGGCCCGCTCGAACGCCGGCCGGACTTGGTGCTCTACGTCAACGGCCTCGCCCTCGGCGTGGTGGAGTTCAAGCGCAGCGCCGTCAGCATCGGAGACGGCATCCGCCAGCTCATCTCCAATCAGCAGCCCGACTTCAACGCCTGGTTCTTCCCCACCGCGCAGCTTCTGCTGGCCGGCAATGACACCGAGGGCCTGCGCTACGGCACCATCGGCACGCCGGAGAAGATGTACCTGGCCTGGAAGGAGGACGAGGCCGACAACGCCGGCTACAAGCTGGACAAGTACCTGGCGAAGCTCTGCGCCAAGCCGCGCCTGCTGGAGCTGATCCGCGACTTCGTGCTGTTCGATGGCGGCGTCAAGAAACTGCCCCGGCCGCACCAGTATTTCGGCATCAAGGCGGCGCAGGACCACGCGCTCGGCTATCGCGGCGGCATCATCTGGCACACCCAGGGCAGCGGCAAGAGCATCGTCATGGTGCTGCTGGCGCGCTGGATCCTGGAGAACAAGCCCAAGGCCCGCGTGGTCATCGTCACCGACCGTGACGAGCTGGACAAGCAGATCGAGCGTGTTTTTCGCGACAGCGGGGAGGCGATTGCCCGCACCCAGAGCGGCGCCGACCTCATGGCCCAGCTTGGCCAGGCCACGCCGCGCCTGCTGTGCTCTCTTGTGCACAAATTCGGCCGCCGAGGCGTGGACGACTTCGAGACGCTGATCGAGCAGCTGCGCGCCCAGCCAAGCCCGGCCGTGGGCGAGCTGTTCATTTTCGTGGACGAATGCCACCGCACTCAAAGCGGCAAGCTGCACAGGACGATGAAAGCGCTGCTGCCCGGCGCCGTCTTCATCGGCTTCACCGGCACGCCGCTGCTGAAGCAGGACAAGGCGACCAGCAACGAAATCTTCGGCGGCTACATCCACACCTACAAATTCGGCGAGGCGGTGGAGGATGGCGTGGTGCTCGACCTTCTCTACGAAGCCCGCGACATCCCGCAGGAACTGGCCTCCACCACCAAGATTGACCAGTGGTTCGAGGCCAAGACCAAGGGCCTGAACGATTGGCAGAAGGCGGCGCTGCGAGAGCAGTGGGGCACGATGCAGAAGGTGCTCAGCTCTCGCTCGCGCATGGAGCGGGTGGTGGAGGACATCGTCTTCGATTTCGGCGTGAAGCCGCGCCTAGTCAGCCACCGCGGTAATGCGATGCTGGTGGCGTCCAGCATCTACGAGGCCTGCCGCTATTTTGAGATGTTTGAAAAGACCGTCTTCAAAGGCCGCAGCGCGGTCATCACCTCCTACAATCCGAACGCGCAGGACGTGACGAAGGAGGACACCGGCGCGAACACCGAGACCGAGAAGCAGTTCATCTACAACCTCTACACGGCCCTGCTGAAGGACGTGTCAGCGCGCCCGGGCAAGAGCAAGACCGAAACCTACGAGGACGCGGCCAAGGAGAAGTTCATCAAGCAGCCCGCCAACATGCGGCTGCTGATCGTGGTGGATAAGCTGCTCACCGGCTTCGACGCACCGAGTTGCACCTACCTCTACATCGACAAATCGATGCAGGATCACGGCCTGTTCCAGGCGATCTGCCGCACCAATCGCCTGGATGGTGACGACAAGGACTTCGGTTACGTCGTGGATTACAAGGACCTGTTCAAGAAGGTGCAGGGTGCAATCGCCGTCTACACCTCGGAATTGGACGACAGTGAAGGTGGAGCAAGCCCTGAGGTGCTGCTGCAGGATCGCCTGACCAAGGGGCGAGAGCGCCTTGAGGAAGCGCGCGAGGCGCTGGCGCGCCTGTGCGAGGATGTGGACTCGCCCCAAGGCGAGTTGCAGCACATCCACTATTTCTGCGGCAACACGGAGATCCCGGACGACCTGGCCGCGCACGAGCCGCAACGTGTGACGCTATTTAAATGCGTCGCTGGCTTGGTCCGCGCCTACGCCGCGATCGCTGACGATATGGCTGAAGGAGGCTATTCGGCCACCGAGGCGAAGCAGGTTGAGCAGGAGGTGGAGCGCGCTGTCGCCCTGCGAGCGACCATCCGCCAAGCCAGCGGTGAGACGCTCGACCTGAAGGCCTATGAGGCCGATATGCGGCATCTGATTGATACCTACATCAAAGCAGATGGCGCGCGGGCGATCTCCGACTTCGATGGTGTCGGCCTCTTGGAGCTGATCGTGAAGAGCGGTATCGCGACAGCCGTGAACGGGCTGCCGCCGGGGATCAAGAAGGACAAGGGCGCAGTGGCGGAGACCATCGCGAACAACGTCCGCAGTAAGATTATCAAGGAAAAGCTGAACGATCCGGCGTTCTATGACTCGATGTCGGCTCTGCTGAACGATGTGCTGGCCGACCTGCGGGCAAACCGGATCAGCTACGAGGAGTTCCTCCAAAAGATCGCAGACCTCGCGACCCAAGTTCAGTCAGGGAAGGGGGACGCGACCCCGAAGGCCCTCGACACGCCCGGCAAGCGCGCCCTGTTTAACAATCTGGGCCAGGATGAGGCGTTGGCCCTCGCGATAGACGCGAAGGTGAAGATGGTGCGGCCGGATAGCTTCCGTGGAAACCAGGCGAAGGAGAATATCATCAAGCGCGCGCTGATGCCGCTCCTGGGTGGAGACGCCGCAGAGGTCGAGCGGGTCTTCTCCATTATCAGGGCGCAACCGGAATACTGATGGCAACAAAGCTCCAGATCGGTGACCTCTCTGTCGAGGTCACCCAGAAGGACATTAAGAACGTCCACTTGAGCGTTCATCCCCCTCTTGGCCGCGTTAGTATTGCTGCCCCTCGACACCTCAGTATCAGTGCGATCCGGGCCTTCGCGATCGGCAAACTATCCTGGATCCGGCAGCAGCAGCGGAAGCTAGAAGTTCAGGAGCGCGAGACGCCGCGCGAATATCTCGATCGCGAGAGCCATTACGTATGGGGCCGCCGTTGTCTGCTGAAGATCGTCGAACGGGACAGCCCCCCCATGGTCGAATGGCGCCATAACAAGTTGATTCTGACCGTCCGCCCCGGGATGGATGCGGATCGGCGGGCTGAGGTCGTGGAGGCGTGGTACCGAGACCAGCTCCGCGAGGAGGTGAAGCCGCTAATGGCCGATTGGGAGCGGCGGCTTGGTGTCCGTGTGAACCGGGTGTTCATCCAGCGCATGAAGACACGATGGGGCAGTTGCAACCCAATTAGCCACGCTATCCGTCTCAACACAGATTTGGCGAAGAAGCCGCGGGAATGCCTGGAATACATCCTGGTGCACGAGTTGGTGCACCTGCTGGAGCCGACGCACAATTCGCACTTCGTGGCACTGATGAATCAATTTTTGCCTGGTTGGGAGCATCGCCGCGACCAACTCAACCGCCTGCCGGTGCGGCATGCGGACTGGGATTACTGATCCTTTGAGGGATAAGGGACGGACCCGCATGTCGGATTGGTGCAGCCGCCTCCAGGCTGGGCGCTGAGGCTGAGGCTGAGGCTGAGGCGTTCGCCGGTCGCTCACTCCCGCAGTTCGGCAACGCCGAGCTCCTGCCACATCCAGGCAAAGTCGTACTCGCCAATAGGGTCGCCGGCGGGGCGCTTGGATGAGTGGTTCTCCAGCGTCTTGAGCCAGTTCACCACCTTCTCCCGCCCCTTGGCTGTGCGCGCAGCTCGGCGCGGCGAGACGTTGCCCAGTGCTGGGATGGGTTGGTCAAGAATCTGCCGATAGTGCTCCTCCAGCTGCTGCTGAAGAATGGCTCGTACTTCCTCAGGCGGTAGGTCCAGGGAAGGGGGCTGCTCGCCACTCGCCCTGTGCTCGGCCAGTACTTGCTCCAACTCCTGCCGCTCGACCAGCGGCGGCCGGACCAAGCCGTGCAACTCGGGCTCCAGGAGCGCGCGGCCACGCTCCGCCCGAGGCTCGGAGTTCACCGAGAGGACCACCTTCCGGCCAGAGATCTCGACAGTGCCGAGCACGACCGCGCCGCCCTCCATCGTGGTGATCAACTGCACCCCGTCCGGCTTTCGCGCGACCCGCTTCGGCGGCTTGGCGGGGGAGGCGAGCCAATTCCAGAAGCTCGGACCGGCGCGGTCCAGGGCCCGGATGCCATCCAGAGCAGCGCGCACGGTAGCCAGCGCCACGCCAGGCCGCAGCGGAAAGTGCAGGGTGACGAACTCCAGCGAGTCACCGTCGCTGTTCGTCACCTCAGGCGGGGTGTCGTCGAACTCAGCCCGTAGTGCAGCGGCAAGCCAGAGGTTGGTGAAGGCAAAAGCCGTGCGGCCGAGCAGCAGATCAGGGGTCAGCGCCGCGTTGGCCCGTTCCGCTGACACGGTCCGCCCGATCTCCTTTGCGACCTTCGCCACCAAGCCTCCAGCCTTGCTCCGGACCCGGCGTAGCGAGGCCAGCAGCTGCTCGCTCGTGTCCTGGTCGAACGGGAGCAGGGTGCCGCTAATGACGGTGCCGCTCCGCTGTGGGATCACCCGTGTGGCGACCCTGTCCCACTGGCGCAGGCTGCGAGTGCCGGACTTCTCCAGCACGCGGACAGGCTCGGCGGGGCGGACGAGATCGCGCAGCACCATGGCCTCGCCCGGGACCACGTCGCTGACCTCGTAGAGGCTGATCACCGATTGCCGGAGCGCGGCGATATACTCCTGGGTGGCGACGGGTTCCTTCCAGCCACGGCGCTTGAGGTACTCATCGGCCAGGTTGCGTCCGTCCGGCAGATCGGAGGAGAGCAGATCCTCGAAGGCTGCACCCCAGATCACCCCCTGGGCTGCATCGTCGAGGATGTCTGAGAGATCCCCAATCTCCAGATCGGCGCCGGCGCAGGCCTTGTCGACATGCCGGACGAGGGTTTCGGCCATGACCTCGCGCCATTCGGGGCCTCGGGTCCAAGCGATCAGGCCGTCGAGCTTGTGAATGACTGGCATGCCTGTGCCTCAGGCAAAGGGTTCTCGGGCCGCAGAGAATGGGCGATGCAGGGGGTCTTGAACAAGCTTGGCGCGGTTTGCCTCAGCGATTGCATGTCTTGTGGTTGCTTTGAGTGACCTTGCTCACACCGCCCTGGTTGCCTTTGCCACCACCCGCACGAGCAATCCTTCGGATTGGCCTTGCCGCCAGTGGCGCTTTTGCTTTCTGCTCCTCCGCACCGCTGGCTTTGAAACGCAGGAATGTCAGGCCGGTTAGCTTGGCGGAACTCTGCTCCGAGAGGCAACACATGCAACAGGAGCGGCGCGCCGAACGCGCCCTGGACGCGTTGAGCTTCTTTGTCTCCGATGCCCGGTATGGGCTCGGTGCATTCCTCGGCGTTTACCTGATGACGGAGCACGGATGGGACGCGGGGAGCATCGGCGCGGCCATCGCCATTGGTGGCCTGACCGGGCTGGTCTCCCAGGCACCAATGGGTGCGCTTGTGGATGCCGTACGGGCGAAGCGTGCCCTGATTGCCTGCGCAGCCCTCGTCGTCACCGTGACCTGCCTCGCGGTCCCGCTCGCACCGCAGTTCTGGTCGGTTGCCGTAGCCGGCTTGGTTGGCGCGCTGGCTGGCGTCACCATCGGGCCAACGCTTGCCGCCATCTCGCTAGGGGTGGTCGGTCCGGGGCGCTTCGCGCGGCGTGCAGGCAGGAATGAGTCTCTGTTCCACCTGGGAGATGGGGCGGTCAGCGTGGCAATTTTGCTGACGGCACCCCTGTTCGGCAGCAAGGTCCTGTTCTGGTCCATGGCCTTCACCTTGGTGGCCACCTTGGCAGCAGCCGCGGCGGTTCCGGCGCGCGCGATCGACCACGACGTCGCTCGGGGGTTGCTGCCCGGCGAGGCGGTGCTTGGGGCTAGACCCTCTGCTTGGCGGGTACTGCTACAATCCCGGCCGCTGCTAGTCTTCGCCGCCTGTGGCGCCCTGTTCCACCTCGCCAACGGGTCCATGCTCATGTTGGTCTCACAGAAGCTCGCACAGCAAAATCTCGGTCAGGGGATTGCCCTTACAGCGGCCTCCGCCATCGCAGCGCAGTTGGTGATGGTGCCTACAGCGGCGCTAGCCGGAGTACGCGCGGATGCTTGGGGACGTAAGCCGCTCATCCTGGCAGCCTTCATTGCACTGGCACTGCGTGGGGCGCTCTACACCCTGTCCGACAACACCGCTTGGCTGATCGGCGTCCAGCTGCTGGACGGCGTCGGCGCAGGGCTCATGGGTGCACTCTTTCCGGTCGTCGTGGCTGACCTGACACGCGGTACCGGGCATTTCGCAGCTGCCCAAGGCGTTGTGGGTACGGTGCAGGGTATCGGCGGCGTTGTCAGCTTGGCAGTGGCCGGCCAGCTGGTGGTTCACGCCGGCTATGACGTGACCTTCCTCGCCTTGGCGGCGGTCGCAGCCCTCGGAGCCGCCCTGTTCTGGGTGGCCATGCCGGAAACCAAGGAGGTCGCGGCGGCAGCCGTTAGCCGCCCCGTTGTTCAACCTGCGGCTTAGTCCATTTCTCGACGCGTCACTCAGCCGAGCGGGGAGCGGCAGCTCGGGTGGCGTGCGAAACTCTGAACACCGATCTGAGGACGATCAGAGCAGGTCGGAAAGGACCTGACCCTTAGCGATCGCCAGTTTTGCGGTTGCTCTGAGTAGCCACGCTCACGCCGCCCTGCGTGCTGCTGTCGTTGCGGCCGCCGTCAGCCCGCGCGTCCTTGGCATTCGGCTTACCCTCAGCGGCGCTCTTGCCGCCCTGAGGGGCACGGCCGGCGGGCGGAAGGGGAGGGAGGTTGGTCGTGGAAGTACCCCGTAAATGCGACGGGGAAGGACGTAGAGAACGAAGCAACCTCGCTGTGGTAGGCGTGCAGCTGGCGCCACGAGAGCTCGGGGGTGAAGCGCCCACTGATGCTGGAACTGCCATCGCCTGGGCGACAGCAACACCAACCCTGAGAGGGAACGTCGATCAAAGATGTAGTGATTACAAGGCGCTAAACCTTGTAGACTAAATCGCCTAAGTCCCAAGCTTCGGAGACAACTACCTCTCCGGAGAGAGAAAACGGCGCTCGTTCCGCTCTCGAAACATCAAGCTATGTGCGGAAAATGCAGCCGGAACGCACGGAGAGACGCGATTCCAACCTGCCAGAGAAAAGTTGTCTGCTGGAAAGTTGGAGCAGCGAGAGGAACTGGGCGCAAACATTCTCTGGGACGATGGAGTTTGTCCGCCCCGCTCGGATACGGCTGATCACTGCTTCTCAGGCGCTGCTTTACCCAGGCAGAAAAGCTTTGTTGATGGCCTGCCAAACCTTCTGCGACGTAACCGGCATTTCGATGGCGGTAACTCCCAAAGGACAGAGGGCGTCGAGAACGGCGTTGATGATCGCGGGCGGCAATCCAACTGACCCAACCTCTGCACATCCCTTGGCTCCGAAGGCATTGCCGGGCGAAGAAGTCGGGCACATGACAACTGTATAGGAGGGCACGTCACCGGCCCGCGGGAGGCAGTAGTCCTGCAGCGAAGCTGCGAGAGGCTGCCCGGCCTTGTCGAATGAGAGCTCTTCCAGAAGCGCCTGCCCTATGCCCTGCGCTAGCCCGCCATGGATCTGGCCATCTACGATCATTGGATTGATGACGTTCCCGACATCATCGACCGCCGTAACCGCGACGAGGGCTACCTCGCCCACTTCCGGATCAACCTCGACCTCGGCGATGTGGCAGCCACTGGGAAAGGTCCAGTTCGCAGGCTCGTAGAACGCCGTCTCGTCCAATCCGGGCTCAAGCTCAGCGGGATAGTCGTGCAGGGTGTAGGCAGCGCGGGCCACCTCCTGGAACGAGATGGCGCGATCGGTCCCGGCAACGGCGAAGCGGCCCTCCTCAAATACCAGATCCGCCTCTGATGCCTCCATAAGATGCGCGGCGATGTGCCGCCCCTTCGTGACGACCTTCTCCAAGGCCCGCAGGATCGCGGATCCACCGACGACGAGCGAGCGCGAAGCCGCAGTGCCTCGCCCAAACGGCACCTGAGCCGTGTCGCCCTGCACGACCTGGACGTGATCGATCGACACTCCCAGCCTCTCCGACACGATCTGGGCGAAGACGGTCTCGTGCCCCTGCCCATGGCTGTGGGCGCCGCTGAACACTGTTACGTCGCCGCCCGGATGCACCCGCACCTGAGCGGACTCCGCGCGCCCACCCCTGGCTCCCTGTTGCCCCGCCACTCGAGATGGCGTCGCGCCGGCAATCTCGACGTAGGTCGAGAGCCCCAGGCCTCGCAGCTTCCCTCGTGCGGCCGCCTCGCGCCGCCTCTCCTCAAAGCCGTCGAAACCACTCGCTGCCAGGGCTGCGTCCAAGCAGGCGCCGTGGTCGCCTATGTCGTATTCCAACCCGAGTGGCGTGCAGTATGGAAAATCCTCGGGGCGGATGAAGTTAAGGCGGCGCAGCGCGACCCGGTCCCGTCCGGTTTCTCGCGCTGCCTGATCCACGAGCCGTTCCAGGACATAGGTCGCCTCCGGCCGGCCAGCACCGCGATAGGCGTCCACCTGCACGGTGTTGGTGAAGGCTAGGCGCACGCGGCAGTGAATGGCGGGCGTGCGATACACGCCTGCCAGCAGCGGTGCGTAGTAGTAAGTTGGGATCCCCGCCCCCGCGCCCGAGAGGTAGGCACCGAGATTTGCCAGCGTGTCCACACGCAGTCCGATGAAGCGGCCATCCTCGTCGAGCGCGAGCTCCGCAACTGTGCGGTGGTCCCGTCCCTGGACGTCGGTAAGGAAGGCTTCGGACCGATCGCCCACCCAGCGGACCGCTGTGCCCAGGCGCCGCGCGGCCCAGGTGAGCACCGTCTCCTCGGGATAGAGGAAGATCTTCGTGCCGAAGCCACCGCCGACATCCGGGGAAATGACGCGAAGAAGGCTCTCCGGCATTCGCAGCACGAAATTGGCCAAGGTGGAGCGGACGGTGTGCGGGTTCTGGCTCGTAGTGTGAAGGATCGTCTGGCCGGTGCCGGGATCGTGCTCCGCCAGGGCGGCGCGCGGCTCCATGGGATGAGGGACGAGCCGATTGTTGACAAGGGACAGGCGCGTGACGTGTTGGGCGCGGGCGAAGGCAGCCTCCACGGACGCCGCATCGCCGATGGACCAATCGCAGCAAAGATTTCCGGGTACGTCGTCGAACAGGGGTGGGGCGCTGGGCGCCAGGGCGGCCGCGCTGTCTGTGACCGCGGGAAGGATCTCCCACACCGGATTCAACCTCTCGGCGGCGTCGCGGGCCTGCCGGGCGTCGCGCGCAATCACCACCGCTACCGGCTCCCCGACGTGCCGGGCCCGATCGAGCACCAACGGTGGGTGGGGCGGCTCTGCCATAGGGCGTCCATCGGTGCCTGTGACCTTCCAGCCGGTTGGAATGCTCAGGATGCCGTCCGCCTGCAGTGCGGCCCCGTCAAAGACCGCGACGACGCCGGGCATGGCGAGGGCCGGGGCAAGGTCCAGCTCCAGAAGCCGCGCATGGGCGTGGGGTGAGCGGTGGAAGCACGCGTGCAGCATGCCCGGTCGCTCCAGGTCCGCCACGTAGCGCCCGCGCCCAGTAAGGAAGCGGCGGTCCTCGCGGCGCCGGACGGACGCTCCGATGCCGGTGCCGTCCTTCATGCGACCGCCGCGCCTCGGGCGAATGCCACGACATCCCCCACTATTTTTCGCAAGTGCCCGCGCACGGTGTCGAACTGGGCAGAGCGCGTGACGCCGTCCGCCTCTAGGTAGAGCCGGCTATTGATTTCGATCTGTAGGCTGTGGCGGCCCCTGCCGGGATCGCCGTGGCGCCGTAAAATCTCCTGTCCCTTAAAGGGCCGGTTGATCGCGACCGTGTAGCCCAGACGCAAAAGGGCGGAGGCGACTCGGTCCCGGAAGTCAGGGGCGCTGCTCGTGCCGTCTCGATCGCCGATGCAGAAATCGGCGCGGATCTCTCCAGGATCGGGTGACATGGGCGTGCCGACCGGCCCCATGCGGTGGCAATTGAGGTGGTAGGCTCGCCCGAAGCGGTCATGCGCCTCGTCGATCATGCGGGCGAGCTCGGCGTGGTAGGGGCGATGGTAACGCTCGATCCGCGCCTGGACTTCCGCGACGGTTAGCTTGCGATCGTAGATGGGGGTGCGCCCCCGGCCGAAGGCGGCGACCAGCCCGATGCCCAGCCCGACCTTCGGCCCCGGCCTCGCACCGCCAGGCCAGGGCGCATCCAGCAGGTTCTCGTCGATGTCGTTCTCGGCGCGGTTCGGTTCAATGACGCTGTTGGCGAAGATTGCGGTCAGTACGGAAGCGCCAGCCTCGACAGCATCGGCATAGAGCGCATCCACGTGAAGGGACACGTTGCCCTGCAGGGCGCGCAAAGGCGCGACCGCGTCGAAGTCCGGCGGGTAGTGTGTGCCGCTCTGCGGGAGGTCGATCACCAGCGGGCCGGGGATGGTCGGGTTGTCCCGCCGAAGGACACCCTCCACCAGCGTGTGTGGCAGCCTCACGGGCGGCGTCCTAGGGAGGCCTGGCTGAAGGCCTCAATGAGGTCCATCAGCGCATCCGAGGCCTCGGCTGCCGCCTGCGCCTCCCCCTCAGCGGCCGCGAAGACCACAGCAGCGCAGGCCTGCGCCACCTCGGGCAGCACCGCACCAGCATAGGTGAAGTAGAAGCGGCGGGACAGGGCGTGAATTGGGACGATGGCGCGGGCAAGATAGGGGTTCCGCGCCGCCTGGACGAGAAGCTCTTTGTACTCGCGGTCGCAGTGCGCGACGGCATGCCGGTCGCCGGTCCGGGCTGCCGCGATATGGGCCTCCCCGACCTCGCGCATCCGGCGACGCTCCTCCGGGCGGGCTCGGAGGGCGGCGGCGCGGGCCAGGCCGCGCTCAAGCTCCCGCCGCGCCTCCAGTAGCAGGAACTGCTGCGCGAAATCGGCCTCGGAGATGCGGAAGCCGCTTCGTGGCACGACCTCGACCAGCCCATAGGCCTCCAGCCGCAGCATCGCCTCCCGCACCGGGGTCAGACCGAGCCCGAGCATGGCGGCCAGGGCCTTCTGCCCGATGATGGCCCCGGGCTCGAGCGCGCCGGTGACGATCATCCCCTCGATCTCGGCATAGGCGCGCTGGCCCAGCGGCTCCGCGGGACAGAGCCGTGCGATTGCCTCCGCGGCGCTCATCGCGCGGCCAGCGCCTCGACCGGGATGTGGCACAGAATCTTGTGATCCGTGGCGGCCTGGCGCAGGGGCGGCGGCACGGTATCACAGCGCTCGTCGATCCGGCGGTGGCAGCGGCCGGTGAAGCAGCAGCCAGGCATCGGCGCCCCGGTGTCGATTTCGCCCCGCAGGCGAATGCGAGCCCCGGTGCGGAGCAGGGGCGCGGCCGAGAGCAACGCCTCCGTGTAGGGGTGGTTCGGCGCGCGCAAGATGTCCTCCGTCGGCCCTTCCTCAACGAGGCGCCCGCGATAGAGAACGGCGACGCGATCCGCCAGATGCGCCACGACGGAGAGGTCGTGCGAGATGAAGAGGATGGCCACGCCCAGCTCGTCCCGCAGATCGGCCAGCAGGTTCACGATGGAGGCCTGGACCGAGACGTCGAGCGCCGAGACCGCCTCGTCGCAGAGCAGCACGCTCGGGCGAGTGGCCAACGCGCGCGCGATGCCGACGCGCTGGCGCTCGCCGCCACTGAGCTGGTGCGGGTAGCGATCCGCATAGGCGGCGGGCAGGCGGACGAGTTCCAGCAGTTGCGCCACCCGGGCTGCAACGGGCGTCTCCTTCCAGCCGGAGAGGCGAACCGGACGGCCGATCGCCTGCGCGACGGTGTGGCGCGGGTTGAGCGAGGAGCTCGGGTTCTGGAAGATCATCTGCGTCGCCAGCAGAGTGCGCCGCAGCGCCCCGCCGGAGGCGCGTAGCACGTCCTGCCCCTGCACAGCGATTTTGCCCGCATCGGGCTGGACGAGGCGGATGACACAGCGGCCGAGGGTGGACTTGCCGGAGCCGGATTCACCGACGAGCCCCACGATCTCGCCAGGTTCGATCCGAAGGGAGACGCCGTCCAGCGCCCGCAGCCCCTGAACCGACGCACGGCCGAAGAGGCCCGCCGCCCAGCCCCCGCGGGAGAAGGTCTTGCTGACCTCCCGTATCTCTACCACGGGACCTGCCCCGTCGGCCGCCGCCCAGCGAGCGCGCGCCGGCTCCGGCGCGGTCGGGGCCGGGTCCTCCAGCGGAGCGCGGCAGCAGCGGACAAGGTGGTCTGGCGCCAGGGGACGCATCACCTGCCGCTCCGACACGCAAGCCTCCTCGCGATAGCGGCAGCGCGGGGCGAAGTTGCAGCCTTGCATCGGCTGGAACGGGTCTGGAAGGCCGCCGGGAATTGGCGTCAGGCGGTGGCCGCGATGGTCGAGCGTCGGCAGCGATCCCAGCAGGCCGGCGGTGTAGGGATGCTGCGGAGCGGAGAGGATCGCCTCCGCCGAGCCTTGCTCGATGACCCGTCCGGCGTAGAGAACAGCGACCTCATGCGCCACGCGCTGAATGACACCGAGGTTGTGGCTGATGAAGACCATCGCCACGCCCCGATCCTTCTGCAAGCCATGGAGGAGGTCGAGGATTTGGGCCTCGATCGTCACGTCCAGCGCGGTTGTCGGCTCGTCCAGCACCAGCAGCTCAGGGTCGCAGGCCAGGGCGGTGGCGATCATCGCGCGCTGCCGCATGCCGCCGGAAAGCTGGTGTGGGTAGGAGGTGGCGACCTCCACCGCGCGCCCAATCCCGACGCTGTCCAGCAGGCGCGCTGCCTCCGCCATGGCGGAGCCAGCGTCCAGGCCGCGATGCACGGTCAGCGGTTCCGATACCTGCGCGCCGACGGTCAGCCCTGGGTTAAGAGAGAGGAAGGGGTCCTGGAACACCATGCCCATGCGCCGGCCTCGCGTGAGGCGGCGCTCCTCCAGAGGCATCGTCGTTAGCTCCTCGCCCGCCAGACGTATGGAGCCGGCGGTGACCCTGGCGCCCGCCGGGAGGAGGCCCATCAGGGCAAGGGCCACCGTGCTCTTTCCTGATCCGGACTCGCCGACGATGCCGAGGGTACGGCCGCGTTCCAGCCGGGCAGAGAAGCCCTCGACCGCCTGCATCGGGCCGCGCCCGGTGCCGTAGGCGATTGCGAGGTCGTCGATCTCCAGCAGCGCCGTCATGCGCGGCCCCGCATTCGGGGATCGAGCAGGTTCCGCAGTCCGTCGCCCATGAGATTAATGGCAACCACCGTCACGCAGAGAGCGAGGCCAGGCCCGAGGACGATCCAGGGCGCGCTGTCGATGAAGGGCCGGGCTTCCGAGATCATCAGCCCCCAGTCGGAACTGGGCGGCTGCACCCCGAGGCCGAGGAAGGAGAGGGCGGCAGCGAGCATGACGGCGAAGGTCATCCGCAGCGAGGCCTCTACGATGATGGAAGGCCAAGCATTGGGCAGGATCTCGCGCAGCAGAATCCAGGGCAGGCGCTCGCCGCGGCCCTGGGCGGCGAGCACGAACTCCTCGCGCGACAGGTCGAGCGCCACGCTGCGGACGAGGCGCGTCATGACGGGCACGTAGATGATGCCGACTGCGATGGCCGTCTTCCAGACGCTCGGACGCGTTGCAGATAGGATGAGCAGTCCCATCAGGATTGGCGGGACGGACATCAGCACGTCGATGATCCGCATCAGCGCCTCGTCCACGACGCCGCGCAGGTAGCCGGCGAGGAGGCCAAGCGGGATGCCGATGAAAAGGCTGACCGCAGTGGCCGCGGCGCCGAGAAAGAGAGAGGTGCGCCCTCCGATCAGGAGACGGCTTAGGACGTCCCGCCCGAACTCGTCTGTGCCGAACCAGTGGGCAAGCGAAGGTGCCTCCTTGATCGCCATGATGTCCATCTCGTCGTAGGGATAGGGCGCAACCCAGGGTGCCGCGACAACCATGGCGACCAGCAGGGCGAAAAGCCCGCCGCCGACGAGAAGCGAGGTCGGCAGCCTGCCGCCCCTATTCAGCCGCGCCATGGTATCGGATCCTGGGATTGAGGAGGCTGTAAAGAATGTCGGCGCCTAGATTGGCGAAGGCGTAGATCGCGGTGATGACGAGGACGCCGGCCTGGATGACCGGGATGTCCTTCTGCTCCACGGCAAAGATCAGCAGGCGGCCAAGGCCGGGGTAGGAGAACACCGTCTCCACCACCACGATCCCGCCCATCAGAACGCCCACATCGATGGCAAGGATGGTGATCGTCGGCAGCAGGGCGTTGCGCAGCGCGTGATGCCACACGATGCGGGATTCGGTGAGGCCCTTGGCCCGGGCGGCGACCACGTATTGCGCCTGCATCGTTTCCACCATGCTCGATCGCGTAAGGCGCGAGACATGGGGCACAAGGCCGGCGACTAGGGTGACCACCGGAAGAACCAGGTGCGAGGCCCAGGGGCCCACACCCTCGCTGATGGAGGTGTAGCCGGTGGCGGGAAGCCAGCGCAGCAGCCCCGCGAAGATCATAAGAGACACGATGGCCCAGAAGAACTCGGGGATGGCGAGCGAGATGAAGTTGAGGGAGGATACCACCCGGTCGCCCAGCCGCCCGTAGCGCAGGGCTGACCAGACGCCGGACCAGATACCGATGACGGTCACGAGCGCCATGGAGATAACGGCGAGCTGGATGGAGTTTCCCATGGCATTGATAACCAGCGGGGCCACTGGTCGGTCCATGAGCATGGAGCGGCCGAAGTCACCCTGCAGCACGCCTCCGATCCAGTCGCCGTACTGCACGATGATCGGCCGGTCGAGGCCGAGCTTCGCCTCCACCGCCGTGATCTGATCCGGCGTCGCGAACTGCCCGAGGATGGAATAGGCGACGTTGCCCGGCAGGATCTGGGTGATCCAGAAGATCAGCGCCGACACCGCCAGGAGCACTAGCAGGATCGCTGCGAGCCGCTTGGCGATGTAGGCCGCCACCAATCAGCCCTCCAGCGTCGCATTACGCAGGTCCAACCAAGCGTAAGGGTGTGTGCGGTAGCCCTTCAGCCGCGTTCTGTAGGCCGTGGCGAAGTTCAACATGTAGGCAATGATGCCCGGCGGATCCTCTGTCACTACCTGCTGGAAGCGCTTGTAGAGCGTGGCCTGCTCCTCCGACGTGCGGGCAGCCCGAGCGGCATCCAGCAGCCGGTCAACCTCCTCGTTCTTGTAGTGCCACATCGTACCGTTCCAAGTGCCTGTGCTGTGAAACCAGGGATAGGTGGCCGTGTCGGCAGTCGGGCGGGCGAAGTAGCCATCAGCGTAGAACACTGCCTTGCCCGTCACCTCGGCGTTGAAGCGATTGTAGGGCAGGCGCCGTAGCTCGACTTGGATGCCCAGAGGACGCAGCATCTGCTGCACGGCTAGGCCCATCCGCTCACGGGTCGGGCGACCCACTGGGACGATCAGGGGGACGGAGAAGCCGTTCGGATACCCAGCCTCGGCCAGGAGCCGCTTCGCTTCCGCGACGTTCGGTCGGAAGCCGATATCGCTGTTGAAGAAGGGGCTGCCAGGCGGGATAGGCGTGTGGGTCGGCGCCCCGCGTCCGAAGACCGCGAAACGGACGAGCGCGGCTTTGTCCAACGCCAGCAGCACGGCGCGGCGGACACGGGCGTCGTCGAATGGCTTCTGGACGTTGCTTAGCACCAGTCCGTCCCAAGTCCCGGTGGTCGCCTCGTCCACCTTGATGCCTTGCTCGCGCTCCAGACCCTCCACAGCCTCAAGCGGAACGTTCCAGATCATATCGATGTCGCCGGCCTTCAGCGCCGCGACCTTCGCCGCATCCTCCGGGATGATCCGGAAGGTCACGCCGGCAAGCTTCGGCACGCCCGGCTCGAAATAGTCCGGGTTCCGCTCCAAGGTTAGGCGGTCGCCTGGTTGGAAGGAGACGAAACGGAAGGGACCGGTACCAGAGGGTTCGGTGGAGAGCTTGTCCAGCCGGTCCGCAGGGATGATCTTGAGCTGGCGCTCCATCAGCAGCGACGGGAAGTCACCATAGGGGATGGAGAGGTCGAAGCGCACAGTGTGATCGTCAGGCGCCTCAACACCCGTGACCATCAGGATCTGGCTGCGGCCTGGGGACCCCGTGGAGGGGTCGAGGATGCGCTTGTAGGTCGCCAGCACGTCCGAGCTCGTCATCGCCCGTCCGTGGTGGAACTTCACGCCGCGGCGCAGACGGAAGGTCCAACTCTTCAGGTCAGGCGATGATTCCCAGGATTCCGCGAGGTCGGGGTGAAGGTTCCGATCCTCATCGATCCGTGTCAGGCCGTTGAAGACGAGATTGGAGTAGACATAGTCCTCTGCGATCCCGGCGCGGGCGGGGTCAAGATTGTTCAGGTTCGCGTTCAGCGTGGCGCGCAGCACGCCGGCCGATTGGGCGGAGGCCGGTCGGGGCAGGGCAGGGGAACCGAGCACGAGGCCGGAGGCCAGAAGGCTGCGTCGCCGCATCGCGAACTCCTCTTGGGTGTTGGGGTCAGGAACCGCCGAGGTAATCCCAGGCCGTGGCGGCATGGACTTTCACGACGTGCAAGAATTCGTCCAGGTCGACACCCTCATCCGGGCCGGCGAGCCGATCCGGGGAGACCCCGTAGTAGAAGGCGGGAATGCCGCGGTAGCGCCAGAACTTGCAGTCCGAACCGCCGAGGCTGCAGGCCGGCAGAGGCGTTTCATGCCCGAGGGAGCGGACATTGGCTTGCACCAATCCGACCAGCGGGTGCGCGGGATCTGACCAGCTCGCCGGATTACTGGCGGCCACCTGTTCCTCCACCACCGTTTCCGGGTGGTGCTCCAGGATCTCGTAGATGCGCGCCATGACGGGCGCCTTGTCCATCCCCGGCGGCAGGCGGATGTCCACCTGCGTCTCACACAGGCCGGGGATCATGTTTACTTTCGCGCCACCGCGGATGACGCCCACGTTGACGCTAACCTTGCCGATCATCTCCATCGTGCCGGGGCCCATGACGCTGTCGAGCGCCCCCATCGTGCCGGGCTCGCTCAGAATGGCCGTGAGCGGTGCAGGCAGGGACACGGGAAAGGTGGTGAGCTCCTCCAACTCCCCGATTAGCCGTGCGGCGAGCTTCACCGCATTGGCGCTGCGATGGGTCGCCGCGCCGAAGCCGCCGGTCGTGCGCGTGGTGAAGGTAAGCCGAAGCGTGCCCTTCTCGCCGAAGCGCACCGTCCGCAGGCCGCCAGGTTCGCCGTTCAGAACGGCATCGCCGAGGCACTCCGCCGCGTGCTCCTCTAGCAGGAACTTCGCCCCGTACTTCCCACCGGTTTCCTCGTCCGAGACGGCGGTAAGGGTGAGACGGCCGCGGAGCCTGTCCCGATGCGGGTAGAGGTAGGCATAGGCCATGATGGATGCCGCCGTCCCCGCCTTCATGTCGGCGGTACCCCGCCCCCAGAGACGCTTGCCCTCAATTGCCGCGCACCATGGATCTCGCGTCCAGCCATCCCCGGCGGGGAAGACGTCGATATGCCCGTTCAGGACTAGGTGGCTGCCGGGCGAACCGCCGTCGAAAGAGCCGACGACATTAGGCAAGTGGTCCTGGGCGGCGACGACGCGGTGCGGCAGGCCTCGATCCGTGAGGAACCGGGTGACGACGGCTGTCGCTTCCCGCGTGTCACCCGGTGGGTTCGGCGACGGCGCGCGGACAAAATCGGCCAGAAAACCGATGATGACGTCGCGGTCGGCCTCGATCCGGGCGAGGAGGCCTGCCTTGTCCATCAGCGCGCCTGGCTCCGCGCATAAGCCGCGATATCGGCCGCCACGCCGCCGAGGTCCCCCTGGACCTTGTCGAAGTCCGGCTTCTTCTGGAAGCTCTCCTCATCCATGAAGAGTTCCTTGATCACCTCGATCTGAACGCTGTGCACGCCGGCCTCAGGGTTGCCATGCAGCCGGATCGATTCGGCGCCCTTGAAGGGATCGTTGAAGGTGACGCTATAGCCCCGCTTGCGCATCGCCTCGGCAATCGCCTCCATGAACTCGCGGGAACTGGTGGTGCCGTCGCGGTCGCTGAGGCAGAAATCCTTGCGACGCATGCCGTGGTCATGGGCCGTGACCGGGCCGATCGTGCCCATGCAGTGGCAGCTCAGATGGAAGGCAATGCCGAACTTCTGCCGGCGTTCCTCGATCAGCTCTGCAAGGCGCGTGTGGTAGGGGCGCCAGTAGTGCTCGATCCGGTGCTTCACCTCTGCGACCGAGAGCTTGTCCGGGTAGAGGGCATGGCCGCGGGCCTTGCTGTGGATCAGTCCCATGCCCAGGCGGTTCGACTTGTCCGTCGGATCCAGCGGCTCAGGCCAGGGCTCCAGCATGAGCGAGGGGTCGATGTCACGCTCGCCACGGTTGGCGTCAATCCAGTTGTTGACGAAGGTGGCGTAGAGCAAGCCGCTGCCCGAATGAGGAGCCCCAGCCCATATCTCTTCCACATATTGGGAAACGAGGAAGTGGACATCGTTGAACGGGGCCGTGCTGTGAAAGCCCAGCGGGTACTCCCGTCCGCTTCGCGGAACGTCGAAGACGCTCGGGGCGGCATCGGTCTCCGGAGGAGTGTACAGGTAGATTCCGGGTTTATACTCCACCGCCACCCCCAACATATTTGCAATATATCCACGTTGAGTGAGTTCGATCTGAGCTGTCAAGCATCGTTGTGGATGCGAGAAGCGCGGCGCACCCGACTGCGTGGAGGATGGTCCCGTGCTCACCACTCAGGTTCGTGGCCAAAGTCAGGCCGGCGCCAATCGCCAACGGCGCGCCCGTCGCGAGCGGTCAGACTGGCGTTCTGCTCTAAGACACGCTGGTGCGATGGTACGAGCGGTCGTAACTGGGAAGCTGATGGTGCGGGCGGGGTGCCGATCAAGATGGCCAACGTTTTTACTGCAGCACCCCCCAACGCGAGAGGCTTTCTCATACTGACCTGGGCACCCTGCCTATCATTCTGCTGGCGCTTGGCTTTGCCGCCGGACAGAGCGAAGCACGGCAACGCGGCGGCACTTCCCTCCCGCGCCACCCTGACCGGCTCTCGGCAGGGCTCCGGGTCGTAGGACCCGGCTGGTCGGGTCCGCGAAGAGACCTGACGATGACGAAGCCGCTCTCCCCCACCCAAGCGCAGATTCTGAGCGCCGCTACCCAGCACCCGGACCTACTTGCCGAGGCGCCTGCGAACCTACCAGCCGCCGCCCGAAATGCAGTTCTCCAGAGCATGCTCAAAGCAGGGCTACTGGAGGAGGTGCCTGATCCGGAGGGTGACCCTGCAATGGTGCAGCGGATCACACCGGCTGGACTCAGGGCGGTCGTTGCGCCGGCTACCGTGAAGGTGAGCAGAGGGGTTGCTGCGGACGTGCAGGAGGGCAGGGAAGGGCAGTCGGTCTCCGTCGCCGCACCGGCGGACTAGGAGGCGCCTATCGACCCTCCTGCCGCGCGACTGAGCCACACCTCGCTCCGTGCGGCCGCCGCGACCCTGCTGGTGGCCTGGGACGCCGGCATGGAGCGCTCGGCCCTGCCGGGTGCCGTGGAGGCGCTCAGGGCCGCTCTGTGCCGCGGTGGCGGGGCTCGCCCGCCTCGGGCCCCCTCCGCCTCACGCTGCCTGCGGGAGGGCACCAAGCAGCAAGCCGTCCTGATCCTCCTGCGCCGCCCAGAAGGTGCCACCATCACCCAAGTGATCGAAGCCACTGGCTAGGCCCAGCACACGGTCCGCGGCTTCCTCACCGTGCTGCAGAAGGAGCGCACGGTCGAGGTGCTGGAGCGGGTGCGACAGGTCGGGCCGGGGGCTCCACGGTACGAAGGGTAGCTACAGCATCTACCGCATCGCCCGCGGAGAGCAGGGTATCGAGCATGGCGGCGTTGTGCCCCGAGCTTCACCTTGCATCCCCCAATGAGTGGGTAGCTCAAAGCTGAGCAGAGACCTTACCCCTTGCCAGCCATCCGCCGATCTGCGGATGATTTAGCCAACGGGATGGGCACGGAGTGAATGCCGCAGAGTGGCATTCGCGCGACCAGATGATCCATCCGGGTTGGGGGAGGAGGTCGAATGCCGACGTTCCGTCATCTTTTCGCGTCTGCGGTGCTCTCGGTCGCTATGTCACTGACTGCGTATGCCCAATCTGCCCCCGAGCGGTGGATCCCAACATGGGCTGCGCCGGACGTAGCCCGTGTTGACCAAACTGCACAGACATTGGGCCCCACTGCGTTAGCCTTTCCGTGGGCGAACGATGTCCCTGAGGCTGTGCGTGAGTCCGTGCCGAGCCAGCAGCTTGAGGTAGCCGGCGGCTCCCGTCTTCATTTCAATAACCAGACCCTTCGACAGATTGCCCGTCTTTCCACGGGTGGAACTCGCGTCAGGGTCGTCCTGACGAACACATTTGGAACCGTGCCGCTGCGCATTGGCGCCGCTCAGGTCGCGCTCCGCGACAAGGGCGCGTCCATCGTGGCCGGCACCAACCGCGTCCTTACCTTCGGTGGGCTCGCGCAGCCGGCTATCCCGCCTGGCGCCCTGATGGTGAGCGACCCCGTCGATATGGAGGTGCCGGACTCCGCCGACGTCGTTGTCGACGTCTACCTGCCGGATAACACCGCGGCATCTAGGTCGTCGGTGACGTACCACCCCGCCTCTTGGCAGACCAACTACGTGTCGGCTCAAGGCAATCACGTAGGTGCGGTCTCATTGCCGGTCGCGACGACCACGGCTTACCGCCGCAGCGACGGGCTGCCCTCTGCCTCCTCGTTTTTCCTAAGCCGGGTCGAGGTCGTAACGAGACAGCCCACCGGGGTGCTGGTGGCGTTCGGCGACTCTATCACTGACGGCACCCAGTCCGGTCTCGACCAGAACCGGCGCTGGCTAAACCTTCTTGACGCTCGCCTCACGGCTGCGGGCATTCGCATGAGCGTTATCAATGGCGGCATAGGCGGCGGCCGCGTGCTTGAGGACGGGGTCGGCCCGAACGGTCTAGCGCGCTTCGACCGCGACGTACTTGCTCAGGCTGGCACGACGCATGTGACGATCATGCTGGGCATTAATGACATCGGTAACGGTGGAGCCAAGCCCAATCCGAGCGTTGCAGAACTCATTGCCGGGCATCGTCAACTCATTGATCGCGCCCACGCACGCGGCTTGCGCGTTTATGGCGCGACCCTCACCGCGTTCGAAGGAGCGGCGTACTGGACTCCTGAGGGAGAAGCGAAGCGCCAGGCGCTCAATGAGTGGATCCGGAGCAGCGGGGCCTACGACGCCGTTTTCGACTTCGCCGCGGCTACGCAGGACCCGACCCGGCCGACGCGGATGCGCCCTGAGTACGATTCCGGCGATCACTTGCACCCGAGCCCGGCAGGGTACACCGCCATGTCGAACAGCATTGACATTGAGCTGTTTCGTTCGCCGGGGCGTTAGCCTTGCCAGTAGCGGCCGGAGTGCCTCCGGCCGTTTGCTGCCGGTGCCCTGCTGCAGTGCCGGGCCAGGGCTCGCTGCAGCCCGCCTGACTTAGCTGAAGCTCCTGATAGAAGCGCGCTACTGAGGCGCTTGCTTGCTTTGCAATTCAGAGCGAATGGTCAGTCGCGAGTTGCAATGGCCCAAAAGGAGCGGGAGTTGATCTCGGAGCGTACACGGGCAGCGCTGGCCGCGGCATGGGCGAGGGGGGGCAGTGCTGGGCGAGGCCAGGGGGTATCGCCGGCTCCGGGCTGGATGCGGCTGCGGCCGCCCTAACGCGGCGGGATGCGGCGGCACATGGAGCGCACCGCCTCGCCCTGCAGGTGGAGCGCCTCATGGCTAAAGGCGTGCTGGGCCAGTCGGCGCTGGTTGGGGCACTACACGTGTGCCGCACGCCGGCGCTGACCAGCCTCGGAGCGTGGACGCACACGGCGGACCCGAGAGTGATGACAAGAGCGAACGCATAAACGCGCACATGGCTCTGGCCGAGAGCGGGGGCATCACAGCTTATGCAGCCTGGAGATTTTGCTCCAGGCTGCGACTGCTACTCGCCGGAGAAGGACAAGTTCAAGGAACTTAACCTGGGCAGCGGTCCGCTCGGGTCCAGTGCCGTGGAAAGCTCGGGCCACCAAAGCCCTGGCGCCCATCGGCAATGCGCTGCAGCAGGCTCTGCACCTCCGCCGTGATGACTGTCACGCCGCGGGGCGAGGAGTTACCGCTGTGGCCAAGAATATCGTCGATGTCCACGATCTTGGCGTTCGGCGCGTTGGCCGCAAGCTCCATCACGCCGCCTGCACCGGGCGTGTGCAACTGGTCAAAGCAGTTCGGGATCAGGAGCAGACGCGCCTTGATGGAGCGTGCCGCGGCACGCAAGTCGCCGTTGAAGGGTGGCGCCGCCGAGATGTCATGGTCCACAATCGCCCAGGTGCGGTACACCCAATCACGTGCCTGCGTTGTGTTGCCGAGCTGTTCGGAGCTTGTTGCGACGAAGCGGTCCACCGCGGCACGGTCGCCATACATTTCGGAAAGAGACTCAGGAGAGAAACCGAAGGCGTTCTGGATATTGATGCCGACCCCGGTGCCGCGACGCGGCGGGTCGTCAGCAGGATAGTCTCCGTCGCGCCACTTCGGGTCCAACATAATGGCTTGGCGCGCAAGCTCCCAGATGAAGGCCGTTTGCGAGCTGGCGCGAGCCATTGGAACGACCGGTATCACAGCGTCCATGAAGTCGGGGTAGCTCACCGCCCACTGCAGCGCACCGTTCCCGCCCATCGAAATTCCGGTCACAGCGACGAGGTGCCGAATGGTCAGGCACTCCGTGATCAGGCGGTACTCAGCCTGCACCATGTCGCGGATCGTGAAACGCGGGAAGCTCATGTTCATCCCCGACCGGGTCGGAGAGGTGGTAGCATTTGGATCGACGGAGGCGACGCCGAGCGTGTCCGGCTGGATGACGAAGTACTTCGTTGTGTCGAGCGCGCGACCGGGCCCTGCCAGGAAGCTTTGCGCGTCGCGGTTGCCTCGCAAGCCATGAATCGAGAGGATGGCGTTGCTACGCTCAGCGTTTAGGGTGCCATGCGTGATGTAGGTCATCCGGGCGTTCGGGATCACTGCGCCGCTCTCAAGGCGCAGGTCGCCAAGCTCGCAGGTCTGCACAGATGATGTCTGGGCTTCCGCCTGAGAAATGCCTGAGGCCGCCGTCAGGGCCATGGCTACACCGAGTACCGCGTGTCGAACGTGCAGGCGGTGGCGCTCGCGAGGTGGCAGTCTGTCCGGCCCGCGCGAAGGCAAAGGATCAAATCCGGTCATGGGTTTCCTCTTCCAGGCCTCTGTGTTGGGCCTCTGCATGAGCTAATATTTGAAAGGCTCAAAGTGCAAGCTCAGGTTCCTGCCGCACGTTCCGCGTGACGCCCTCGTCATGTCTTGTGCAGGATGGACTGCACCAGGGCAGGACTGGAGGTTGCCTTGGTGAGGTGTAGAAGGCTGCCCGGTGCGCTCCCTGTGCCCACGATCAATGGTCCATGGTTGGTGACGAACAGGCTGCCGCGATGCTGGGGTTCACAGGAACAGCGGATCGCCCAAGAAGGCGTGCATGTCGATACTGCCACCTCGCCGCTAATAGGGCGTCTAAGCGCCATGATGACGGCTACAACCGCGTCAATCTTCTGCTCTGGGCGTGCCTTGCGCGGTTAGACGTTGCCGCGAGCGTCGAGGTGCCCCACCACGCTGTTGATGCACCATTCCAGCGCCGGGTTGCCGTCGTGCCGGAGCCGGCCTGCCTGCATGGCCGCGCCGAGCTCCTGGTGGAAACGCGCCACTGAGGCGCTTGCGTGCTTCTCAAACTAGAGCGAATGGTCGAGCCGCGGGTTGCTAGCTTCCCTTCCGCGCACCCTGACCGGCTCTCGGCGGGGCTCTGGGTCGTAGGACCCGGCTGATCGGGTCTGTCCCAGGGACCTGACGATGACGAAGCCGCTCTCCCCCACCCAGGCGATTACCCTCACCGCCGCTGCCCAGCACCCGGCACGGCTCGCCGAGGCGCCTCGGAACCTGCCAGCCGCTGCTCGAAATGCGGTGCTCCAGAGCATGCTGAGGGCCGGGTTTCTGGAGGAAGTGTCTAATCCGGAGGGTGGCCCTGCAATGGTGCTGCGGATCACCCCGGCTGGACTCAGGGCCGTCGTTGCGCCGGTTTCCGTGAAGGTGGGCAGAGGGGTTGCTGCGGACGCGCTGGAGAGCAGGGAAGGGCAGTCGGTCTCGGTCGTCGCACCGGATGGCCAGGACGCGCCTATCGAACATCCTGCCACGCTACTGAGCCACACCTCGCTCCGTGCGGCCGCCACGACCCTGCTGGTGGCCTGGGACGCCGGCGTGGAGCACTCGGCCCTGCCGGGTGCCATGGAGGTGCTCAGGGCAGCCCTGAGCCGCGGTGGCGGGGCTCGCCCGCCTCGGGACCCCTCCGCTCCACGTCGCCCGCGAGAGGGCACCAAGCAGCAGGCCGTCCTGACCCTCCTGCGCCGCCCTGAGGGGGCCACCATCGCCCAGGTCATGGAGGCGACCGGGTGGGCGCAGCACACCGTCCGCGGCTTCCTGGCGGGGCTGAAGAAGAGGGGACACGCGGTCGAGGTGCTGGAGCGGGTTCGGCAGGTCGGGCCGGGAGCCCAGGGCGCAAAGGGCAGCTACAGCGTCTACCGCATCGCCGCCGGGGAGCAGGGCTGATGGCCGTGCTTCGTCGCACGTCGGCCCAGCCCCGCTACGCCGTCGCGCTCTACCGGGTTTCCACAGCCGAGCAGGGGCACTCTGGCCTTGGTCTCGAAGCGCAGCAGGCGAGCGTCCGGGTGTTCGTCGAGCGGGAGGGCAGGATGCTGGTGGCCGAGTACCAGGACATCGCCTCAGGCAAGGACGACCGCAGGCCAGGCTTCCAGGCAGCGCTCACCCGCTGTCGGCAGCTCGGGGCGGTGCTCGTCGCGGCGAGGCTCGATCGGATTACCCGGCGTGCCCACACGCTCTCGGGCCTGCTGGAGGAGGGATTGTCCATTCGGACCGCTGACATGCCGGGCGCGGACGACCTGATGATGCGGGTCTACGCCGCGATGGCGCAGAAGGAGCGGGAGCTCATCTCGGAGCGCACGCGGGTAGCGCTGGTGGCGGCACGGGCACGTGGAGCGGTGCTCGGTGGTGACAGGGGCTGGAGGCCGTCCGCTCCGCCATGCGCGGTGGCAGCGGCCAAGACGCGGCAGGAGGAGGCAATCCGCACTGCGCATCGGCTCGCGCTGGAGGTGGAGGCTCTCCGGGCGCAAGGGATCGCCACCAACGCCGGAATGGCGCGGGCGCTGACGGAGAAAGGGGTGCTGACGCCACGTGGGGGTATCACTTGGACCCACACCACGGTGACGCGGGTCGTCGAGCGGCTCAAGTCTGACCGGCCCGTCTAACGCGGCCGAGTGTCGCGTCGTCCATCTCAAGCGCGTCGATAAAGTCCTGCGCGAGCCGCGATACTGGGCGCAGGCATGCTGAAACCATGCGGGCCGTGCTAAGGAGGGTAGGTCGAAAAGGGCAGGTGACCAGGTCTTCAGCCCGAGCACCCATCAGGCCAAACCCGTCCATCAGGGCAATGCCCGCCCCGGCACGGACGAGGGCGCAGGCGGCGTGGGTGTGAGAAACTTCGACGGCGATGCGGAACGGGACATTCCGTTCCGCGAATGCGCGGGCCAACTGCTCGCTCAGGACTAGGTGGCGGCTAGGACAGATGAGAGGATAGTTCGCAAGGTCCTCGGGACCAATGCTGCGCTGGCTCGCTAAGGCATGATCGGGCGGCATGACGCATGCCAGGCTCGTGCTTAGTAGGTCCTGAACCGCTAGGGCCTCGTGGCCCACGGGCCCAATGATGAAGCCTAGATCATCGCGATGCGATGCAATGCGCTCGATGATCTCGTGGGCACTAAACGTCTGTAGGGTTATCGCGCTCTCCGGCCGCTTCTCCCGGAACCGTCGGATGGCAGCCGGCAGGATGGAGGCCGCGAGCGACGGAATGGCGGCGATGGCGAGAATGCCCGCGCGGCCCTCCTTCAACTCCTCGGCCATCCGCTGCACCAGCTCGATTGCGGTGAAGGCACCAAGCGTGCCGGGGAACAAGATTTGGGCCTCCGCGGTCGGACGTAGGCGACGGCGCTCCCGCACAAAGAGGGCAAAGCCCAGGCGGGCCTCGGCCTTCTGCAGCATGCGCGTGACGGCGGGCTGAGAGATGTTCAGTGCCGCCGCCGCGGCGGTGACACTGCCGAGCTCCATCACGCGGCGGAAGACCTCCATCTCCCGCAACTCGAAGGTCATAACCACCAGACATGATCTCTGCGCATTTCGGCATTTGCGCACATCATCCCAGACGCGACAAACTACCTTGGTCGGGTCGCTGAGAGCCTGCCCAGGAGCGGAGGAACGATGCGTTGAAGGTGGTGGAGATCCGCGGCTACCTGCTGGGCTTCGCGCCCTCACCCGCCATCGGCAACGCCTCGCGCATGATCCGCCGGCGAGATTTCCTCCTTTTGGAGCTGGTGGCCGACACCGGCGCTCGGGGCTGGGGTGAGGTCTTCGCCTCGCCGGCTGCCGCGGCCGCCTTGGTCCGCACGCGGCTCGCGCCCATCATCCTCGGCGCCTCGCCCCACCATCACGGCCGTCTCTACGACCGTATGCTTGGCACGCTCGGCTACGACCGGCGGGGCCCGGGGATGATGGCCATCTCGGCCATGGACATGGCGCTGCATGACCTCGCCGCGCGGGATCGCGGCATCAGCGTCGCGGAGGCGCTCGGCGGAGCCCTTCGCACGCGCCTACCGGCCTATGCCAGCGCGCCCTTCATCACCACGGACGCTGCCGAGCCCTACGGCCACTATGCGGCCGAAATCGACGCCATCCTCCACCGCAACTTCCGCGCCCTGAAGCCGCGTGCCGGGGTCTCGCCCCGGGCGGACGGGATCATGGCGGTGGCGGTGCGCAAGCAGGTCGGGCCGGAGGTTTCCATCATGGTGGACATCAACCAGGGCTACACGGCCCGCGCTGCCATTGAGTCGGCGCGCCGCATGGAGGAGGCGGGCTTGCTCTGGATGGAAGAGCCGGTCCAGCCCGAAGACGTGGCGGGCTATGCCACCATCTCCGCCGCGGTGCCGGTCGCCATCGCGGGCGGCGAGGCGCTGGCAAGCCTCGCGGCGTTCCGGGACTTCCTCGCCGCAGGCGCGATGTCCGTGCTGCAGCCCGATCTCACCGTCTGTGGCGGCTATACGGGCTTCCTCCGCATCGCCTCGCTCGCCGCTGCCTACGACATCCCGGTCATGCCGCACGTGTTCGGGACGGTGGTGAACATGCGGGCAGCACTCCAGGCCGCTGCCCTCGTCACCCCGCGCCGCGGCGCACCGGGCGAGTACCCCTGGATTGAGTACGACGCCTCCGCCAACCCGCTGCTGGAGATCGCGGGGGCTCTTCCGTTAGAGGCGGACGGCACGATGGCCGTGCCGGACGCGCCGGGCACAGGGCTGGACCTGCAGGGCGAGCGGCTGGCGTCCTGGACCAGCGAAACCTGGCGCCTTGCGGTCTGAACGCCCCACCCCCTGACGGAGGAGACAACATGCAGAAGCTGACCCGCCGCTCGGCCCTTGGCACGATGGCCCTGGCCGTGCCCGCCCTCGCGCTGCCGCGCGCCGGCCGTGCCGCCACCTGGCCCGAGCGGCCCGTGACCCTCGTGGTGCCCTTTCCGCCGGGCGGCAGCAACGACGTGGTGACGCGGATGGTGGCCCAGCCCCTTTCCCAGGCGCTTGGCCAGCCTTTTGTGGTGGACAACCGCCCCGGGGCCAACGGCAGCATCGGGGCGGCGCAGGTCGCCCGCGCGGCGCCGGACGGCTACACCGTGCTCGTTTCCGGCAATGGCCAGAACGCGATGAATCACGGGCTGTACCGCAACATGCCCTACGACTCCCGCACGGCCTTTACGCACGTCGCCCAGCTCGCCTCCCTGCCGAATGCCCTCGTCGTCGCCGAGGGCTTCCCCGCCCGCACCCTGCAGGACCTAGTCCGGATGGCGAAGGAGAAGCCGGGCGACCTCACCTTTGCCAGCCCCGGCAGCGGCTCCTCCGGCCATCTCGCCATGGCGATGCTGATGCGCGCGGCGGGGATTGAGATGCTGCACGTCCCCTATCGCGGTGCCGCGCCGGCCATCACTGACGTGCTCGCGGGCCAGGTGCCGATCGTAATGATCAACGTCGACATTCCCCTGCCG
Organism: Muricoccus vinaceus; assembly: GCF_042433125.1. Taxonomy (NCBI): domain Bacteria; kingdom Pseudomonadati; phylum Pseudomonadota; class Alphaproteobacteria; order Acetobacterales; family Roseomonadaceae; genus Muricoccus; species Muricoccus vinaceus. The sequence continues at coordinate 30,723 of NZ_JBHLVZ010000041.1, read as the reverse complement.
CACGTGCGCGCCGGCCGCCTGCGCGTGCTAGGCGTGACGAGCGAGGCACGAAGCCCCCTCTATCCGGAGGCGCCCACCGTCGCTGAGAGCGGCTATCTCGGCTTCTCCGCGGTCGGATGGCTAGGCCTCTCCCTTCCGGCTAGCTCGCCGCCGGACATCGTGGCACGCCTGCACGACGCCGCAGCTCGTGCGCTGCAGGACACGCAGATCCGCGAGCGCTTCGCAGCGAGCGGCTACGTTCCCGGTCAGGGCTCGTCCACCGAATATGCCCGCTTCATCGACGCGGAGATCAACAAGTGGGGGAGCGTGACGCGTGACCTCAACATCGTGCTGGAGTAGGCGCGCCATGAACTTCCTCGACCGCCGCTCACGGCGTGAGATCACCGATGCCATGCGTGCCGAGGTCCTGGAGGACCTGCCCGAACTGGCAAAGATCGGGAACGAGGAACTGCGGCGCAAATGCGTGGAGGTCTGGTGCCTGGCATTGTCCGAGAGCAGCTTCGCGCGCGTCTCGGACGTCCCCGGAGAGTCGAACCCTGGCCAGTTCGCCCTGCGGCGGGGTGACCAGGCCACGCACCTGCGAGGCGTGACCCGCATCGCCCTTTCCATCGCCGACGAGTTCGCGGCCATGGACCCTGCCACTCGCATAGATCGTGATCTGGTGATCGCCGGCGGGCTCACACACGATGTGGGCAAGCCCTGGGAGTTCGACCCGGCCAACCGGGCGCGCTGGACCGGCGATCCCTCCGCCTCGGGCCTGCCCTCCCTGCGCCATCCCGTCTACGGCGCGCATCTCTGCATCGCGGCCGGGTTGCCCGAGGAACTGGCGCACATTGCCCTCGCGCATTCCTTCGAAGGGGAGCACCTGATCCGCAGCCTGGAATGCCTCATTGTGCAGCGGGCGGACCATCTCTGGTGGTCGATCGCCGGCGGGTGCGGGCTGCTGCAGCCGTCCGGTGACCCTATCCTCGAAGCCAGGAAGATCGTGCCCCGTCCGCTCCTCGACTGAGCCCCGAAGTCCAGAAAAGGAAGCCGACATGAGATCGGTTCAGCGCCGCACAGCCCTGCTTCTTCCAACCCTCCTTGCCGCCGTCCCTGCCCGCGCCGAATGGCCGGACCGGCCGGTCCGCATCATCGTGCCCTTCGCGCCGGGCGGCAGCTCTGACCTCATCGCGCGCCTGATCGGAACAGAGCTTGGGACGCGGTTCGGCCAGCCCGTCGTGGTGGAGAACCGCGGCGGTGCCAACGGCGCCATCGGCATGGCCGCCGCAGCCCAGGCCCCCGCGGACGGCTATACGTTGGTCGAGGGCCACATCGGAACCCATGCGATCACGCCCGTCATCATGCGCAGCCCGGGCTATGACACGCTGCGGGACTTCACGACCGTCGCGGTGCCCGCCACCTCCTCCTCCGTGCTGGTGGTACCGCAGGCAAGCCCGATCCGGGACCTGAAGGGGCTGCTCGACATCGCACGCACCAGGCCGGGTGAGCTTAGCTACGGCTCTCCGGGTGTCGGCTCACCCTCCCACGTCACGGTTGTCCTTCTCTCGAAGATGACGGGGATCAGCGCGCAGCATGTGCCTTACCGCGGCGGTGGCCCGGCGGTGACGGACTTGGTGGCCGGCACGCTGGACTTCATGTTCGCCGGGCCGTCCGAGGTGATGGGACAGATTCAATCCGGCCGACTGCGCGCCCTGGCCACCACAGGGGAGCGGCGGTCGCCCGGAAGCCCGGACCTGCCCACCGTCGCCGAGGCGGGCGTCCCCGGGTTTAAGTTTACCGTGTGGCATGCCCTGTCCGCGCGCGCGGGCGCGCCGCCGGCGACGCTCGACCGGTTGCGCCAGGAGGTCGCGGCCATCCTTGGCACAGAAGCGTTTCAGGCACGCCTACGCGACGTAGGCCTGGAGCGCGGACTGCCCAACGCTGCGGCTTCGGACGCTATGCTGCGAGGCGAGGTGGCAAGATGGAGCACCCTGGTCCACGAGGCCGGCATTCAAGCCGATTGAACGCCCCCCGGTTTGACTGAGACAGCGGTGCACCCAGACGTCGGAGTCTGTCATCGGGACATCGTACTTCTCTGAGGTGAGAACGATGCTACAGCAGGATAGGGCACTTGGGCCGCTCAGCAGCATTGGTAACTTGGGAGAACGTTGGCCGATGTGGCGCTGACAAAGGAGAGGCCTTCCTTGGAGAGGTGTTCACCACCCATCAACGGTCGTTGGTGGGTGGTGAACATGGCATGAGGCCACATAGACACGGGCGTGAGTGAGGGAGGAGCCTCGCAGTTTTCATTCCGTCGAGTTTGCTACTCAGCACCGTCGGCGTATGCTGGAAGCCACAGGGTAACAGTTGTGCCCTCGCCCGGGGCGCTGGTGATGAACAATCTACCACCGATCTCCTCAACGAAGGTGCGTGCTGTGGCTAGTCCGAGGCCTGTTCCTTTGCCCCGCGGCTTCGTCGTAAAGAACGGGTCTGTGGCGCGCGCCAGGACCAACTGGTCCATGCCGGCTCCAGTGTCGACTACGCTGATGCGTGCGTAGCGTCCGGGAGGAAGGCTTGTAGGGTCATCCTCAGGATCTGCCATTATCGAGACATTTCCACCGTCAGGCATTGCATCACGGGCGTTGATGGCAAGGTTGATAAGTGCTGCTTCCAGCTCCGCACGGTTTCCACGTACGAGTTTTGGAAGGCCAGCGTCGACCTTGCACTGAATTTGGTATTTCAGGCCGAGTGCCGCTCTGATGAGAGAGCAAGCTGTGTCCACGGCAAGGGCTGGCATGGTGGTCGGCTCATGCCCTGCGGCGATCCCTGCACCTCCACGAGCGAAGCCGAGCATCCTTTGGGTTAACTCGGTCCCGCGACCTGCCGCATCGGAAACCATCTCAGCCAGGGCGTGTACCCGCCCCGGGTCACGTGTGGCTGCATTCTGGATCAACCGTGCGCCGCTCTGTACGGCTTGAACGACATTGCGGAAATCGTGAGCAACACCAGCCGCAAGCTGACCAAGCAGCTCAAACCGCTGGCCCTCGCGCATCGCTGCTTCCGCCTGCTCCCTTCGCTCTGCCTCACGTCGAGCTTGCGCAAGTGCGTCGCGCTCACCAAAAGCCCGGCGCTGCACGTACCAAGTGAGCCATAGCAAGAGCAGTGCCGCAGCACCGGCAATTGCACCGATCGATGTGAGCCGTTGGAGCCACGCGGTGCGCGGCACACTTGGATGTAGCCCATACATTACGCTTAGCGGGTGACCAGGGATCTGGCGCGCGGTATAAAGCACTTCATCTGACCCGAACAAATTAAGCGAATCACCGAGCGGATGGGTTACGGAGGTCTCTGACGCACGGCGGAGTGCTAGCATCGGTGGTGCGGTCGACGAGAGCTTCTGTCCAAATTCCGGATAGAGGGCCGGGTGGTGCGCCAGAACGGCCCCATCATCCCGCAGGAGCATCACAACGTCAGACGATCCTTCCGCGACTGTGGCGTAATAGGTCGCGAAGTCGACCGTCCGGAACGCGACAAGGAGCACGCCGCCATCTGGTGTGCCGTCCACCCGAAGACGAGCACGACTTACCGGGAAAATGCCGGTGCCGTCCACACGACCGGCTGATGTCTCGCCAACCCAATTTCCTAACAACAATCCACCAAGTCCCTGGTGGGCACGAAAGTAGTCACGGTCGGACACGTCGATGCGAAGAGATTCAACAGGAGCGGCGGTGAGCTGGACCATGTGTCCAGCGGGTTCGACTATGCCGATCGCGCTGACCCATCGCGCTGCACCGTTTAGAACGCGCAGAGATCTGGCTGTTTCGCGGCTCGACGCAAGGTCATGCCAACTCATGGAAGCGGTTTGTTGCTGAACGGCAGTGAGTAGGACATCTCCTGCTTCGAGTGCGCGCAGCGCGTGCTCTCGCAGTAGATCCACAGTTCGGACGACGTGAGTTTGGGTTTCCTGTTTCACCTGGTGCCAGGTCCACCACGCTCCGCTTGCAAATAGTATCAAGGGCAAGAGCACCGATGCCGCCCACAGTGGCCAGAAGGCTGCACCATGGTGACGTGCATAGGGTGGGGTGGGAGAAGGTGCGAGCATCCGGTCCTGAAACGGCGTGCGCCCAAGCGGTATGGCATCACCGAAGGGTTACGGCAGCTCCCACTTGGTGTGGAGGGTAGTATGCCATTTTGAGCATGTCAGGAGGAGGGGGCAATCCGTGCGTAGGTTCCCCTGCTTGATTATCAAACCGTCTTCCAAGATCTGCCCACCTCGTTGTAGTCGCGATCGAACATGCGTAAGTACCCGTCCCGGCGTGCAGGCTCCTGGCGCTTGGCGGGGGTGCCGCGGACCATACGGTCGAGCAGCTGCCCCACCAGTCCGAGCGCATCCACCTGGTCGTCGTGCTTGCCGGCGGGAAAGCTCAGCAGCTCCGCCTCAAAGCTTTGGCGCCAAGATGCGCTCCTCGGAACATGGAGCCCGTCCAGCGCCATCCTTCCTCGGATCGACTGCGCCCTGACGCCTTTGTCGCCACGGGTGGGGAAGGGGTGCCGCGCTACATACGCCCTGCGCTCGCGCATACGCCGCTCAAGGAAGGGCCCCACACCTGCGCGGATCTGCCCCGTCTCCTCCGCCCAACCGATCGGCCGCCACTTGCGCACGAGGTCACAGAAGGCCTCGATCCAAGCGTCCGCCGCCGCCTGCCCGCGCCAGAGATCCAGCAGCCAGAGCCGGCCCTGCGGGTCCATGCCGACCACCACATGCACCGTCCAGTCACCCCCGCCCGAGGTCACCGCGTAGTCCGAGCCGCCGTAGACCCGGAGCGTGGTACGGTCCGGCAGGCTGTCCGCCGGGTGCAGCCAGGCCGCCTGGAAGTAGTCGCCTGTCTCCGGCACCGGCCGCTGCTGGTAGAGCGCGGCCCAGCTGCGGGTGCTCGCCTCCGCCTTCACGCGGGCCAGGGAAGCAGCATAGCCGTAGGTGTCGTCCGCCCACAGCATCTCGCCGGGTGCCCGACCGAGGGGATCGCCCTCTTCGGCCTCGGCGGGGAGCGACACCACCCGCCACCTATCCCCCTGCGCCTCCAGCAGCCGGCCGGAGAGATCGTCCTGATGCCACCTGGTCTGCACCACCACGATGGCGGCACCGGGCCGGAGGCGGGTGCGGAGGTCGTCCTGGTACCACTCCCACACTCGGTTCCGCCGTGCCTCGCTGTCGGCCTCCTCGCGCGACTTCACCGGATCGTCGATCAGCGCCAGGTCGGCGCGCAGGCCGGTGATCACCCCTCCGATGCCGGCCGCCCGGTACTCGCCGCCGTTGCTGGTGGTCCAGAGGTCCTCCGCCTCCCGGTCCAGGCGGTAGCCCAGAGTGGGGCCATGGCTGCGAATGCGGCCCCTAACGCGGCGAGAGAAGGTGCCGGCCAGGTCGGCAGTGTTGGAGGTGGCAATCACTCGGCGGTCCCGGCCCTGGGCGAGGAACCAGGCGGGGAACAGGTCGGAGGTGTAGGTGCTCTTGGCCGAGCCCGGGGGCATGAACACCATCAGCCGGTCGTGCACCCCATCGGCCACGGCCTGCAGCTCGCGGATGAGCAGGCGATGGTGGGCGGCGGGCAGCATGCCCTGCGGAGCGAGCGCGTGCTCGCACCACAGGCCGAACTCGCGGCGAATGGCGCGGCGCTGGCCCAGCTCCCAGGCGGGGTCACTCTCCATCGCCGGGGTCCTCGTCAGCACTCGGGGCAGCCCGGTCGAGCACCAGGCGGGCCGCCCTGGCGCGGGCGATCTCCTCCTCCAGCTCGGCGTCGGTCATCTCGCCCGTGGGCTTGGCCGAGAGCACCACCTCGTGCTTCTCGCGCCATCCCGCGCGCGCCTTCATCCAGAAGATCGAGGCGGCCGTGTTCTGACCGGAGGTCGCCATGGAGAATAGCGTCTGGGCGACCTTGACCGTGGCCTCGGCCGCGCCTCGGTCCAGCTCGTGTCGGAAGTGCAGGCGAAGCGTTTTTGGGTCGATCTCCAGGAGGGTAGCGATGTCGGTTTGGGGGATGCCAAAGCCGGACATCACCCGCACGGTTCGGCGCTGCTCGGCGGTGGGCACGTAGAGCCCGCCCTTGGCCATGTCAGGCCTCCTCGGCGGTGGCGGGGCAGCGCTCGGTCCTGACCTCGGCAAAGGTCCGCTCATTGGCCTCCAGGCGCGCCTCCAGCCCGGTGAAGGCCTGCCAACGGAGCACCGCCACATCGACGTAGGCGGGAGACAGCTCGACGGCGTGGCAGGCACGGCCCGTCATCTCGGCAGCGATCAGGGTGGTGCCGGAGCCGGAGAAGGGCTCGTACACCGCCTGCCCGGGCGAGGAGTTGTTCTCGATCGGGCGGCGCATGCACTCGACCGGCTTCTGGGTGCCGTGGACGGTGTCGGTGTCCTGGTCGCGGCTGGGGATCTGCCACACGGTGGTCTGCTTGCGGTCTCCCGCCCAATGGCCCTTCGCCCCGTTGCGGACCACGTACCAGCAAGGCTCGTGCTGCCAATGGTAGTGCCCGCGGCCGAGCACCAGGCGCTCTTTCGCCCAGATAATCTGCGCCCGGATCTGGAACCCGCAGTCGGTGAGGTTGTCCGCCACGGTGCCCGCGTGCAGGGCGCCGTGCCAGACGTAGGCAACGTCGCCCATGAACAACGCCCAGGCCTGGGTCCAATCAGCACGGTCGTCGTTGAGGACCTTGCCCGTACGCTGGGTGTTGCTGCCCTCCAGGGCTTCGTTCCGCCAGGCCGGGTCATAGTCCACGCCGTAGGGCGGGTCCGTGACCATCAGGTGGGGCCGCACGCCGGCGAGTACCGCCTCCACGACGGCAGGGTGGGTGCAGTCGCCGCAGAGCAGCCGGTGGCGGCCCAGCAGCCACGTATCACCCAAGGTGGATACAGGCGCCTCGGGTGGGAGAGGGACAGTGTCAGGGTCGGTCAGCCCCGAGGTGGGCTCAGCCAGGAAGGACGCGATCTCCAGCTCGTTGAAGCCGGTGAGCGACAGGTCGAAGCCCTCCGCCCCGAGTTCTGCCAGCTCCACCCGCAGCAGGTCCTCGTCCCAGCCGGCCGAAAGCGCCAAGCGGTTGTCGGCGAGAACGTAGGCGCGGCGCTGTGCCGGGGTGAGATGACTCAGCTCCAACGTCGGCACCTCGGTCATGCCCAGCTGGCGCGCGGCAAGTAGGCGCCCATGGCCGGCAATGACGCCGCGCTCGCCATCGACGAGGATGGGGTTGGTGAAGCCGAACTCGCGGATGGAGGCGGCGATCTGCGCCACCTGCGCGGGCGAGTGCGTCCTGGCGTTGCGGGCGTAAGGGATCAGCTCAGCGACGCGGGCGCGGTTGTAAGGCGGGAACGCGGCAGGCGAAATGTTGCTTGTGAGGGATACCATCAGCGGGACCTCCAGTTTGGACACAAATCGGCAAGCATCGGGTGGTTGCCCACGTGGTGGGGCGCGCGCCTCGCAGGTGCTGCGTTCTGGTGGGTTTGGTGGATGTGATGGGTTTGTCCCGGTCCTATACCAGTAAGTGTCAGAACACATACGTGCGTCACAAACACGGTGATGAAGCTGTTCCGACACTTGTCGCGGGGTAAGGGCAGCAAACCCATGGAACCCACCAAACCCACCAGAGCCATCATGGCGCAGCATGGGTGGCCTCCTTGATCTTACCCTCAAGCCGCCACTGCATGATCCCCGCACTGAGGCCGAGGCGCACGATCTTGGCGCCCTGTACGACACGGTTCTGATGAGCCGCCAACCACTTGCCGAGGCGGCGGCTGTTCACCGCACCGCCATCGCCGGCCACCGCAAGGAGTGCCTCCCGGAAATCCGGGTAGAGAAACTCCGGCTTCACGTGCTGGAACGCGCCCAGACTGGATGACCGCTGCTTCGTCGCCGCCTCAATCAGGTCACGCACAGAGACGTCGGTGTTCTCGACTACCTTGCTCCATTGCGTCAGCACCGCGACCAGCATGTCGAGTTTCGGATCGAGGTCGCGAGCCTCCTCGATCGTTTCGACAGGATCCGCTTGGCCAACCCAGATCAGGGCGCCGCGTACCCAGTTGCTCCAGGCAACGAAGGAACCGAGTGGGGCCGGCGCGTTCGGGCGCTTGGCCACATGGTAGGCCCGCAACACCGTCAAGGCGGCGATAAGGTAGCGGCCGCGGTTGGCCTTCACGGCCGCAATGGGGTCCGTGTCGAAGGTGCGGAGCTCTGGCCGTTCCTCCTTGGGATCGAGTTGGCAGAGCACGGCCCGGCGGGTCATGTCACCAACAAGGACGAGATTGTTGCCGGTTGCCGTGACCATGGCATTGGCCGGCAGCTCCGGCGCCTCTGACCGGCCTAGAATGCGCGGGCGAACCACGGTCTGGGTCAGCATGGAGCAGAGAAACTCGCCCCCGAGTGGGGCCTCGCAGTTGTCGATCGCGATTACCTGGTCGCCTGCGAGCAGCAGGGCGCCGAGACGCTTCTCCAGCTCCTCCTCCGTCTTGCCCTGAGCGATGACCCCAGCCTCCCGCCCGAAGGCGATCACGCTGGCCAGATCGACGAGCATGGATTTGCCGGATCCGGCGGTCGGCGCCGTAAAGGCATGCATCGGTGCTGTCGGCAGGGACCGACGAATGCAGGCGGTGAAGATGGCAGAGAGGGCAACGGCCCGGCTCGGCTTGTCCACGAAGGGGAAGGTGTCAACGAGGGTGTCCAGCACGGCCATGGCCTGGACCGCCTCGGTGTAGGAGGGCTGCTCTGGGATTGGGGGGAAGGCCTCCCCTCGGGTGTCGAGCAGCAGCCCAGTCGCCCCGTCGTAGCCGGGTTGAGTGAGAATGCTTCCGTCCGCGCGGAGTGTTGGAGCGTTGACGATCCCAGTGAGGATAGGCGTCCGCCAGTGCCCGATTCGCTGCTGGTAGGTGGCCGCGACTTTGATGGGCGCGTCGATCCGGACCCAGCACTCGGAGCGGGCGTCGAACTTCTCCCAGTCCGCTGCCACAGTCATGGCCTCGACCAGAGCGTGTTCCCTGACCTCGATGATCCGCTGAGCCGAGACCTCTCGACCTTGGGCGATGCTGACCGAGACGAGGCCGGGCCGGACGAGGAAGGCACCGCGCTGGTAGACGGCGAGCTCGGCTTCAATGAGGGCGTGCTCGGCCTGATCCACGATCGCCGCGATCTCGCCCCCGACGAACCGGATGAGGGGGCGGGTTGGCACGTCCTCGGCCAGGAAGGCGGCGTCGGTCAGGTCCGCAACCCTGAGCCAGCCCTGCTGCAGCATCTGGTGCAGGAACAGCAGGCGGTCGCGGCCGTCGCAATGCGCATGGCGGCAGTGGTGGACGAAGCCGCGGCTGGTGCTCTCGCTCGCATTCACCACGAAGGTGGCGGCATCCACCCCCGCCTGCGTGTGGACCTCCTCGTTGACGCAGCGGAGGTGGTGCTTGGTGCTCTCGGCCACCTTTCCGGTGAACACGTCGGGACGGCGCGCCCGTAAGGCATCGACGATCTCGAACTGCCCGGCGTGCTTGCGTGCCCAGGCCCGGAGATCAAGGACCTCGCCGGTCTCCTGGTCGGTGAAGGTCAGGCCGCCATCCGGGGAGGCCTGGCGCTTGCGGGACCTTGCCTCGCCACTACCTGCCGGTTTGGCGCACTCCTGACGCGGTGCCGAGGGAAGGCTGAACAGGTCGCAGGGCTCGCCCTCCAGCACTGCGGTCTCGGGTGGCGGACCATCGGCAGGGCGGCGGGGCAGGAAGAAGAGCCGCGACGTGTCGGTGCAGGCCTGGTCGTGGTCGAGGTGCAGCACGGCGGCGAGCGCCTCAATGCGCTCCTTCCAAGCCGCGTTCGCCACCTGCTGCTTGTCGTAGCTGGCAGCGAGCCATGGGCGGAGCAGGGGAATGGCGATGCGGAACTTCGGGCAGGGCTGGTGCTCGAAGAAGACGTACTCGTCCCCCTCCTCGACCACCCGTGCACCCGCGACCACAGGGCGGAGATAGCCCTTGCCGAGGAGGAACTCGGTTGGGGCCTAGTTCGGATCTGCCGCGGTCAGGAGGAACTTGTCCCAGCTCCCCCGCCGAGCGAGCGTTCGGGTGGTGAGATGCGAGTGGGTGGAGCTGATCACCGCGGTCCAGCCCTGCCTGGTGAGGGCAGAGTGGATCTCCTCCAGCGTGAAGCCCGCGTCGCTGTCGAGCACGACCACATCGATGCGCGCCGCGTCGTTCTTGTGGCGGCGTGTGCCGGTGAAGGTGGCCGGGACGATGCAGGTGCCGTCCTTTGAACCAACCCGGTGATCGGTAAGGATCGCGGCCAAGCTTTCCCAGATCAGCTTGCGCCGGTCAGTCCAGACCGTGTCCGTGTAGTGGCCGAAGGTGCAGGTGATGGTCCGGGGGGTCATGTCGGGCGCCTCGGGTGCGGCTTGCGTCCAGGCGTTCATGGCGCCCGCTCCTGCTGCGACTGCTGGGCCCGCTCCTCACGCCAGGCGAGCAGCAGCGCGTGGCCGGTCACCTCCAGCGCCTCGTCCGGTTCAAGCAGCTCGGGCAGCGGGGTGGGCGAAATGGCGGGCAGGGTCACCCAGTCCTGCCAACGGCGGCTGAACCAGCGGTTCCGCTCGGGATCAGACATGGCAGCGGCTGTCGCAGCGTCTCTCATGCCAGCACAGCCTCGGTGCCCGAGAGCACTCGCTGGAGTACGCCCGTGCACGGCGCGCGAAGCCGCGGTCGCATCACGATGAGGTAGGTGTATTCACCCAGCCCCTCGCGACGCTGCACGAGGTGGACGAGACCTTGCTCTGACAGCTGGCGGGCGCGACTGGCGAGGCGGCTCAGGGTGGCGCGCTGGGGTTTGCTGAGAACGCTCAGCTCCGGCGCGAGATCCCAGCTAAGGAACCCTCGGTGGTAGACGAGGTAGTCACCGGGAGCGGCGGCGCCAGTCCAGGCGCAGAGTGTCGCCTCAGTGAGAGTTACCCATTCGAATTGAGCGATTCTGACAGGCAATGCAGCACCTTATGACGACTTCGCTTGTCGTCAAGAAGCGCTTTCCAGGAACCGCGATCCACGGCCGCGATTCAATCTCCAGAGTTTTGAATCGCGGCCGTGGATCGCGCCTTCAGCGCTGCGTAAGTCCCGCTCAGAACCTTTGCGATTGTGGAGGCTGTGGGCACTGCATGCGATTTAACTTTCAACGCAATCCAGTCAGCCAAAACTTCGGCTTCGTCGGCGATCTTGGGCATGAGTGCACCCTGCTTTGCCCGGTACTCCATCTTGCGTTTCACAATCGGCAGCAAGGAGATCTTGCCCGGCGCGATCAGCTTAGCGTCTGGCCCTTCGACCACACGCTTCGCATGCTCTTCAAGCAGCGTGAGGATTGCCTCGTCGGTCAGGCCTGCGACATCCTCGGGCTGCAGTGTCGCGGGAGGTGCAGGCGTCGCTGGATCGGAGATCGCGCGCTCGGCTGGGTCGGAGCCGATATCTGGCGGATCCAGCCAACACTCGACTGCTGTCCACCGGTGGCCATGTGCTGTGACGGACATGACATCGAAGTTGAACCGAAGGTCATACGCCCAAGTTGTTGGGATGAGCTGCTGGGTCGTCATCACTGCCGGTCTGGTTTGAACACCGGTGAGATAGATCTCACGGCCAGCGATCCGCGACTGCAGGTCCTTACCCAGCTCTGCCCAGAGTGTTTCCAAGAGGCGCTGTCCCTCGACATGCTGCTTTGGGGAGAGACCCTGCTCAGCACTCTTGGCTCGGCTGGTTCCACTGAGTGTAGGAAGTCCGAAGGCTCGGATCTCGTCCGTACGAAAGTAGGCTTCGCTGCGACGGATGTTCAGCAAAGTCCAGGGACTACTCCAGTGCGACAGGGCTTGGAGCAATGGCAGCCGGCGTGGTTCGGCCACGTCGTGGATTGGCACAGGGCCAAAAACGGCCTCGACGTCGTCGTAACTCTCGCCGTTCAGTTCGATGGTGTTGAACAGAGGAGTGAATGTGACCGAGTCTGCATCTGCAATCGAAAGCACGATCGATGGATCGCAGGCAGTAACAGGGCGTCGCCGACCGTGCAGGTGAAACTCGCCACGCCGGATCCGGGCAGCAAGGTCGCACTGAAGAGCGGAGTTCGCAGCGAGCTGGTTGAAATCTGCACCAGCGATTTCAGCTTGGAGGCTTTTCTCGCTGCTCCTACCCACTGGAGTTTGCCCGCCTGCAGCAGCTGCTTGTGCACGCAACTTTTCCAGGCGCCGATCGGCCTCCCAAAGGTCTCGGGCGAGCCCCCGACCACACAGCCTCGCCAGCGCTTCCGTGAGTGGCAGGGAGACCAGCGGCTCAGGTGTCATGAGGGGCTGGGGCTCCGGCCATGAGGTCGACTCCTAAGCAAGGTTGCTCGTTTGTTCTAAACGGCGATCGCCAGGCGGTCGAGCCCTCCAAACCGGTGCGTCAGGCCCGAGCCGGCCAACTTCCCCGTGAGCTCAACCTGCACCTGCCCCCTCACCTCCGCGAGGTGTGCACCATCCTCGCGGCCGGGCTGCTGCGGCTTCGCGCCCACACTGGTGAGGATCTCGCCCGTGACGTCGAGCAGGGCCGGGGCCTGGGAGAGAGTTCGCTACACTTTTCGGCCGAACAGAGCGGTCGTGTCCTTCCCCAAACTCGGAGACACGCATGACGCAGAGAGCCATCGAACGGCAGGGGAGGGGGGCCGGTAATGGACCTACCGCCCCGCCTGCGCCGCCCACGTCCGTCTTCCCGACCATCCCGCCCGCCGACGTGCTCGGCCGCCTGGCAGCGCTCCAGAGCGCCCCCACCGCCCAGCTGAAGCAGCAATGGCGCGAGCTGTTCGGCAAGGAGCCGCCTCCCTTCAACCGTGCCTACCTCCAGAGCCGCCTCGCCTACCGCATCCAGGAGCTCGCCTATGGCGGGCTGAAGGCTGAGACCCGCGCCCGCCTGGAGGCGCTCGGCGAGCAGCTAGACGGCGGCAACGTGGTGCTCCGCCGCATCCGGGCCGACAGCCGCCCCTTGGCCGGCACCCGCCTGCTGCGCGAGTGGCAGGGGGTGGAGCACGCGGTCACCGTGCTGGCCGACGGATTTGAATTTGAAGGCCGGCCCTACCGCTCCCTCTCGGCGGTGGCGCGGCACATCACCGGCACCCGCTGGAACGGCTGGACCTTCTTCGGCCTCAAGGGCCAGGGGAGGGGCGCATGAGCCGGCGCCAGGGCAGGGCGGCCGAGGTGGTGCCGCCTCCTACCCCCGTGCGGCGGCTCCGTTGCGCCGTCTACACCCGGAAGTCCACGGACGAGGGGCTCGACCGCGAGTTCAACACCCTCGATGCCCAGCGGGGTGCCTGTGAGGCCTACGTCCTGTCCCAGCGGGCAGAGGGCTGGACGCTGGTGGCGGACCGCTACGACGACGGGGGCTTCTCGGGCGGCACCCTGGAGCGGCCGGCCCTGCAGCGCCTTCTTCGCGACATCGAGCAGGGGAGGGTGGACGTAGTGGTGGTCTATAAGATCGACCGCCTCTCCCGCTCGCTGATGGACTTCTCCCGGCTGGTGGAGAGTTTCGAGGCGCACGGGGTGACGTTTGTCTCCATCACCCAGTCCTTCAACACCACCACCTCCATGGGGCGGCTGACCCTCAACATCCTGCTCTCCTTCGCCCAGTTCGAACGCGAGGTGATCGGCGAGCGCATCCGGGACAAGTTCGCTGCCTCCCGCGCCCGGGGCATGTGGATGGGCGGGCACGTGCCGCTCGGCTACGAGGTCAGGGGCAGGAAGCTCCTGGTCAACGAGGCCGAGGCCCGAACGGTCCGGCGGGTGTTCAGCACCTTCCTGGACACCGGATCGGGCACCGAGACTGCCCGGCTGCTCCAGGCGGAGGGCCTGACCAGCCGGTCGGGGCGGCTGCTGGACAAGGGTGACGTCTACAAGCTGCTGAACAACCGGACCTACGTCGGCGAGGCGGCGCACAAGGGGGAGGTCTACGCCGGCGAGCACGAGGCGATCATCGAGCGGGCGCTCTGGGACAAGGTGCACGCGCTGCTGAAGGAGAGCCCCCACACCCGGGGTAACGGCACGCGGAACCAGACGCCGGCGCTGCTGAAGGGGCTGATCTACGGGACAGACGGGCGGGCGCTCTCGCCGACCCACACGCGGCGCCGAGGCCGTCTGTACCGGTACTACGTCAGTCAGGCGGCGCTGAAGGGCGGCGGCCAACACGACAGCACCGACCCCGCCCTCGTGCGGCGCATCTCGGCGGCGGAGATCGAGGCGGCGGTAGTCGGGCAGGTCCGAGCCCTGTTGCGACAGCCGGAGATCATCGTGGGCACCTGGGCGGCGGCGCGGATCAGCGACCCCGACCTGACCGAAGCTGAGACGCGGGACGCCCTGCACCAGCTGGAGCCGCTGTGGGATGAGCTGTTCCCCGCCGAGCAGGCGCGGATCTTACGCCTGCTGGTGGAGCGGGTCACGGTGTTCAGCACGGGGGCAGACATCCGGCTGCGGGTCGAGGGTCTGGCCAGCCTCGTGCGGGATTTAGGAGCGGGGAGCACCAAGATGTTGGAAGCGGCGGAATGAGCGTTGCCCATCCAACCTGCCTTACGGTGCAGGTGCCCCTGGCTATACGGCGCAGGCCTGGGCGGAAGACGGTGGTCACGCCGGACGGTAGCTCGCCTGCTGCAGCCCAAATCCGAGGAGATCCTGCCCTGGTGAAGGCGCTCGCACGCGCGTTCCGTTGGCAGGCAATGCTGGACGGTGGGCACTACGCATCGATCACGGAGTTGGCGGCGGCAGAGCGGATCGAACGCGGCTACGCCGGGCAGATCCTGCGACTCACCCTGCTGGCCCCGAATATCATCGAGGCGGTTCTCAATGGAACACAGCCTGACGAGTTCAAGCTGCCTCGGCTCATGCAGCCGATCCCACCAGATTGGGCTCGCCAGCTTGCTGCTGTGGTACGACCTCAGACAGTCTGAGCGGGACGTGAAGGAGGCTTACCTTTCACCCGCCAGTCGCAGAAGGCTGTTTACCAAGTCCCATGCCCATGGCTGGCCCATGGTCCCATCGATATTCTCAGAACTGTCCCAGAACGTCGCCTCCAGCTTTGCAGCACGTGCTTTTGCGACCATGCCGGCCAAGGTTTGCGGCATAGCGGCGCTGATTGCGTCACGGTTATCCTCATAGGCGCGCCAAGCAGGTCCATCCTCTGCCTCGTCTGGAGCGTCCTTTACCGCAGCCATATACTTGGCATGATCGGCGCAGCAGCTTATTAGTTCAGCATCCGGATTGAAATCGTCCGCAGCGCAGTCGCCGCTAGCAGATAAGGGGTGGTTAGAAACGGGTAGGAGGGAGCCACTCCAACCCGCACGCATAAACCCGGAAAGAGACTGAAGCGGCATAGGAGGAGTTGAACTTGATGGTGTCTCAGCCATCACCTGAGCTCCAGACTGCCGCCCGCAATTGCGTTGATGGAGATCCTGATGTCCCTCATCGAGCTAAGCCCCTCAGCCTGAGCTCCGCCCAATTTGGACGGACTGACAGCTTCTAACGCGAGGTAAGTACACGCAAGTGCAACTTTGGGTTGAATTGTAGGGTTGATCACCTTATAAACAGCATCCGGAACGACCTGCATGCCCAATGTTCTGGTAGAAGGAAGCCCTCTCATGCCCGTGCAAGGCACACCGGACCAGTTTATTGGCATGCTGAAGGAAACGGTTGTTGCGCTTGTTCGCCGCGACGGACCTGACCTTTCGGCGCGGCAGCTCGGCGTGTTTCTGACGGTCTATCTCGGCGAGGGTCCGCACACTGTGCGCGGGCTGGCCGCCGCGCTCAACGTCTCCAAGCCCGCGATCACCCGGGCGCTGGACCGGCTGGGCGAGTTGGATTTCGCTCGCCGGAGGACCGACCCGCAGGATCGCCGCTCCGTGCTGGTCCAGCGCACGGTGAAGGGCGCGGCTCTCCTGCGCGAGATGCACACCATCATGGGCGAGGCTGCCGCCACCTCCGACGAGGTGAATGCGACGCACGCCGCGGCATAGCGTCCCTGAACCTGTTCATCCTACCTGGCGGCGAAGTTGCGCGCGCTGAGGCACGCTTGGAGGCGTTCTCGGTAGCGAAGTGAGCGTTCTGCACCCAGCCACATCACAGTCGAGGTGGCGCTCATCGTCGGGCGTTGGCTGAGGCGCAAGACGGTGATCAGCAGAGATGGCGAGTTCGGCCAGACTTGCGCCTTGCAATCTGCAGCCGAGCGAACCCGGTGCTCGGTAGGGCCTTGATCCGAGCCTTCCGTTAGAAGAGCTTGCTAGACGAGTAGCAACACGCCCCATCACCGAGACGGCGCAGGTAGAGAAGTTGGACAAGGGGTACACGGGACGGCTGCTGCACCTGACCCTGCTGGCACCGGGCCTGATCGAGGTAGTGCTGAACGGATCCCCATGCCCGGTGATCGGCCTTCACAGATTGATGAAGGCCTTCCCGGCCGTTTGGAGAGAACAGGCTGTCGAACCGGGTGAACAGAGCTGTGCCGAACGACCGGCCCGGCACAGCTCCACGACTGAATAGTCCGATCTCAGCGCCAGGCAGGGCGTCCCAAGTTCACGTCACGGCCGCTGGTCAGCGCACCGCCTGCAGCGCCTGCTGCGCCGCCAATGAGGGCACCTGTGCCAACGCTGCCTCCAGTTAGTGCGCTTACGCCCGCTCCCGCCCCGGCCCCAAGAAGGCCGCCGGAAACCGCACGGTCGCCGGTGCTGTAGCCGCAGCCGCTCAGTCCGAGCACAGCCACGCCAAGAAGCACAAAGCCTGTCTTTCGCATGCTCGAAACCTCCTTCAAAGGCCGGTGTGTCCGGCCTGGTTCACGAAGTTACAGGTACTCTCCGCAGATCACCGACCGCCGAGAATTGACCAATGATCGCTGGAACCTGCAGTCCACCCTGAGGCCGATCGCCTCGGGAGTATTCACCTCCGTGACGATCACCGTCGCGCCGGCGCTCGTACTCCCAGCCACCCGTAAATGGTAACGGTTCGATTGAGCAAAGGTCACATCGATTTGCCGAGGAATCTGCCGACCGATGACGATTGCCAATATCAACTTCACCTCGAAATTGCGTTCCGAACGTGACCACTTTGCAGAATTGCTTGGGCACGTTGGCTAACCTTGGGAGAAGCGCCGACTGTGCGTCGCCCCCGACCGGCGCCGCAGTTTTCATGTTCCCGAATCGTTCATGGTCGGTCTAGGCTCCTCCCATGAGCCACCTCCACGATACCCACGCCCCTTCGCCTGACATGGACGTCCTGGCCGCGCGCTTGGCCGAGCAGCGCTACCGAACCCTGGTGGACCGTGGCGTGTCGACGGTGCAGGCATGGGACGAGGCTGTCGCGCTCTTCGCCGGTCACCACCCAAGCTGGCCTGTGCCGCTGGCCGAGCGCGAGGCGGCCCGCACGGTAGGGGCGCTCGTCCTCAACCGGATGGCCGTGGAACTGGCACAGCCCAGAGCGTCGATGAACAAGGTGCCGTTCGACCTACTGGTCGACCTTGCGACGCTGGAAACGCCGGAGAGCATGCGAGCGGCGATGCGGGTGGAGGAGATGGGCGATGGTGCGGCTGCGGTCTTCCGCGGCGCCTGGAAATTCACAGGCAACGTTCGACCCGTCACCTCACGCCCTCCTCCGTCTCGTCCGTCCACCACCCGTACGGCACTGCACGCTTGATGAATGGACGTGCGGCAGCACCTGGATAGTCCAAGATCATCCCGGCGCTCTGGCTCCCCTGCGCCACTCTGGCTGAGGTGGTGCCGACGTGACGCCTGTGGACACAAGACGGCCTCCCGGAGGGCGAGAGACGATGGAGAACGTTTGGGACTACCCGCGGCCGCCCGCGCTCGAACCAATTACCAAGCCGATCCGCATCGAGTTTGCAGGGCGCATCATTGCGGCAACGGAAGGGGCGCTCCGCGTGCTGGAGACCTCGCATCCACCCGTCTACTACCTGCCGCGCGCTGCCTTCACCGGCTGCACGCTGGAGCCCGCGCCTGGACGCAGCTTCTGCGAGTGGAAGGGTGAGGCAAATTACTGGAGCATCTGGGTAGGGAACCGAGTGGCGGAACGGGCCGCCTGGAGCTATCCCGATCCAACACCTGCCTTCGCCGCCATCCGCGACCATCTGGCGGTTTACGCCGGCGCCATGGATCGGTGCCTCGTTGACGATGAGGCGGTAACGCCTCAGCCCGGTGGCTTCTACGGTGGTTGGATCACCCGCGACCTCAAGGGTCCCTTCAAGGGCGAACCCGGCACTATGTGTTGGTGAGCACGCAGAACAGTTGGAGCGCCTGGGCAGCTGCCGTTAGAGCCCCGACGGTACTGAGGCAAAAGCGCGCGACGCCCTATACCAGCTGGAGCCACTCTGGGGTGAGCTGTTTCCGGCCGAGCAGGCGCGAATCGTGCGGCTGCTGGTTGAGCGAGTGACGGTGTCTAGCACGGGGGCGGACATCCGGCTCCGGGTGGAGGGGCTGGCTATTCTTGTGCGGGATCTGAGTACGAGTTGCCCAGCGTTGCTGGAGGCTGCGGAATGAACGCCGCCCAGCCGACATGCCTCACGGTTCAGGTGCCACTGTCGATACGGCGCAGGCCAGGGCGGAAAACAGTGTTCACACCGGATGGGAAGGCGAGCGCGGCCATGCCGGCACCCACGATCTCTACCCGAGCTGATCCTGCGCTGGTAAAGGCATTGGCCCGGGCCTTCCGGTACCAGCGCATGCTGGATGAGGGACAGTACGCCTCCATCACCGAGATGGCTGATGCGGAGCGTCTCGACCGCGGGTACATAGGGCGGCTGCTGCAGCTGACGTTGCTGGCGCCGGACATTGTTGAGGCCGTCCTGGACGGGCGGCAGCCAGCGGAGGTGGCGCTTGCCTCGCTCCTGAAGCCCTTCGCAGCTGGGTGGGAGCAGCAAGGAGCGCTGTGAGCTTGGCGCCCCGGAGCGTCCCAGCCTCGGGTGAAGCTATCGCGCCTTCCTCTACACCCGCGGGATCGTCCATCCTGTCGTTTCCAGCGACAGAGGACCCCATGACCTCGGCACCTCTTCCCTTCACTCTGCGTGTGGCCGACGCGGCGATCACCGACCTCCACGAACGGCTCGCCCGCACGCGCCTGCCAGATCAGGCGCCCGAGCCGCCCTGGACTTACGGCACCGACGTTGGATACCTGCGCGGCCTCCTTGATCACTGGCGTCACGGGTTTGACTGGCGGGCGCAGGAGGCGGCGCTGAATACCTTTCCAGGGTTCCGTGTGCCCCTGCACGGCATCGATCTGCACTTCCTGCACGTGCCCGGCGAGGGATCCGCTCCCATGCCGCTGCTGCTCTCGCATGGCTGGCCCGGTTCGGTGTTCGAGTTCCTCGACCTCATTCCCCGCTTGACGCAGCCGTCGAAGTTCGGAGGCGATCCGGCCGACGCCTTCACCGTCGTGGCTCCCTCGCTCCCAGGATACGGCCTGTCCTTCCACCCGGGCCAGAAGCGCTTCGGCATCGAGGCGATCGCCGACTGCCTCGCGGACCTCATGACCGGGGTGTTGGGCTACGAGCGCTTCGCTGCCCAGGGCGGTGACTGGGGGGCCTTCGTTTCGTCCCGCCTCGGCGCCGCGCACAAGGCGAGGATGATCGGCATACACCTCAACTTCCTCGCCGTACCGCGCGACCCCACGCCTCCGGAGAACGCAACGGAGGAGGAGCGCCGCTACCTCAACGAGCTCTCGACATTCCTGAAGGAGGAGACCGGCTACCAGTGGATCCAGGGCACGCGGCCGCAGACCCTTGCCTACGGCCTGACGGACAGCCCAGCAGCGCTCGCCGCCTGGATTGCGGAGAAGTTCCGCATGTGGACGGACAATGACGGGACGCCAGATGACGCGGTGGACCGGGATCGAATGCTGGCGAACATCTCGCTCTACTGGTTCACGGGCTGCATCGGCGCATCATTCCATCCCTATTACGCCCGCATGCACGGGCCGTGGCCCATCCCGGGCAGGGTCGAAGTGCCGGCTGGCTATTGCCAGTTTCCGAGAGAGATCATCCGCCCACCCCGCTGCGTTGCCGAGCGCACCTATGCAGACATCCGCCGCTGGAGCGTCATGCCGCGCGGCGGCCATTTCGCCGCGATGGAGCAGCCCGATACGCTGGCAGAGGAGATTCGTGCGTTCTTCCGCCCTCTTCGAGGGAGGTGAACCCGAAGGCTGGCCGGTCAACGGAAAAGTCCGCCTGATTAGTTCAATGTCGCACAGCCGCGGGTAGTAGAGGGGCAGGGAGAGGGTGGATTTTCCCTCCCTGCCTGAGACTATCGTTATCGTACAGGCGGGTTGGCACCAGTGGTGTTCGTGCCAAGGGTCCTGTCGACGGCGCGGCCTACGGCCGTACCCGGCGGGTTGCCACGGGTGCCGTCGGGACGGGAAGCCCTACCCTGGGCTCGGTCTACCGCGCGCCCCGTCACGGTCGAAGGCGGGTTGCCGGGGGTGCCATCCGAGCGGGGGGTCTGACCCTGGGCTCGATCCACGGCCCGCCCTGTTGCGGTCGAGGGTGGGTTACCCGGCCTGCCGTCGCGCTGGGTTTGCGCATGTGCCAGGGGGGCGGTGGCCAAAAGTGCAGCTGTGGCAAGCAGTGCCATTAATCGGTAAGTAGTCATCACCCGTTCTCCCTTTGCTCTTGCAGGATTGCGGTATTCGGTAGGCGCCGCACGCTGCAGAAGCGACGGCCGGATGCCACTGGTTTCCTGAGATCCAATCCAGGTGCCTGGGTAGGGACAGGGAAAGCTGTTCTACCCCCTGCCACAGATGCCGCTTGGCCAGTTGTGCGCCAGACTGCATGGACGGCGAACGGCCTCTTTATTTCAGGTGCTGAGCGAGGTGTTTGTTCATCTCGAACATGGTTACCTTCTCCTTGCCAAACACCCTCTGCAGCTTGTCGTCAGCCAGGATCTCGCGGCCGTCCTTCGGGTTCTGCAGCTTGTTGGCCTTGATGTATGCCCAGACCTTGCTGACCACCTCGCCGCGGGCGAGCTTCTCCTCACCCACCACTGCTGCAAGATCCTCTGAGGGTTGGAGAGGCTGCTGAAGCGCGTTCGGCTTGTTACCCTTGGCTGGTTTAGCGACTTTCTTTGCTTCCACCGGCTTGGCGTCTTCGGATGCGTTCTGCTCGGACTTCTTTGAAGGTGCTTTGCTGGTCATGGTTGTACTCCTGAGCGCCACGGCCAATGCGAACCTCAAGCCGGCCATCAGCGTTGGTGAAAGCGCAACGGCCGTTATCCGCAGCAGTTGCCCTATTGGCGCCAAGCCGGGCTGGTCGAAGAGCACCAATCCGACCCTAGTGCGGCGCATCTCGGTGGCGGAGATCGAAGCGGCCGCGGTCGGGCAGGTGCGCGCCCTCTTGCGCGAGCCGAGAGTCGCCGTCGGCACCTGGGCGGCGGTACGGGACAGCGACCCGAACCTCACCGAGGCGGAGACGCAGGACGCCCTGCACCAGTTGGAGCGGCTCTGGGATGAGCTGTTCCCGGCCGAGCAAGCGAGGATCGTGCGGCTGCTGGTGGAGCGGGTGGCGGTCTCGACACGTGGGGGGACATTCGGATTCGGGTCGCGGGTCAGCGAGCCTCGAGCGTGATCTCGAGGTAGGCAGGGCTGCAGTGTTGGACGCAGCGGTATGAGCCTCACGGTTCAGGGGCCGCTTAGGATACAGCGCCGGAGGTGAGGAAGCGGTAGTGAAGCCGGTAGGTGTAGCTGGGCCGGCGACTCCGATGAGACTTTCTGGCTTCATCCCGACGCCGGCAGATACGGTCCAGATAAAAGTGCTGGCTGCGGCCTTCCGGTACCAGAGCATGCGAGGTGAGGGGCAGTGCGCGGCCATCACGGAGACGGCGGAGACCAAACGCCTGAACCATGGCTACGTGGGGCTGCAGCTGTCGCAGGAACTTCTCCGGTAGGAGATCATCTGCGCTTCACAACGAATTGCCAACATTTTCTGCCTGAGCGACACTCGGCTCGATGGTTGTTTTGATCGGAGAGTGGCCAGTGGAAGCCGTAAAAGAGTACGATGGAGGTCTTCTCCTTAAGACGCTTCAGACCGTTGCCATCAGTCCGCAAAATGCCATGAAGGCGGTGGCAAAGTACAAAAAAGCTGCCCAGAAGGTAAATCCACAACTCTCTGGCGCAGAGATTGAGAAAATCGTCGCCAGGAAGATTATCCACAGATACGCGCGCTACGCCTCTATGAGCGGCGGGGTGACCGCTCTTCCTGGAGTAATGCCGGGTGTGGGAACTTTGGTTGGCATGCTTGGCGGAGGCGCCACCGATCTGACTATCTGCATGAAGCTTCAGGTTGATATGACTATGATGCTAGCGGCCAACTATGGCTGGGATCTAGACGATCAGGACGCTCTCCACATGACATTGCTCATCGCTGTCATGGGGGGGCTTGAAAAGCTTGGTGTGGGCGGAGGTGCGCCGCTTGCGTCGAAAGCTGGTGTTAAAATGCTCAATATGTATTTGAAAGGCGCGGCCCTTCAAACCGTGAAGCAATTCTTGAAAAAATTTGGAGTCAACTTTACGAGGAAAGCTGCTGAAAAGGCTATACCTGGAGGCGTCGGTGTCGCACTGAGCGCGGGAATGAATTACGGAATGACAAAGTACGTGGGGCACCAAGCAGTGAGGTGCTTCACCATCGAACGGGTGCTTAGAAGCAATCCCGACATTCATGAGAGCGACCTACCGCCTGGACTCGACGATGAGCCTTAGGCTGCGCGAGCTCCCGGTCCTTGGAGCCACCTGGTTGAGGCGCGACAATTGGTGGATCGAGGGTACCAAAGCTGTCAATGAGGTTAGAATTGGTCGAGCTGGTCCGCTTAGCGTTTCAGACCGGCAGCTTTCGGCTGAAAGCTTGAGAGCCTCCGCTCGACTTAGCGCGAGCAAGCTCCGGCCTTAATCAGCTTTATATGCTGGAATGCGGCTGTTACCCACCGAGCAGGCGCTAATTGTCCGGCTGCTGGTCAAGCCGGTGACGGTGTTGGGCACGGGGGCAGATATCCGGCTGCGGGTGGAGGGGCCGGCTAGTCTGGTGCGGGACCTGGGGGCAAGCCGCCCGGCGTTGCTGGAGGTTGCCGAATGAGCGCCGCCCACCCGACATGCCTCACAATGCAGTGCCGCTGTCGATACGGCGCAGGCCAGGGCGGAAGACGCTAGTTACGCCGGAAGGGAAGACGAGCAAGGGCATGTCGGCATGTGCGATCCCTACACGCGCTGATCCTGCGCTGGTGAAGGCACTCGCCCGGGCCTTCCGGTACCAGCGCATGCTGGATGACAGGCAGTACGCCTCCATCACCGAGATGGCCGAGGCTGAGCGGCTGGACCGCGGGTACATGGGGCGGCTCCTGCAGCTGACGCTGCTCGCACCGGCGATCATCGAAGCGGTCCTCGACGGAAAACAATCCGAGCGGCTCAACCTTCTGTCATTGATGAAGCCATTCCCCGAAGACTGGGAGAAGCATGGATTTTCATTAGCCTGAGCGCGCCAGGGCAATTGCGCTTCCTCCAGATCACGTCTGCTTCGCCCCGTGTCGGTGGTCTTGTTCATGTTCCTATTTGCTCGGCTACAGGGTCGGATTTGATGGAATCGCAATGAACTCTTGGCCGGCCGGTCCCGGTATGATGTGATACGATCACGGAGGACACGCATGATGCTGCCGCTGATCGATATGCTTGCCGCAGGCGGATGCTACTGGCCGTCGAAAGATCCTGGGTACGCACATGGCTTCGCCGTGCCGAGCGGTACGCGGTTCAGCATCGCCCTCCACGGCCCAAAAAGCCGGTTCTATGTCTCGGGGATCTGCCGTGAAGGTTGGTTCGAGGTTCTGGATGGCGAGCACGCTCGGACGCGCTTCCCAACGGCGAGTCGCGCAGTGAACACGGTCCGTGAACCGTCTACTAACGCCTACCTACACGTGCGGTTCGAGGTCGACGGAAGGTGGGAGGAAGCTGACCGTATGCGGGAGCTGTCCCGCTTCGCCGCGGACGCTGGCGAGGAGCGGGCCATTAAACTGGCATCGGACCTCATTCGGGTGAAGCTACGTGAGGCAGGACGGAAGTTGGAGGACCCAGATCTGTTCCGGTCGGCAGCAAAGCTCGTTCAGCAGCGTCCGACCCTCGCTGTGGAGGGGCGCCGCCAGGTAGAGGAGGAGCGCAACATGGGAGTGGTGGCCATCGTCCGTCGTCCAGGGGACGGCTCCTGGAGCCTCGCGTAGAAGGGGCAGCGAGCGAGGCTGCAACCGCCCGCTCGTCTCCGGCCAGTAAACCCTCGGCTGTTGGAAGCACTGGCGCGTGCCTTCCGGTACCAGCGGCTGCTGGACGAGGGGCAATACGCCTCCATCACCGAGATGGCCGAGGCTGAGCGCCTGGACCGCGGCTACATGGGGCGGCTGCTGCAGCTGACGCTGCTGGCGCCGGACACCGTTGAGGCGATCCTAGACGGCGGCGCCACGGAGTAGGTCGGTCTTTCGCGTTTCCTGCAGCCATCCCCTGTGGAGTGGCCGCTGCAGCAGGAGGCATTCGGGCTCAAACTCGCGGACACAGGAACAGAGTGGTGAAACCCATCACCTTTGGCTTTATTCGCGTCTGGCCACCATCGCTGATGCACCAATCCTTGCCTCTAATGGCATGTTCTTAAGCGGTTTGCAGCTTGTCTCATGCATTGATCTGAGGCATCCAACCTACATGGGAAGAAGTCCAGCCGTGTAATGACGAGCCTGATGAAGGTCGTGGCCTCGGCCAAGCCTCGTGAGAAGGCTGGAGCGCACACCATGGCACGCTACGGGTTCCAGGTGCATGCCTCCGTCCTGAAGATGCTGGATCTGCATCGAAGCGGGTCTGACTACCGGGCAGTTTTTGACCACTTCGACGACCTGATGGTCTTTGACAAAGCCCAGCAGCCGGCAAAGGTCGACTTCTATCAGATCAAGTCGCAGGACAAGGGTGAGTGGACCCTGAAGGCGATGGCCGCCAAGAAGGGCAAGGGCAAGCCCGCTACGTTCCTCGGTCGTCTGCATCACCACATGGCGACGTTCGGCAAGATGGTTGGCCGACTCGTCTTCGTCTCCAACCTGTCCTTCAAGCTGAAGCTGGCCGACGGCACGGAGACCGGTCCGGACCACCATCTCGTCCGCTCGCATGAGCTACACGCCAATGAGGTAGCTGCCCTCACGAAGGCGGTCGCCGACGATGCAGTCAATCCGCCCGCTGTCGATGGCTGCGGCCTATTTGCCTTCGAGCGAACATCCATCGGGATTAATGATCAGGATAAATTCGTTAAAGGCTCTCTGCTCGACTATTTTCATGAGCGCGGCGGTGCGGATCATGTCCCTGTAATCTCGCTTTACGAAACCCTGCGGGGTAGCGTTTTCACCAAGACCGGCGTCACTCAAGAGTTCACGACCGAAGCGGAGTTTTACGACCGCAAAACCCTCTGTCGGGCCGATATAGAGTCTATGTTCGCGCGAGCTACGGGCGGGCGTCGCTTCACCGAGAGCTGGACGGCCATTCAGGTCGATCTCGCTGCCGCCGGCATGACCACAATCCAGATGCTCACCCTCCACAACGCATGTCTCCGCTACATCAGGGCGCGCTCCGCCGGGGAGTCCGGGGCTGCCACCTTCAACGTGGCATGCCAGGATGCCATAGTCGCGCATCCAGCGGAAATCGCGGCATGCACGACCCTGACGGAGATCGCCGCGCGGTTAAGAGATTGGGTTCCATCTGATTACGAGAATCGAGATGGCGCCCTATTCGTTGAGGCATTTGAGGCGGTAAAATGAACAGACCGAACGTCGTTGGCTTGCGCCGCTTGCTGACCAGCATGAAGGATTTTAACGGTGCGCATGCTGCGGTTCTCGCGTCTCTGCCTATTGTCACAGCACGAAAGGCGAGCATTCAAACTGAGCTTCAGCTCGGCGGCAACGGTGCTGCAGGCCGGAAACGGGTTCGGCAAGTCAGCCGTTCTAAAGAGCCTGTATAACGCCCTCGGAGCTGAACCTCACAAGATCGATGCGCCCTGGCGCAGCGCACAGGTCGAGACGCTTCTGGAGTTTACGGTCGACGGCACGTCTTACGTCATGCTCGCCGGGCGTGGACGGTTCGCCGTGTTCGACGGCAATACGAAGATGCAGCTGCGGACGACATCCATCGTCAAGGATTTGACCGCCTACCTTGCCAGGCTTTTAAATTTTCAGCTGCAGATGGTGAACCGCGAAGATCAAGCTATTACGCCACCGCCAGACTATATGTTCGCCCCGTTCTACGTCGATCAGGACAACTGGCGGCAGCCATGGGCGTCCTTCCGCGGGCTCTATATGGCCAATTCGAAGCAGACGCTCGCTGATTATCACTCCGGTCTGAAGCCGAACGCATATTACGCGGCTCAGGCCCGTAGAAACCTGCTTCAGGCACAGCGCAAAGCGCTCGAAGGCGAGCGCGAGGTGCTACATCAGACGCTGGAGAGCATGCGCGAGCTCGTCTCGGACGTCGTGCTTTCCTTCGACCTGACCGATTTCCAGGTCGAGACCGAGCAGCTGCTGGCGGAGAGCCGCAAGCTGCATCAGGACCAGCTCGCATATCGGCAGCGCCTTTCGAATATTAGCGAAGAGCGGCGGCTCTGGCTTGAACAACGGGATCTAGTCAAAGCCACATTGGCCGAGATGGATGAGGCCTTCGCTGCGGCCTTGGACAGGCCTGCCGATGTGGCCTGCCCAACCTGCGGCCACCACTATCATAACTCTATCGCCGACCAATTCGAGATTGTTCGGGACAAGGACGGCCTATTCAACTCACTGATCGTCAGTCAGGAAAAGCTGCACGAGCTGGACGACAAGGCAAAGGCTGAGCGCAAGAACATTTCTGAACTAGAAGACTGCATCGCGCGGATAAATCACATACTAGGCGCGCGCAAGGAGGAGCTGTCGTTCAACGACGTGATTGCGGCTCAAGGCCGCAATGAGGCCGGTCGCATCATCCGAGGCCGCATCAGCACGATCGACGAAGGCATTTCCGATAAGCGTCGCCAGGAGGATGACGAGACAAGAGCGATGCAGGCAGCGGTGAGCCGCAAGCGCAGTCAGGAGATCAAGGCCTACTTTAAAGACCGGCTATTTGAGTTCTGCGATCATCTCTCTGTGCGGCTCGATACGACGAAGCAGCCTTCTATGACCAT
Organism: Muricoccus vinaceus; assembly: GCF_042433125.1. Lineage (NCBI taxonomy): Bacteria > Pseudomonadati > Pseudomonadota > Alphaproteobacteria > Acetobacterales > Roseomonadaceae > Muricoccus > Muricoccus vinaceus. Next base: position 3,545 of record NZ_JBHLVZ010000041.1, on the reverse strand, counting down.
CATGCCATTCGGGCGCGGCAGCGAAGGTCCTCGTGGGCTGATCGCCTACTACTACGCCTTCCTGCACACGGCGCGGCGGTACTCGTCATCCTCCTTCTGCCCTATCGTGATCGACGCGCCAAACCAGCAAGGGCAGGACGACATGCGACGCGTGATGCGCTTCATCATTGATAAGCGTCCAGCTGACAGTCAGGTCATCGTCGCAACAGAGGATCTGTTCAGCCTTACCGACAATGACGCAAAGATCGTGCGCGTTGGGAAGCGAAAGAACCTGCTTCTCGATGAGGACCTCTACGACGAAGTCTCCGATGTTGTCAGGCCGTACCTTGGACAGCTAATTTAGCTCGCGCCGTCCTCGGCGCCGATATGGGCACGAGGTGGATTGGAAGCGGCAACGTTCCCTGCTTCAGCATCTCCAGCCGATTTCCCGTCACGTCCTCACTGGCGGAGCCTCGACACTCAGTTCCCCCGCCGGCCGCTTTGCCAAGTGATTCTCTAGCGTCTTCAGCCAAGCACGACTTTTCCCTACCCTTTCGGCATCTTCGCCGCCGCGTGGGGCGACTTGCCGCCGAGAGAAAGAATTGGCTGATCGAGAATCTGCCGGTAGTGCTCTCCAAGCTGCTGCTAAATGGCCCGTACCTCGTCGGGCGGCAGGTTCAAAGGAAGGGGCTGCTCTCCATTCGCTCGCTGCTCCTCCATTAGCTGTATAATGGTCGTGCCGGTCGGCCAGTCGCGGCTGGACCAAGCTTTCCACGGCGGGTTCCGCCCGGGCTTCGGAGTTCACCGAGAGGATCACCTTCCGGCCAGAAATCTCGACGGTGCCGAGCACGACCGCGCCGCCCTCCATGGTCGTGATCAATTGCACCCCGTCTGGCTTCTGGGGAACACGCTTTGGCGGCTTGGCGGGGGCGGCGAGCCAGTTCCAGAAGCTCGGACCGGCGCGGTCCAGAGCCCGAATGCCATCTAGGGCAGCTCGCGCGGCAGCCAGCGTCACACCAGAGCGCAGCGGGAAATGCAGGGTGACGAAGTGCAGCGGGTCACCATCGCTGTTCGCCACCTCAGGCGGTGTGTCATCGAGCTCAGCCCGCAGTACGGCGGCAAGCCAGAGGTTGGTGAAGGCAAAGGCCGTGCGGCCCAGCAGTAGTTCGGGGGTGAGCGCCGCGTCGGCTGCATCGGCTGACACAGCCCGGCCGACCTCCCTTGCGACCTCCGCCACCAGACCTCCAGCCTTGCTCCGGACGCGGCGCAGCAAGGCCAGCAGCTGCTCGCTCGTCGCCTGATCGTAGGGGAGCAGGGTACCGCTGATTACCGTGCCGCTCCGCTGCGAGATCACCCGCGTGGCCACCCTGTCCCACTGGCGCAGACTGCGGGTGCCGGACTTCTCCAGCACGCGGACAGGCTCGGAGGAGCGAACGAGGTCGCGCAGCAGCATGGACTCGCCCGGGACAACCTCGCTGACCTCGTAGAGGCTGATCACCGAGCGGCGGAGCGCGGCGATGTACTCCTGGGTGGCGACGGGATCCTTCCAGCCGCGGCGCTTGAGGTAATCATCGGCCAGATTGCGCCCGTCCGGCAGATCCGAGGCAAGCAGGTCCTCGAAGGCGGCACCCCAGATCACCCACTGGGCGGCGTCATCGAGGACGTCCGAGAGCTCCTCGATCTCCAAATCAGCACCCGTGCAGGCCTTGGCGACATGCCGGAGCAGGGTTTCGGCCATGATCTCGCGCCACTCCGGGCACCGGGTCCAGGCAATCAGGCCGTCGAGCTTGTGGATGACTGGCATGCCTGCGCCTCAGGCAAAGGTTTGCGGGGTCGCGGAGAATGGGAGAACCAGCTGGCTCTCAACAAGCCCCGGTTGTCTTGGCTCAGCGATCGGCGGTCCTGCGGTTGCTCTGAGTGGTGTAGAGGGCGGTCGAATTCCAGGCCACCTACCTCGCCCTATGGCGAGGTCCCAAGCCCCCATCGCCGTAGGAGCTTGGGCGGATTAGTTCTTGGTGGGTGCGCTGCATCTGCCAGAGGCTCAAGATTTTTAAAACGAGCCCTAACGGTAAATTGGATCTTTGCAGTTATTTGCCTCTGAGAAGGCAGGAGCCTCCCGCTCCTTTCCCCAGATTTTGCGGCCAGCCTTTTTGGGGTGCAGCAAGAAATGGGCGTTCCTCTCTTCAAAGTAGCGGTCGATTGCCGCTTTAGCTTCTTCCACTGTTTCGTAATCGCTGTTGTGGATGATTGCGCGGGCCATGCCGCTAAACACGGACTCGATAACATTCAGGAACTGTGCGCCTGATGGCAACGGCGCGGTAGCGACTGTAGGGCCGCAATGGCTGGCGGTCACCGCAGCATTGTGGTCATCCACCCGCCGCTGAAAGCGCCTCGAGATGTGCCATGAGGCAGCATCCCATGAGAGGTAAAGCTTGCGCCGGTCGCTATACCGTTCCAGGAGTAACTCTAGCATGCGCATCATTTCAGCGGTGTTTTTCCGCTCGCTATAAAAATGCGTGATTTGATTGCCCGATAATTCGAGAGCAGCTGTCATAATCAGGCAGCCGCGTGATTTTTGCCATTGCGGGACGACACGCTGCTCGCCCGGGGCGCTTAGCGCATAGCCCGGCTTCATTTTAACCGCAAATGGACCGTACTCGTCGATGGAGAAGAACGCATCCTCTGACCGCAGTTCGGAGAGAATTGCTTGAATATGAGCGAGTTTCTCGCTGTAGGCTGGGTCATTCGAGGTAAGCACTATACGGGCCTTGCGCCACCTGAAACCTGCGGCTTTGACAATTGCCCTGATCACTTGGGAGCATGCGGGCTGCCCACTCTCCTTCAAGATCCTCACTAAGTCGGCCATGATCCAGGTCGTGCGATTGATGCCGTAGTTGGACGGCGGCTGATGCAGGAGGCTGAAAACTGCCTGCTTGATCGCCTCATCATCGAATTTACGACGCAATCTGGTCTGCGGCGCAAATAGCGCGGCTTCCCCGCCTTTTTCAAACATGCGAAGGTATCTGCGGCCGGTTTTACGGTCGATGTGGAGAAAACGGCAAATCACGTTCTGGCTCAGTCCACAGCAATTCGCGAGCACCACCAGGGCTCGGTTACGGTGGGACAGCTGTCCCTTGTGAAGGCGTTCAAGTAAGCTCTTGAACCCTGAGACGTCGCCAACCTGGCGGCATAGTGCGTCGCGACTGACTTTGTTTTGGAGGAGTTTGTGCATCCACTCGAACGCGGCTAGCCGTTCCTGAGTACGATCTCGCGGGGCCGGGTTTATGCTGATCGCGCGCCCAGGTTTAAGAAAAATTGAACCAGTACAATCTCGTAGCGCAATGGGCCATTTGGCTTGGGGTGCCAGGAACAGAAATCCACCTACCCGCTTTTGCTCTAACAAGAACAGCAAATCAGAAGTGCTTTCGGCGATGCATTCTGGGCTAGGAGCCCGTCTCGGTAACCACATTTCGAGCTGACACTGTGGAGCGTTGAGGGGCGCCCGTGGTGCGCCAGCTTGCAGTGCGGGTCATCCTGTTGCTGCCTTGGCGAGCTTGGTGAGGTTG
>NZ_JBHLVZ010000040.1:0-2174 GCF_042433125.1 Muricoccus vinaceus | reverse complement strand
CATCCACCAGGGCCCCTCGTCCAGAGGCAGGGCCCGCCACTTCGCGCCGTTGTCGTGCCGCCAGAGAATGGCCCCGATGGTCCGGCGCAGGTGCTGAGGTGGCACCTTGGCGTGCGGGCGGCAGGCCTCGACAAGAGGCTCTAGACCAGATGTCCGTCAGAGGCGGGCCACCCCCGCCTCTGACGGACATCTGGTCTAGCACCGCCCACTGCTCGTGTCTGGTTGCGAGATCTCCTTGGCAGCTTCAGCGATGAGGCGTGCGCGGGCGACATCGTCTGGCCCGGCGCGTCTTTCAGGCATTTCGGGCTTGGGACGGGCGAGCTTTCGTCGTGCTCTGAGGCGCTCCTTGACGACCTCGTCGGGTGTCTTGCCGTCGAGGACGCGCTGGCGGCGTGCGTTGTAGGCGGCGTTGAAGCCTCGCAGCAGCTGCTCGAGCGGGGCGTGGGACCAGATGGTGATGCCGAGCACCTCGCTTCCGACCCGGCCGTTGAAGCGCTCCACCATGCCGTTGGTTTGTGGCGAGTAGGGCCGTGTATGGCGGTACTCCGCGCCAAGCTCGGCGCAGACGCGGGCAAAGGCAGGTGTGAAGCAGCTGCCGTTGTCGGTCAGCACATGGGTGAGACGGAAGGGAAAGGCTTTGGCTGCCTCGCGCAAGAAGGAGATGGCGCTGCGCTCGGTCTCATCGTCCTTGACGGCCAAGTGGACAGAGCGGGACCTGCGGTCGATGGCGACATAGAGATAGCGCTTGCGGCGCTCGCCACCAGCAGTCTGCAGCTTGGGCAGATGCTTGATGTCGATATGGACGAAGCCGAGGTCGTAGTCCCGGAAGGTGCCCTTGCCTCGCACAGGCCGGTCAGAAGCAGGAGGGCGTCTGCGGCTGAGGCCCTCTGCCCTGAGGATGCGCCAGATGCTGTCGCGGTTCAGGTGCGGCAGGAAGTGGGTCACCACGAAGGTGAGGTCATCGAGGGAAAAGTTGGTGGCTCGGCGCACGGCGCAGACCACCGCGCGCTCCTCATCTGAGGCCTTCCAGGGCAGCTTGTGAGGCCGAGCCGAGTGGTCCAGGCAATCTTCGGGACCTCGCTTGCGCCACTTGCGGATGGTCTCGCTGCTGACCCCGAAGCGTCGGGCCAGGGTACCGGATGATTCGGTGGAGCGGGCGATCTCGGCCCGGACGGCGGGGGTGGTGCGGGCATTGGGATGGATCTGGAGCATGGCTCACCTTCCTCCCTGCACGGCGCTCTTCAGGCGCTCGAAGCGGTACGCGTAGTCTATGATGGCCAAGCCAACCGGATCCCAACAATGTTCCGCGACCAGACAGCTAGTTTCCCTGGGTTCTCCCTTGTTGAGCCTCAATCTCATCCAGCACAGCTTCCGCCGCGACGTCTTGCTGAACCTCTTGGATCTCAGGATCTGCGTTTGCTTTGATGCCCATCCGTTCAGCGATCGTGACGACGAGCTCAGAAAGTTTTGTTAGCTCATGTTCCGCCAGGATGCTGATCTGGAGATCGAGGTCGGCTCGCTTATCGGCTGCGGCAGCCATACGGTTCTGACTGATGAGCACGAAGGTAGAGAGGAAGATAGCCTCTACTGATGCCTCCATCGCAAGGATCACAAAAGAGGGGTCGAACTTCGGTATGCCAGGGACAAGGCCAACGTTGACCAGGATCCAAGCCCCATAAAGTGCCAGATGGATGTAGACGAAGCGCATGCTGCCGGTGAAACGGGTGATTGTTTGAGCAACCCGTTCCTCCCAGCTCGCGCTGGCCGCCTCTCTTCGGCGACGCTCCTCCAGCGCCCGGATATTGCGTGTAAGGGCCGTACTGAGGCTGTTGGGGTTAGGGGGCGGAACTGTAGGGCTGGGGGGAAGCATGATCGCGGTCCTTGGATCCGAAAAGCGCACGTGCGCTGATCTGAACGCCTGAATGCATCTAATTGTCTCCCACCTTCGAGGGTGCCGTGCCGCGTTAAACTTGAGCTTTGGCTTTGACCTCCAACGATGTTGCGGTGTGGGCGGCAAGTTGTGCGCCGGTGATCGGCTTGCGGAGCAGGCTGAATGTGACCCTCTCCCGTGTTGGTGGACACCTCAGATAAGCTCCTGCGGGAGCGAGGTGCGGTAGCGTCCGCGGAGGTGGTGGAAAATCCGGCACGGTCCGGTGTGTAGGGCTTGGGTGGCC
>NZ_JBHLVZ010000004.1:0-1409 GCF_042433125.1 Muricoccus vinaceus | reverse complement strand
CACCCGCGGCTCTCGCCGCATAGGCTTCACTCAGGTGTCTCAGAAACTGCGGGCGGTACAGACGCTTGCTCTAATTGGGTTTCAATCCAGTATATTTATGCCGTCATGCTCAGCCACGGCAGTTATGAGTATCGGGCCTACCTCCGGAACCTGACTAGTAGTACGCTCGGCTGGACCATGTGGTTGGGCTCACTTCCTGAAGGTGTCAGCGTCCTGTTTGAGCAACCGACGCGGGGCGTACTCGCACCCTATGCGGGTGAGACCCTGCGCATCGGTAGAGGTCCAACCGCTGCCATCAACCTGGATTCGGTTGAAGTGCTTTACGACCACGCAGGCGGCGCACGACCCTTCATCAGCTTGCGCTCTTGCGTGCTGCGCCCCCGATAGCCCGAAGCCGAAGTGACACCAACTACATCGTACTCGGTTGGATCACAGGATCACTCAGAGTGTGCACATAGGCAGCATCAATCTGACCAAACTTCAGATTTTCGAGACAGTGTCCTGGAGGCCGGGATCGCATGCTTGTTGTTAGAAAAGGGTACTGAATCTGGATCTACTTTAGCAAAATCGCTCGGAGAAAACTTACGGAATGCTGCGATCGCGTAGGTAGTCGATCAGGGCGCTGAGGCGGGCCCCGTCACGAAGTCCCGCGTAAGCCATGCTGCTATAGGGGATGAACTCTCTGGGGCTACGGAGATACCCCCGCAGGTTTGCCTCGTCCCACAGAAGACCGTCCTTACTCTTGTCTCTCATTGCCAGGGAATACCGGAAGTTTTCGACTGAGCCAGCGCGCCGGTTCCAAATACCCGCGAGGCCTGGGCCCACCTTGGTGCGAGCATCGACATGATGGCAGGGACTGCACTGACTGCGGAACACGAACTCACCTGAAGGAGGGCTCTGAGCCATAGCGGTGGAGGCAGCGAGAATAATCGTGACGACGCCAACATTGAGAACTCGCATACAGATCTCGGCGAATTGGAGAAGGTTAGATTAGAACGTGTGATCAGCCGCCATCTAGAACCCCGATGGTTAAAGTTTGAGTTCTTGCCAAAGCATGGTTTCGTTCAGACAAGCCGCGCTCCCGTGCGAAAAGAAAGCGGAGCGGCCGGACTCCTCCGAGACCCGGCACACGGGTTTCTGGTCACGACCCAGCCCCACCAGTTCTTATCGTAGATGCCGAGTGTCCGGCTGTTCCGCACCGGTGGCCGGACGACCGAACTTCGCCCGGCAGAATTCCTGCAGCAGGTCGGGCCGGTGCACCGGCCCCCGAAACGCGATGTGGCCGTCCGGACGAATAAGGACGAGGGCGGGAGCCCCTGCCAGGCCGTAGGCGCCGTGCGCCCGCCTGTACCGCCCGCAGTTTCTGAGACACCTGAGTGAAGCCTATGCGGCGAGAGCCGCGGGTGAAA
>NZ_JBHLVZ010000039.1:0-24081 GCF_042433125.1 Muricoccus vinaceus | reverse complement strand
CCACCCAAGCCCTACACACCGGACCGTGCCGGATTTTCCACCACCTCCGCGGACGCTACCCATTTGCGGACACAACCGTCTCCGTCCGGCAGATCCATCGGCCATAGGACAACACCATGGTGTTTAGTGATACGGCAAGCGCATGGGACCTCCTGCTTCCCGTTGTCCAGGACGCTCCCAGTGGCCGCTGGCAACGGAGCCGCCGTCGTGAAGCCTTGACAGGGCGCCGCTGGATCCCACGGCGTCTTCCTTGAAGCGGTTGGCCTCACCCTGTTCGGGCACTCAACATGCGGTCTGCCCCCATGCTGCCCCTCGACCCGCCCCTCACGCCTGATGCGACCACAGCGAACGGCCCCCCCCTTCGCCAGTTCTTCCATGACGAACGCCAAGCGATGGCAGCCGCCCGCCATAACCTAGTGGCCAAGCTGCGGTTCGGCCGTCACCTCCTGACGACGAACCCTTACACCGTCCTTGGCCGCATGCTCGTTGCGGAGGCGGCACCCACGAACGTTCAAATGGAGGTCATGCTACGAGACGCCGTTCGGATTGAGCTTCGCCCGTGCCCGCGCCCAGGGTGACTTCGCCTGGTGGGGCGTGACGGCCACCCGCCCGTTTATGCGGGTCATCAAGGCACTTGGTGACCTAGGCAGGGAGATGGGCGACGAGAGGGTAGCCGGGGTCTGCTACCGCAAGCTCTTGGCCATGAACCCCTATGACAACCAGGGCGTCCGAGTTCTCGTTGGGGATGACGTCGAGCGCCAGGGGGAGACACCTGCGCGGAGAAGGTAGGCGATCTGGAGATCTCGTGATCTGACACCTGGCGGCTTTTATTCGACAGCGAACTGAACTGGATCTACACAGTAGAAGCCAGAACGATCCGAAAAGAGATCGTCCAGGGTTGGGCAGGAGGAAGCCTCATGCAAACTGTGACGTCTCCACCCAAACAAGGCGCGCTGAGCCACGCTCAAATTCGAGCCATGCTCCACGACGCCGAAGGACTGGCGGCCGCCATGCGCAAGCAGTTGGCAAGGCGACCCCAATCGCTGCCGTCGAGAGCCAGAGCGCTTCTCTTCCTGTTCGTTGCCCAGGGCTTCTCGGCCGAAATGCGCCGTCGCCTCCGCTAAGCCATCATCGGCCCAGCAATCCTGCGAGAAGGCTACCAACCCCGCCCGTAGCGCCCCGGCCCGCCATTCTGGCCATAGGTGACATCATGACCAGGGAAGGCAGCTGTGCCGCCCCTGCGGAGTGCCACCGGTCCATGCTGCACATGAACTCAGCTGCCTGTAGGGGCGGACGCTTGGTTCTCGGGCATGGCGTCCAACCCGAGGTACAGGCGGCCGGGTGGAGGCTGTAGGAGCCAGGACATCGTCATTCCTGCCCCTGACCCGCCACAGACACCAAAAATGCGCAACAGGATTTCAAGCAAGAAGAAAGAAGGAAGTCAGAGAGTACAGAGGGTTAGCTGAGAGGTTGTCTGGATAACTGGTAGTTTGTCCAGACAACCACGGCGAGAGATACAAAAACTATGAGGTGTCAGAGACCTTGTCCCTGGAATCACGCTAAGTCCTTGTTTTCTCGCACACGCGCGACAGACGACCTGTCCCTACGTGCCACCAACATTGTCCCGGACAGGCGTCTGTGCCGTCAACTTTGTCACCATACTGAAGAGGCCGATTTCTTCGATCACCGGAACGCCGCCGCCTACGAAAATTTGGGAGGGTCACTGCACCCCCTTCGGGCGCCTTGATGGTGAAGGACGCGTACTCTCGGCCTCAAGGCAGATTTCTCGCAGGACCATCCCCAGTTGCCTGACGTCCTCATTCAAGCCGTCTTCCATCCAGGCGTACTGCGAGAGCGTATATCCTGCCATGGTCGGCTCCGCCTCGAAGAAAGCATACAGTCCCTCCAGGAGGCCCACGACGTCGCCAGCCCGGGAAGCTGCCAACGCAAACCCAACGGAGAGGACATCGTGCCGCCGGGGGTCACGCACGTGGTATCCAGCCCCCCAGGGCCGCAGGCCCAGGCGCAACGCACCCAGCAAGATGACCAGCTGGATCACGCGATGGAGTTCCAGACCGTCCAGCAGGGGCGGCTCAGCTACTACGACACCAGCCATTCTGGCCTCTAGGTAGGCAGCCAGGGCGAGACGATCTTCTCGAGACCGGGAGGTCCCTGCCCTGCACAGATCGACACCACATCCGCACCGTACTGTGCCGCTTTGACCCCACTGAAGCTGCACTTCGCAGGCTGGGCACTGAGATAACAATTCCCCGCCGTGAAGCGAGCAATCGCCAAGAGCCAACAAATCCCAGCGCGCAAGATGGACTGGCTTCTCAGCCAAGCAGGCGGGGCAAACCACCCGTTGCTGACCATGGAGGTCCATGTGGCCAAGCGTCTGACCTCCGTAGCGTAAGAGGTTCAACCTGCTCTCAGGGGTCTCCGCGATCCTCTCTGCGCAGAGAGGTCGTAACTGCTCGACCGATCGTCCCGATACGACTGACAGGACTTCAACCGACGCCCGATCGGTACCCTGGCTGGGGAAGATCAGGCGTGCCACCTCCTTGCCCAGGATCTCCTGCGGGTGCCCTCGAGCGTTGCGTTCCGTAAGACGAAGAATGAAGCCATTCAGGCTCTCGCCCGGCTCTGGGTCACAGCGAAGCGGCAGAGGTCTAAGTTTGTTGAAAGGAATCACGCAGAAGGAGGCTGCTACCTTGCTGCAGCTTGCACAAGGACTCGGCTACCTAATCTTGTGGCGGACGGCTTTGACCTCCGATGCCAAGAAAACGATTTGGCGGGACCCATTCCCGGGCCCGAGTACGGGTCGGCACCCGAGGCTTACCAGTTGGGACGCCGCCCATCCCCGATGGCGACCAACCTCCAAGTTGAGTTGTCCGGGGAGCACATAGGTTTGCCGAAAGGCCTGGATAGCAGTCTCCCGGACATGCCGTCCCTGCGGAGTAGCGTCAGCCGCCAGCAATCCCCTGTTGACCAGGAGATGGACGAGTTCGCTGTTTGCACCGATGCGACGTCCAGCCTCAGTGATCGAGTACCCCCTACCTGTCGGGCAGAGGCGATCGAGATCCTCCTCTGCAAACAGGAACCCTCCCACCCCCCTGCCCTGGCAATCCTTGCCCACTGGGCTCACGCCGTCTCGGAGCAGGTATTCGCATGCCCTTTCCCTAGAGTAACCCGCGCGAACCAGACGTCCGAGGGCAGCCCCGAACCGCATGGATGCCATGGATGGAATGGAAGGCGAGGTCGGCAGACGATCCTGTATCGCTCGGTGCAGGGCCTTCTTCGACCAAGCCAAGCCCGGACGAAGAACGGAAGCCGGGCCGGTGTCCGGTTCGACCCCAAGTGCTCTCAGAGCGGCCTGCACTGACACGCGACCAATACCAAGCTCCTGTGCGGCCTCCCTCTCTCCAAGGAGATCCACCTGTTTAGCCTGGACGGCCAGAACATCTTCCAGTCGGACTAGAGCAGGCCGTCCAGGACCGGAGGTATCCAGCGCAACTTCAGCACGGAGGAGCACCTCCTTTAACTTCGACCGCGTACAGCCCAGACGATGTGCGGCGTCAGTGAGCGTGATTACCCGTGCGTCCTGCGCCAGATGTCCAATTCTTATCCTCGTCGGCTCCACAACAACCTGATTGCCTAGGTACCTCTCGACTTCAGCACCGACGAGGCTCCCGATCCGGCTCGTTTGCTCCAGACGAGAGAACCACACGGTTGCCTGTCCGAACGCCTTGCGCATGCCAAAGCGACCGGGGCGCCAGAGGCTGCGCTCGGCCAGGCGGCAGAGGAGATCCCGGAACGCATACGGCCACGGAACAAGGCACCGGTACCCCGCCCCGAGTAGATCAGCCACGATACCCGCCTCGCGTATCATGTGTGTTGGCTGGGGAGCACCGACGAGCTCCATGTCGAACTCCCCGAGCTGAAGCATCGAATGGAGCAGGTCGGTGGTCGGGAGTTCAGCCGGAAATCCAAGCTCACTAGTTGTCCTTTCTCCCTCGAGCAGGGAGATACAGGCCTGGTGGGCGGCGGCCACACTGGCGCCAACGGACTTGGCTAGAACACGACGGAGGTCCTGACCGCAGATGCAGTTCACCAGGGAGGTCGTGGTCCAATCCAGGTCACAGCCGCAACTGGGACAAGTGGACACCAGAAGCCTGCAATGCCTTGGGCACACTGGAACCGGCGATATGTCCCAAACAGAACGGTGGATGGGGTTGTCGATCAGGCATTCAGGGCAGACGCGGCGAACCCCGGTTACGATCATCCAGCGGGAGAGGACATGAGACCGGAAGTGTACTCCGTGTCGGTCGTCCACCGAGTAATCCAGTCCCACCAAGGCCGCCTGAGGGAGACCTCCCGCCTCGGCAAGTAACTCCGAAGCACGCCGCGCAAAGGGTAGCAGGGAGGGCGTTGTGAACCTGAGATCGAGATGATTGAGGAATGGCTGGAGCGACGTCCATCCATTCCTGCCACCAAGGCGTGCAGCAAACCCGAGGAGGCTCTCCCCAGATGCCGGATGCCCGAGCCTTAGACGCAGCACCATCTCACGCGGCTTCAGGATGCTCGATGTCCTGCTGCCGGGGACGGCGCTTACCCTTCCGGATCCGTGTCTTACGGGTGGTGTCCCGGCTCGGCGGCTCGTAGCCCTCAAGGCTTACAAGCGCGAAGACGTTGAGCCAGTCCGGGTTCTGGAAGTTACGCCTCCGCTCCTCGACAGCCATGAGGAGTTCCCGATCGACCACATATGCCCCCCGCTTCCCCGCCTCCATGATGACGAGAGAGAGGAAGTCCACCAGACGACCGAGATACCCCCCGGTCGCGAGGTGAAGACGATGAGGCACGTCGCCGCAGAGCAGGTACGATGCATCGTCAAGCGGTACCTTGGTCAGCAGGCCCCGCAGGAGGGTGATCCAGTGGCTCCCTTCGTCACCACCATCCCACTCAAAGCTGCTGAGCTTCTGACTTCCCATGGATCGCCGCTCAAGCTGCTCGTTGAGCGAATAGGCAAGGGCGGCTTCGGGCGTGCCCGCAATAACTAGGGCGATGCCAGAGTTGGCGAGGGATTTGAACCAATCCGCGGTGACATAGGCAAAGCGCCCTGTTTCGCTGTCCGTCAGGTGCTGCGCTTCATCAAGGATCAGGAGACGGACCCCCATCTCCCTCAGGTGATGGACAAGGATACGGGTCAGATCCGCCTCCGTCGCACGGCTGCTGACACCTTGGACCTGCAGAGCAGCCAAGATCGCCCGCATGGTGCCTGGCCGGGTGGCCATGCCGGGACCTCAGCATAGACGACCTCCATCCGATCATGGAGGTCGTCGCTCACGACCGCGTGCCGGTTCCGGAAGCGCTTGAGGATGGTCGACTTCCCGGCTCCGGCCTCCCCAACAAGGAGGTACGTCCGGGCCGGGCGCTCGACGCCCTCCTCGGGCGGACCGAACGCCAGGATGGACTCGAGATCAGTCTCGATGTCGATGATCTGTGGATGCCGAAGATACGTGCTCTGGAACTCTGTCAGCATCGTCTTCGTTCGCTGGACGACATTCTCCCCCAGCCGGTGGAACGGGGACTGCGGCACGATAGGTACGTAGGTCATAGGATTTCTCCACTAACAATGGTTGGGACGAATTGGTGCTCGGAGTCTCCTTAGAAGGAGACCCCGAACTCCCCACGGCGTGGGGCTTGAACAACCTGCGGCACCGGGCGCGCTGTGGGACGACGTGCTGCCACGGACACCGGCAAGCCGGTTTGAGGGATCGCCTTCCCGTCTTCGCCGACGTCCGTCACCTTCCCCGTCGCATCTGGGAAGATCGTGTTCAACCGCGTGGCCGTGAGCTTCCCCGCATTCCGCACGCGACCGATGTCGGCGCGAAGGCTCGCCTTCGCCTCGATGAGCATGCCCATAGTAGCGACCTGACGAGCCTTGAGCTGGGCGCGGGCCCGTGCGGCCACCATGTGGTGCTCCGCGATGGTCATCCCCTCCGCATAGCCCCGGTCTGTACATGCCACCGGAACGTAGAGCCCCGGCTCTCGATAGTCCTCCACGTGAACGGTGCCGAGGTTATCGGGGTCAATCCGCACCTTCACCGCCTTCGGAGCATCGGGATGGTTCAGCAGCTCACGAAGATGGACACTGCGCGGCTCGCAGTAGTGCAGCCCGTACAGCTCAATGCCCTTCCGGGTAAGCCGACGATACTCCACCTGAGCGAGCGCAAGCATCACATCAGCCGCCGAGGAAGGAAGGGTCACACCTCCGATGAGGCGAAGCCCTTCTTCCCACCGCTCGTTCGGCGCCTGCTTTGTAAAGCTGTGCGGCGTGTTGCAGTAGACATCCGTCACCCATCGGTGAACGATTGCCCGGAGTTGGTCGACCGTGAGAAAGGCATTCGCCTTGGAATCGTAGCTCCCTCTCTGGGCCGGGTTCGAGAATGTCGTGCCCGCCAGGGTGTGGAACACCTCGACGTTCATCCGTCGGAACAGTCGCTCCGTCTTGCCCTTGTATCGGGGCTGACCGGCAGGGCAGAACTGCAGAGTAATGCCAAACTCGAGCGCAGCATTGCGCAACGCAGCGCAATGGAACTCGGGACCATTGTCGAGGACAAGGGTCTTCATAAGCCCCATCGCAGGCCAATGACCCTTTGCCCGCAGGTCTCCCGGATCCACCTCGAGCAAGTGCTCCTTTGGCAGGATGCCGTTCCGGAGGCACAGCATCACCGCCCGCCATCCCGCGGCTTCAAGACCAATGTGAATACCGACAATCATGCGGCTCCACCGATCCACCGCAATGGTGATCGTCGGCCGACCGATTGGAACACCAGTGTGTGGACAGACGACAATGATGTCGGCAAGCGTATGGTCAACTTCCACCTCATGGAGAAGGTGGTCACCCTGGGGGCCGAGACCGACAAGAGAATGCTTCTTGTCAGCTTCAAGGCGTCCTTCCCTCGCGATCGCCAGCGTCTCCTGCGAGATTGCCTTCAGCTTGCGGTAGAAGGTTCGCTTGCTGGGCTCAAGGAGGGTTGGCGCGGCGCTCAGGAGCGTTGCGCTGAGTTCCTGCTGCTTCCTATTGAGCCTTCCCTTGAACTCAAGGTAGGCCTCGGCTCCGCTCACCGGCTCGGGAAGCATGACAAGGTCTTGAATGACCGAGTCCATGATCGTCAGCACTTGCGCGGCGAACTTGGGTTGAGTTCCACCACAAGCGTGGTTACGCGGCACGAGGATGCGAACATCCCCGAGCTCCTCAAAGCCGAGGGCGATAGCCCGCTCCGCCCACCGGCGTAGGGATCGGGAGCTTGGGGCCTTGGGCAAGTTCTCCTGTTGACGCACCTTGTCGATGAGCTCTTGCAAGGCTTTGTTTGACCACCGACGGCGCCGGTCGCGGAGCATCTCCCTCACGAACGGCAGGCGGAACTCCGCTTTTGCGCGTGCCGCCTCGACAAGATCTCCTGTATCCGTCTCTAGGATCTGCAATGCGCGTTCTGACAGAACTTCCTGTCGACGATCAATCTGGAGAAGGCCTACACCGTACTCTTGAAGAAGGGTGCGCTCCGGAACGGAGGAAAGCGTCTCATCGGAGACGCGGAGCAGATTAATCTGCCCATCCTTTGAACGAGAAAGAACTTTGTGGCGGACGCCCTCACGAACGAGGTGGTCGCCGCTGCGCAGCTTGAGAGAAGGGGTCATCGGAAAAGCTCCTTGGCATTAGCGTGGGGAAGACGGATGGATGTCTGCTGCGAGATCGGTCCGGCACCCAGGTCAATGACAAGGTGCCGATGAAGGGCCAGGGTCAGCAGGTCAGCGCGGCTAGCCATGGGGAGCATGGCTTGGAGGTCCCCGACGGTGACAGCACCATGAAGAAGGACCGCCTCCCGCACGAGAACGGGCAGCCCAGGTGGGACAGATCGGTGTCGAACCGCTAGGATGTCCTTCGCCGCCACAACGCTCCGACGAAAGGAGGTGCAGGTGCTATCGACCAACTCGTAGCCGATGCCACGCACGGGGAGATCGGACTGCAGCACCGCAGTGCGCCAGTCGACCTCTGCCTTCGACCGTGGCGATAGATCGCCATACGCTTTGACCTCGCGCAGGACGACACTGCCATCGTCGAACCTGACCTCTGCATCCGGGACGTGACGACGCTCTGTGCCGCAGTCGTTCCAGCGGATTTGGTCTGGCTGAGCACGCGCGGCGATCACCGATGCATCGGCATCCAGCGTCATCCAATGGAGCATCTCGCCCGCAGACTCGCAGGGAACGAGGCAGCCAATCAGGACACTCGGATAAAGACGGATGACCCGCAGGGGATGCCGCGTCTCGATACGACGCGTAGGACCTGCGCTTCCGTCGCGCGGCATCATCTCGCGGGGGATCTTCCGGGAGATACGCATCAGGTGCGCCCTCCCCGCATCTGACCCAGCGTACGGCCGCCCCACCACGCGGGGTCCTCAAGGGCATACCGATATGTTTGCGCTGCAGGGCGCATGATTCCTCCAACCGCCAGAAGACGGTCCACCTGTGCTGAGCAAGGGAAACAGAGTGGTGTGGAGAAATCCGAGCCGACGGATCCGAGCTGTACGGCCGAGAGCGCGCGGACGACCGCGCACTAGGCAAGTATCAGACGATCAGTGACATGGAGAGCGTCTCACAACACCAACGCCAAGCCTGACTGGCTGACCGCACAAGGCGGCCCAGCGTCAGGCGCGGCGTATGGTGGAGACGATGAGCGCGCGCAGGCTCTCGCCCCGGGTATCCGGGGCGTTCAAGGCGACAAAATCGTCGACAGGGTTGCGCATGGTGGTCGTCTGCTATCCTGGGACAGGAAGGGTGTCAACAAAGCCGTCGATCGCCATCGGCGTTTGAATCCGCCGCACTGGGCTGAAGTTGACTGCGCCTGGACGGGGTATGGGATCGTAGAGGTGCCTGGAGGACCCATCCCACACCCGGTCTCCAAAGGTATGGGACCTTCGCCTCACCTCGCAGGTACCGAAGGAGCGGCAACAAGAATTCCTCTAGGACGACTAACACAGCCCCTAGTGACGGCAGAGGTGTTGGTATCCAGCTATCGGCCGCCATGGACGCCCATGCATCCCGGCGCTCCGGGGTCAGTGCATGGACCTTGATGCCGGACGCCCAATCCTCGTCATCCCTGGTGATCAGGATCTCGGCCTCGCGACCGGCGAAACAGGTGCGAAACGCTTCGACGAGGTTGATTGCCCTGAAGGCGTAGAGGTGTGTGAGAACCCAGATATCGTAGAGATCTCGTGGTCGGCTGTGGGAGATGCCATACGTGACGAGCAGGGCTACCTTCTCCGCGATCAGCCATTCGCGTGACATGCAGCTAACGAGTGGTAATGGGCCGTCGGGCTTCTCCCGACTAAATCGTATGCGCTCAACGTGACTACTGCCCCGAGGATCGAGAGCAAGCATGATCCGAAATGGGGTTGCCTTGCTGAGAACCAGTGCGGTCGTGAGCAGGCTGACGATGTCCCCCTGGCCGCTGCCATGCCGGGTGATTGTCATTCTTTCCCAACCCAGGACTGACCCATTCCTCCCTGATGTTGCCTCGCGGAAGGTAGCGACTGGATCTCCGTCGCCTCCGAGATCCACCATATCCAGCGCACGCGTTCGGCGAGGAAGGTCTCCAAGCCATACCGCGAAGGACCAGCTACCCCGAACAGCAAAGCGATCTCGATGGGAGGACATGGAGATCTGGCTAAGGATGTGGCCCACCGCCATGTGGCGACGGGTATCCTCCACTCCCAGGTTAGGCATGCTCCAGATCATGGCGCAGGCCCTCTGAGAGTACGCACGAGAACTTCCAGGGTATGCATCGCGGCCGACGGGGTCCGGAGCGCCTTGGCCGTGGCCAGGATCTCATCCGGATCGCCACCAGCCGAAGTAAAGCGCCGCCCGGCTTCTATCCCGATGTCGTCCCCACCGATGTGCCTGGCGTACCGGACTAGATCGACGACCGTCCGCGCAGGTCCGGTCCGCCGGATTGGCACCCCGCAGACCTCATCATCGACAACCCCGACGTCAAACGCCCCTTCATAGGACCACCGTAGCGTACGATGCGGGGTATCCCCTGCCTTGGCGTCGTGTACCTGCAGGGGAAGAGCGAGCCATGTAACGGCTGGTGGCTCATCCACCAGGACTTCAAAATGGGCGGCGGTCGTGAGGCAGACCACTGCCCGTGGCATTCGAGCGCAGGCCGACGCGAGGCCTGCCAGCCAGGGATCGGGAGCCTCATGCGCCAGATGGTATGCGCCGTGCGCCGTCCTTGCGATCACGCCCGCCTTGAGAGCGTCCGCAATCGTCTTCGGGCGAACCCCCGCGGCAAGAAGGTCAGAAGACCTCCGAACCACCCCACCAGTGAGCACCATCTCCAACTTCCTCCGCTGATTTCCACCACGCGGAGTAGGCTGAAGAAAATTATCTTCACGAGTCGAGTCATTTTTTTCGTGTATTTTTATCTCTCTGATTCCGCTCGTTCTCATCAGCCAAGGTCCGATGTCAGCCTACGCCACCTGACCGCCACTGTGTGAGGCGTTCTAATCCGCCAGGCGCCAAGCCAGAGTCTCAAACCAGACCACCGGCAAGGCACGCTGCCGTACCCAGAGGATCATCTCACCTCCTCAAAGTAGGCAGCCCCCAAATCTTGCGATTGCATGATGGGTAGTGCGGGGCGGCGGGGGGGGAGGAATGACTCCCTCCAATGGCTACTTCACCTCAAGGATTGGGTATCACCGCGACCCAAGGATCCACCCACCTCCAGCCACCGGAGCACCTTGCGAAGGGATTGGCAGACTTGAACCATCCGGCCACCAGGCAGCAGGAGAAGAGTTCCATCGGGCGTTTCACAGACGGCGGCGATGGAGGAGGGAGCAACAGCATGAAGGACGCCGTCTGCATCCCGGATGGTGACGTACCGGCCAATCCGCTCCCCTTCGTCTAGTGGTTCCGTTCCCCCGTAGTCGGCTTGTTCGAGCATTAGGCGTCCTCCCTCTGCTCGATGTTGCCGAGGAGATCCAGAACCTCCCCTCCGGACAACGACCCACGATTAACCAGCGCCGCAGCCACGTGCTCCACCCCTGGCCGATGTCGTCTGACCAAAGCAATGGCGCCCTCGTAGGCATCACGCAGGACGACCGCCACGCGGTGGCGGACTTCCGGCTTGGAGAGCAGGTTCTCCAAGCGCTGGTAATCATCAGCACCCCCGAGATAGAGGAGACCCTCGGGATGTTCGTCCAGACCGGACGAACAGACTTGGAGGACCGCGATGCGGGTCGCCTTAGCCAAGTCCGATGCAGGCGACCCACCCGCGCCGCCAGAAGGCTCACCCAAGATGACCTCTTCAGCTGCCCGGCCTGCGAGTGCAGCCCTCAACTGAGCTTGGACTTGACCTCGTGTAGGATTGGGGTTTTCGCGGTACAGGTCGAATGCATCAAGTGTGGTGGCCGACCTGCCCCCAACCAGGGGGTCAACCACCACCTCCAGGATGGACGACGCATTCATTACCGAGCAGGCCAGCACATGCCCGGCCTCGTGAATCGCCATACGCCAAACGGCATCAGTGCCGTGGGTAGGAGGCGCCTCACCAACCTCCGCGATGAGGTCCTCCAGCAACATGGGGCGTCCAGCTGTGCGTGCCAGCCTACGTGCGCCACGGCACCAGCGTTCGATATCGGCACCGACAGCACCACGGCGATAGGCAGCCCTTGTCACAGGACTGAGGTCTGCGTCTCGCAAAGCTCCGGCGAGGTGAACCCGTGCGATTTCTACCAACCCTTCTTCGTTCGGCTTCTCTAGCCTGATGAATTGTTCGAGGCGTCCGGAGCGGATCAGAGCCGGATCCAACCGAGAGGCATCGTTACAAGTCGCGACAACTAGAACGCCGGTTCGGTCGATCGCACCATCGAGTTGTTCGAGGAGAGCGTTGACGACCTGCACGACATAGTCGCGGTATGCGTGCTGGACTGAAGCACGTGTAGGGAATGAATCGACTTCATCGATGAGCAAAACGCACGGAGCCTTGCGGCGCGCCTCCTCAAAAGACTTCCGCATTGCTGCGCAAAGCGAGCCGAGATGCCCATCCTTGTCGCCCTGCCACTGTGCCAGTGACGCAGAGACAAACTCGGCACGTGCTGAGTTAGCCAATGCACGAGCGAATGAACTCTTACCCGTCCCGGGCGGTCCTTCCAGAACGACGCCGCGATCGAGCTCCGACCATGGAAGCTCACCTTGCCCGAAAGCCCGGAGATCTGCAGCTGTCTGTCGTCCCCACACCCCAGCGGCGCCAAGACCTGGTAGATCGTCCAGGGTGATGCCAGTGGGCTCCTCTCGTCTTGCAGCGATGGCATCACGTTTTGCCAACAGCTCACCAAGGCGTTCTAGATAGGCCTCCGGCGTCTGACCTGGTCGCCTTGCCAGGTCGATCAGGGTGGACGTCAGGGTACTGACCGCCGCGGCAGTACGTGGGGGCATCTGCGGCAGCCGCGCCGACGGCCAACCATCATCTGAGGAGAGGGCACTTGCGACCAATCCGATGACCTTGGCATTCGGCAGCTCGAGGACGAGCCGTTGGTCTTCCGCGAGGATGACATCCTGCGGCAGGAGGGCGTCAGGCTCGTGAGAGAGGGCGTGAACAACCTTATGCATACTGATACCGTCCCGAGGGACTTGCGATCGATCGGTCGCTCGGACTGCCCTCTCCAGCGCCACAACCTGTTTGACTTCCGAGGTGTTGTAGTAGTCACCCTCGGCCTGGAATCGGGCGCGCGCGAGACGACGTTGAGATGCCTTGGTGAGTGCGTCACCCTGGAGGGAGGTCTCTGGCGCCATGACGGCGTCGACGATCAAGCTCCAGGCCTCAACGATACTATAGCTCAACTCCTTGTTTGGCGTTTGGATGACGGACACGGAGCCAGGTTCCATTGCACGAGCCAGGAACCCTGGCGTTGCCGTTAAGGCGGCTCGTACGAGCAGCAGCCCGACGACTGTGGAGGGGGTGAGGCTAGCAGCGCGACGGAAAGGATCCATGTCCGGCGATACGTTGTCGTCCCATGGGACTGGGAGCCTGCTCACCCGTCGCTGCCCATTACCTCGGCGCTTCCTGGCCAGGCTTGCCAGAACCTTGGACTGAGCCTGCCTCTTGTCCGGCTCAGTGCCTTTGTCGTTACCTTGATCTCCGGGCAAGTCAGGGGTGACCTCGGCGGCGAGCGGATCGCCGTTGTCCTGCTTGAAGTCGTGAAGCTGCCTGCGATCAATCGGCATGATTATCTTCCCGGTGCTGATCACCGAGGACGTAGAAGCGGGACAGCGTCCGAGCCCAGCGGCGCTCAAGGTCGACGGCCCACACCTCAGTTGTATGAACAGGTCCATCCGCGAGACGAGGGTGCCCCTGCAAAATTCCGATGACCGTCTTCATGCTCCGTGCACTCCATTGCCAGTAGTCGACGACCGGCGCCACATCGAGGTCTTCTGGAGTAGGGCCGATCCCCCCGGCGATGGCGCGAAGGTCTCGTGCTAAGTGTTCAAGGCGGTCGGCCTCAGCGAGAAGGATTGGGTGCGCGCGATCGAGCCCAAGATGAACCAGGATCATGTGCAAGTTCCGAAGGTAGGTTGGGGACGATCCGCAGAGCGGATAGGCAGCGTTAACCTGCTGCGGCCCCGCCTATTCGGAATTCAGTGCCCCAAGTCCGGACGCAACCAGCTGCACCCGGTGCCACAGAACAGGTGGAGATCACTGCGGCTGGCGAGGTTGAGGCGTTGTGCATGACCAGAACAGATAATGAACTTTCGCGAGGTAAGTCCAACTTTAATTTTCAGGCGTTATTCTCGATCACCCCTGGTGTGGAACTACGAGATCGTTAATGCCGCATGGCCTCGAAGATGCGCAGAGGCAGCCTATGTTCCTTGCCATGCATTTCATGTCGGCGACTTACCGCCAGAGGCTCCACAGCCTACACAGAATACTTGGTGAGTTCCGCAAAGGGTTGTGGCAACCCCTATCCAGGGCGCGACGTCAACGTCTGCTTCTTGTCTCCGGTCTCGTTGCACTGGGCGCCGGAATTCAGGGTTTAGCGCCGCTGGCGTTGACCACCGCAGTCGACCATTTAACTGCAGGCAGTCTGTCCATCGCTGTTCTAGCAGTAGTTACCTACGCTGCTATGGCGGGGCTATCGCGTGCGTTGCGGCAGGGGGTGTCTCTTGCCTACGGCGCCGTGGCACGGGCATTCGAGCGAGATCTCTACCGGCAGGCCTATGCTCACACCCTCGCTTTGCCACATGCTGTGCACCTTGACCGCCGTGCTGGGGAACTTGCCCGCACCGTGACTGACGGAGTGCGCGGTTGGCGACGCATGTTGGATGCGGCTGTCTTCACCGCGCTACCTTTCGTTGTTGAAATAGGCACAGTGTGTGCCGTACTCCTCACCGCGGACGTCCCAGCATCCATGCTCAGCGTGCTGCTGACATTCGTGCTAATCTACGGCGTTGTTTTTCACAGAGGTATCCTCGGGCAGCGCGCTTCCTATCGAACAGCCGCCAAGGCCGACGCCGAGGCTCAAGGTGTGGCCTCCGATGGCTTGGCTAATCAGGAGACCGTCAAGCTGTTCACCCGAGAGGCCCTCGTTGAGGAGAGTATCGGGAGAGCTTTTGCACGCGGCGGAGCCGCCTGGGATCTCTACAACCGGATCGTAGCAACCAACGGTCTTCTGCTCTCGGCAATCTTCACCCTTGCCCTCGGTACCACGCTCCTACTGGCAGCCCGCGAAGTCGCAGCAGGCCGTATGTCGGCAGGTGGCTTCGTGCTGGTAAACGCGTACGTGCTTCAGGTTGTTGGACCAGTGGAGCGCCTGGGTCAGATGGCACGGGAGGTGGTCCAGGGCCTCGATTTAACGGCGCGACTGCGAGCACTGATGGCTGAACCTGGAGAAGCGACGCTGTCACCCGGCACGCAGACCCTCCCTGGCAGGGGGCCGTTGGCACTCGCAATTCAAGATTTGAGGTTTGGCTACGATCCCCAGCGCCCAGTGCTGCACGGCATCAACCTGGAAATCCCAGCAGGGCAGACACTGGCAGTGGTGGGACGATCAGGGTCGGGCAAGTCTACTTTGGCTCGGTTGATATGCGGCCTGTACCGGCCAGACGGCGGTGCTCTACGGCTCGACGGAGTGCCCATTTCTGATCTTTCCCTCACCGCACTTCGCTCGGCAGTAGCGGTGGTGCCCCAAGACACTGTCCTGCTCCACGATACACTCCGCGCCAACCTCATCTTCGCTCTGCCTGAGGCATCTGAGGCGGAGATGCTTGAGGCAGCGCGCGTTGCCGGGCTGGAAACTGTGGTGGACGCACTACCCGAGGGATGGGACACCGTAGTCGGCGAGCGTGGCCTTCGTTTGTCCGGTGGGGAGAAACAGCGGGTGGCCATCGCGCGTGCTGTCCTGAAGCGCCCACGACTACTACTCCTGGATGAGGCCACGTCCTCGCTGGACACCCGTACTGAGCGAGCCATCCAGTCCAGTTTGGATGACGCCGCCAGAGGCGTGACCACCCTCGTTATCGCGCACAGGCTGTCGACCGTGCGCAACGCTGATGAGATCGCGGTGATGGAAGATGGCCGTATTGCCGAGCGGGGTCGTCATGAATTGTTGCTTGCTGCTGGTGGGCGCTATGCGGCCCTGTGGCATGCACAGGAGGAGAATGGTCTCTCGGAGCATGATGAAGGTACGCCAGAACTCGGCTATCTTGCGCCTTCAGCCCTCGATTAGAGACAATCAGTAAAAGCTCACCCGCCGTTGTGGGTCGGGCATGTCGCCAAACATAAGATGAAGTGGACGTCGTTGCGCCTGCTTAATACGCCAGCATGTGGAAGGGGTTCCATGTACTTTTCCGGGCGCCAAAAGGACCGGCAGCCTAGGGGTTAGACTGAATGATGGTCGGGCTGGAACCACACCACTTTTCCGCCCGCGCAATCGTCGTTAGCGCCTCAGCTATCGTTCTCACGACTCTGGCGGTCTTACCTGAGGGCATGCTGAACAACACAATACCCTCAGCCCGGCGTGATTGAAGCCAAGTCAGTGTGCGGTCTTGAGGCATACGACCGAGGCTTGATGGGGTGACCACCCCCAGCCACACATCGCCCTCCTCACCCAAATGCGTCTCTACCCACCATGACCCACCGCAAGCCACGGACTGCCGCGCAGCCCAGGAAGCAGCCTGCCCTCGTTCGGCGCGTGTGATGCCCTGTACATCGTCGCCAGGGAGAGCAATGAGGTGGAGTACCGCTGACATGGTGGGGATCTCACTGGAGTGCCGCGCGAGCCCCTTGTAGGCTCATAGCGTCACGCCTCAGCGGCATCAGATACACGTCCATTTTGCGCATAATGAGACGAATATTGCAGAGAAATGTGAGCTATTGTTATTCGTTTCTTTTGTCTTATGTTGCGGGATCCGTTCTGAACTCCACCTCCGGTAGCAGTCACTCGACACCGCAGGATATCCGCAAAAGGCAGATCCCATGGCTGTGCAAGGCACCCCCGAACCGTTCGTCGAGATTCTCATGTCGACTGTTGTGGCACTCGTCAGGCGCGATGGACCTGACCTTTCGGCTCGGCAGTTCGGCGTATTCTTGACGGTTTACCTTGGCGAGGGTCCGCACACGGTGCGTGGGTTGGCCAAGGAGCTGAACGTGTCCAAGCCTGCCATCACCCGCGCGTTGGACCGTCTGGGCGTGCACGACTTCACACACCGCCAAGTCGATCCCAAGGACCGTCGCTCGATCCTCGTTCAGCGCACCGTCAAGGGGGCTGCCCTGCTACGCGAGATCCGCGCGATCATGGGTGAGGCCGCGGCTGCCTCCGACGAGGCTGCACCCGGCGGCGCCACTGAACTGCGCCGCCAGCACGCTTGAGGTACAGCCTCACTTACCTTGGGCACGGCATGGATGACGAGGCGCTTGGATTACTGCCCTCTCGGTTTGGGAGGGTGCGGCGTTTCACCTCAGCAGCCGGTGAACACAGGGGTGCGCTTCTTAGCGGCGGCCCAGCGTCCCCTGGCGTAGTCAGTACTGGAATAGCAACGGTCCACCGCAGTTTGCGCCCGCTCGCGATTCAGGGACCATCCCGGCGGCTTAAAGCTTTTTCACTTTACACGGACGCACATCTAGGATCGGCGAGACAGTTCCAGCCCGCCTAACTCGATTCTCCATCTTCCTCAGCCGTATCGGGCATTACGGCTACGCCCCCAGCTCCACTCAGCGGACCTCTTCCTCTCGGCACCGCCGCAACGTCTTCCGCTCCATCGAGCGGACCTTTTCCTCTCGGAACACCAGGAATCGGCACGGGCTCCAGTGGCAGGTAATGAGGACGTCTGCCGAGCGCTATATCATTCAAATTTTCGATTTGCTCGCGTAGCCAAACACTAGTGGGGTCGCTTGGAAATTCGTTCATTGCTCGCGTCTCCATCCTCTCTGGCCACGTCCGGCAACACTGCTACACCGCCTGCTCCATTGAGCGGGCCTTTTCCTTTGGGATTATCAGGGACGGGCGCAGGCTCTGGTGGCGGATCGGAGGAGGGCCTGGAATGCAGGTCATCGAACATCTTCTGAAGGCCCTCGCGTAGCCAATTGTCGAAGGAGCCGACAGGATCCCCGCTCATCGCCCGCCTCCAGAACCTCAGGTCTTTATAACGCTACCGCCCACTATTGGTCACTAGCCACCTAGCAGCGGCCTAACTGTCGCCGAAGCGGGTCTGTGCAAGCGTGAAGTGCTCTAGTTCCTGAAGAGCGATCTTGGCAGTAACGAGGTTCAGTAGCGCGTGCGCCGCCAGCTCCCCGCCGCCCGATCCGGAGGAGGAATATCTTGAGGCAACTACGTGGCGAGGCCGAGACCGGGTGCCGTCAGCGCCGCCAGGAAGGCTCCCTCTTCTGGAGGAATGCGGTCAGCCCCTCCTGAGCCTCCACGGTGGTGGCGAGATTGCAGAAGTCCTCCACCGCGTTGGCGACGCTGCGGCGATAGTCGAGGTCGTTGGCGCGCATGAAGGCGGCCCGGCCCAGGCGCATTGCGACCGGCGGCTTGCTAGCGAAGTTGGCAGCCAGGGTCCGAGCCGCTTCATCCAGCATGTCGTCGGGCACGACCCGGCTGACCAACCCAATGGCCGCAGCCTCGGCCGCCTCGAAGCGCCGCCCCGTGAACAACAGGTCGAAGGCGCGGTGGCGGCCAACGATGCGTGGCAGGTGGGCAAAGTGGATGGCGGGAATCAGGCCCAGCTCGATCTCCGGGTAGCCGAAGCTGGCTCCCTCGGCGGCGATGATCACGTCGCAGGAGATGGCAAGCGTCATTCCGCCGCCGCGAGCGGCGCCGTTTACCGCCGCGATGGTTGGCTTGCCCATCCCGTACTGCACGTCGGCTAGGCCGACATAGAGGCGCTCCAGGAAACGGCGTACCTCCAGGCTGCTCTTGCCAACCAGGATGTCGAGATCCAGCCCGGCAGAGAAGCGATGTGGCAGGGTGCTACGCAAAATCACGGCGCGCACGGCGTCGTCGGCGGCAGCACGGCGGAAGCCGTCCAGGATGGCTTCCAAAAAGTCCACGCTCAGCGCGTTGACCGGACCGCGTGCGAGGGTGATCTCGGCGATGCCGTCCGCCGCCTTGTAGGTGACCTCCTCAGTCATGTGGACACCTCCTCCTGGGGCATGTGAATGGCGCCTTGGGCCGCTAGGGCGGCAATGGCCGGTGCGTCGTATCCAAGGCCCAGCAGGATCTCTGCGGTATGCTGGCCGTGGAGCGGCGGGGGCCGTTGCCCCTCGCGCGGGGCGCCGTCGAAGGCCACGGGGAAGCCCACCTGTGGCATGGGCCCGAGCACGGGATGGTCGGTCTCAAGCACCAGCCCGCGGCTGGCAAGCTGGGGATGGGCGAGGGCCTGGTCGAGGGTTTGGATGGCGGCGCAGGGCACGCCCGCGGCACTCAGGGCCTCCAGCCAGTGGGCCAAAGGCTGCTCGGCGATGCGATCCTGCACCAGACGGACTGTCTCGGCAAAGTTTGCCACCCGGGCGTTGTTCGTGGCGAAGCGAGGGTCCTCGGCCAAGCCTTCCAGGCCAAGCAGGGCGGTGAGGCGACGCCACTGTGCATCATTCCCAGCCCCGATCATTAAGCTGCCGTCCACGGCGTCAAAGGCCTGATAAGGAGCGAGTGAAGGGTGTGCGGTCCCCATGCGCTGGGGCGGCTTGCCCGTCAGCCAGTAGTTCTGCGCCAGGTAAGTCATCAGCCCCATGGCGGTGTCGAGGAGCGAGAGCTCCACATAGGCACCGTGGCCCGTCCGTTCGCGCTCCAGCAGGGCGGCGAGGATGCCGCTGAGGGCGAACATGCCAGTCCCCAGATCCACCGGCGAAAAGCTGGCCCGTGCGAATGAACCGCCGGGCTGGCCCATGGTGCTGATCATGCCGCTAAAGGCCTGCAGCATCACGTCGTAGCCGGGCTGCTCGCCCAGTGGGCCACTGCGTCCGAAGCCGGAGATTTCGCAGTAGATCAGCCGGGGGTTCAGAGCGCGCAAGGTGTCGCTTTCCACGCCGAGCTTGCGGGCGGTGCCGCCGCCAAAGCCTTGGATGACCACGTCTACCTCGGCGGCCAACCTGTGGACGATCGCCCGGCCTGCTTCGGATTTCAGATCCAACGCGAGGCTGCGTTTATTCCGGTTCAACGCCATGAAGGTGGCGGATTGGCCTTCCTTCTGCGGCGCCCAGGCGCGGGTGTCGTCGCCGCCCTTCACGGGTTCCACCTTAATGACATCGGCGCCGAGGTCGCCCAAGTACTGCCCGCAGAGCGGTCCCGCGAACACCTTGCTGAGGTCGAGGATCCTGACGTCTCGCAGGGGCTTCATGACGGCGCTCCGGGAGGGATGGGGCATGGGGATTGCGCTGCAAGGCGGAGTGGCGCGAAGCCGCTCACGGGGTCACCGGGCGGCGCCGCAGGAGATAGCGGTGGCGCCCTTCCAAGACCATCACGCCACCGCCGTTGTGGACGGTGCTGCGCAGGCCGACGACGCCGGTCGTGCGGTTCGGCGACAGTTCGTCGACTTCCAAGGCGGGGTACAGCGTGTCCCCGGCGAAGACAGGGTGCAGGAAGCGGCTGGACTGCTCGAGGAAGGCCTTCAGAGACTCCTCGACCAAGTGGGGGAAGATGCCCGCCCCGGCAGCCGTCTGAATGGCCACTTGGTACCCATGGGCGAGCATGTCCGGCATGCCATGCGCCCGGCAGTACTCCCGGTTGTAGTGCACCGGGTGATTGTCGCCACTGGCCGCTTGGAAAGCGAGGAAGATGGCGTCCGTCATCGTCCGACTGGGGAGGGGGAAGCGCTCGCCAATGCGGAAGTCCTCGAACCAGCGCTGCTCCGGCATCATGCGGTGGGAGCGGTGGTCGAATGGCGTCTCTGATCCGGTCACTGCACGCTCATCCCGGTCTGACGAACGACATTGCGCCACTTCTCGATCTCGGCCGACGCGAAACGCGCTAGGTCTTCCGGCGGGCCAGGCTCCGCCAGCTCGGCACCCAGTTCAGCGAAGCGCGCCTGGAGAGCCGGTGACGCCATGGCCTCGCGGGCAGCCGTGTTGATCCGAAGGACGATCTGCCGCGGTGTCGCCGCCGGGACGAAGACGCCAGACCAGGTGTATGCCTCGTAGCCGCGGACGCCGCTCTCGTCGAAGGTCGGCAGGTCCGGGGCGGCCGGGCTCCGCGTCAGCATAGACCAGCCCAGGGCACGTCCAGTCCCGGCCTTGGCCTGCGCCAGGGCGCTGGTCGCTGCGTCGACGTAGAAGTCGAGGCGACCCGCCGCCAGATCGCTCATCGCGGGGCCTGAACCTCGGTAGGGGATGTGCACGGCGTCCAGCTTCGCCATCATGAGAAGCAACGCTGCCCCGAGATGCGGCGCACTGCCGACACCGGCGGATCCGTAGGTGGCCTGCCCCTTGCGGGACCGCACCCACTCGACGAACTCGCTGACGTCACGGACCGGAAGGTCCTTTCGCACGAGCAGGACCAAGGGAACCTTCGCGATCAGGGCAACGGGAGCGAAGTCCTTCTCGGTATCGAACGGAAGGTTGGGAAAGAGAGTGGGGTTGATCGCGTGGGCGACGGTGGTCAGCAGGATGGTCTGGCCATCGGGCGCAGACTTCGCCACTGCCTCGGTCCCGACCACCACCCCGGCGCCGGTCCTGTTCTCCACCACGACGCGCTGGCGCAGCGGTTCCGCCATTGTCTCGGCGAGGATCCTCGCCTGAATGTCGGTCGGCCCGCCCGCTGCGTAGGGAACGATCATCCGTACCGCGCCGGACTGTGCCCGCGCCGGGGAGAAGGCTGCGCCCAGGCCGATCCCGGTCCCGGTCGCCACGATGGAGCGTCTGGTGAGCAAAGCCGTGTCATCCCTGATGGAGAGTGTTGGCGCATGCGGCCTGGACCGCCTGGTGGTGCGGACGTGGTAACCAGCTCGCAGGGCGGCGCTACTCGCGCCGTATTCCGGCTTCCTCAGCGAGCTTGACCCAGCGATCCTTCTCCCGGGCCAGGAAGCCCTCAAGGTCTGCATCGGCGGTCACGAACGGCTCTGCTCCCCTCGCGCGCAGCCTCGCGGCATACTCGGGCGCGCGGGCGGCAGCTGCCACGGCAGCACGCAGCCTCGGCAGGATCTCGGTGGGGGTTTTTCTGGACGCGAAGGCTGCGAACCAACCGGAGAACTCGAAGTCGGCCAGTCCCGCTTCCTGCAGCGTTGGAACGTCGGGCAGTCCGCTCGTCCGGAATGCGGAGGTGACGCCGAGCGCGCGAACGGATCCGGCCTGGATCTGCGGGGTTGAGGTGGTAACGTTGTCGAAGAGGAAGTCCACGTCTCCTGCCAGCACGGCGTTCAGCGCCGGGGCGCTGCCGTTGTATGGCACGTTGACCGCTTCGAAGCCGCCGAGCTTCTGCAGCAGGGTGGCGGTAACATGGGGCGAGCTGCCAATGCCGAAGGTCGCGTAGGTCAGCGCACCCGGGTTCTTACGGCCCCGTTCGATGAGCTGCTGTACCGAGGTGACGTCGATCTTCTTGGAGTTGACCACCAACACGTTCGGCAGGGCGGCGACAGTGGCCAAGCCGACGCAGTCGCGAGAGAGGTCAACCTGCGACGTGCCGTAGAGCGTCGGGTTCAGGGTGTACATCGTGCCGGTGCTGAAGAGTACGGTGTGGCCGTCAGCCTCGCCTGCCGCCACGGCCGAGCCGATATTACCGTTCGCGCCCGGCCGGTTTTCGACGATTGCGGTACCGCCGATCTCCTGCCCCAGGCGCTCGGCGACCAGACGTCCAATCAGGTCGGTCGGGCCACCCGGTGCGAAGGGTACGATGACCCGCACGGGCTTGGACGGCCAAGCAGGCTGAGCATGGACTGCCGGAGCAGCAAGGAGCGCTGGGCCGAGGGCGAGCGTCAGACGGCGGGTAATCATTGGTCGGTTCCTCTGCGAGCGCCGTCCGGTCATTGCCGTGGCGCTGTGCTCCCGAGCGGGAGCGTCGGGGAACCTCCGGCAAAGCCTCCCAGAACACAAAGACATGGTTTATCTAGGTGATAGATGTCTCCGTTATAGGTGATCATGGATCTCCGGGTCCTGCGGGTCTTCCTCGCAGTGGTGGAGGAAGGTTCCTTCTCCGCGGCAGCTGAGCGGTTGCGGATCGCCCAGCCCGCACTGAGCCTGCAACTGCGGAAGCTGGAGGAGGAACTCGGCTGCCAGCTGGTCCAGCGCCTTCCACGCGGCGTGGCACCGACGCCCGCAGGGCTGAAGCTCCTCGCTCACGCCCGCGATCTCCTTGCGCGAGCGGCGGCGGCCCGGGACGATCTTCGCGGCGAGGCGGCGGAACCCACGGGAGAGGTCACGATCGGCCTCCCGCAGTCCGTGGCGGCCATGCTGACGGTCCCTCTGCTGAGCCGCGTGCTGGCGGAACTGCCGCAGGTGAAGCTCCGCATCATCGAGAGCATGACCGGCTACATTCCGGACTGGATCCGTGAGGGCAGGCTCGACCTGGGAATGGTGTTCCGTGCCGATGTCGGGAGCGGCCTTGTCCTGGATCACCTGCTGGAAGAGCAGCTCTTCCTCATAGGGCCAGTGGACTCGCCGGTGGCGCCGCTGGTCCCGGGAAACGGGGAGATCGGTCACGTCACCTTCAAGGTGATGATGCACCTGCCGATGATCCTGCCCGGCGTGCCGCACGGGCTGAGAGAGCTGATCGACCAGCGTGCGCGTCGGAGCGGGATGAAGCTCCACGTCGTGGCCGAGGTGGACGCCCTGGCTCAGCTGCCCGCCGCTGCCAGTGCAGGGCTTGGCTGGTCAATTCTCTCCTTCACGTCGATCCAGGAAGCGTGGGAGGCTGGCCGAATCGGCGCATGGCGCATCGAGGATCCCGCCATCACCCGTTCCATCTATCTCTGCCGCCCGTCGGACAGGCCAGGGACACAGGCGGTCCGGGCCGTCGGAGATCTCCTGCGCCAGGTGCTCGAGACGCTAGTACAGGACGGGACCTGGCCAGCAACCCTGAGCGGCGAGGTTCAATCTGGTGGACACCTCTAACACCAGGTCTCTGAAGCCCTGACTCTCGTAGGGGATTCCCTCACAGGACTGGATTGTGATCCAAGATGGCGAACGGTGGAGGCTCGCCATGACCATTCCGCTTCGGGGTGACTTCGACGTGGTTCGCCTAAGCGTGGCAGCGCGTCGGACGAAGGATGCGGCTCAGGCCCGGCGACTGCTTTGGCTAGCTGCGGTTTACGATGGTGCGACCCGGACCGAGGCGGCCAGGATCGGTGGCGTGACGCTGCAGATCGTCTGGGACTGGGTGCTGAAGTTCAACAGCGCCGGTCCTATGTGGCCAGACCGCCCGCAGGACAGACGCTGAAATGATGTCCCAAACGGCAGGAATGACAATTCGTCCGGGCTGTCTGACACGGCCGCCGTCATGCAACACGGCTGCAGCGTGGATTTCAGTCGTCATACCAAGCGCCTTGGTCGCTGACTCGGATGTGATCCCGCCCGTGCTGCGGATGTGATTCGCT
>NZ_JBHLVZ010000038.1:0-11828 GCF_042433125.1 Muricoccus vinaceus | reverse complement strand
GCGAGGAGGAGGAGAGCGAGGACGCGGCGGGACATCGTGCCTGCCCTTAAGGCGGGCAAGCGCAGGGCGCCAGGGCGAGGCGGGCGGGCGACCAATCGGGTCCGTCCTACCCGCGGCTGCTTCTCCGAATGCTCCACCCGAACGTGGCATGCCGCTTCCAGCTAAACTCCGCCATGGAAGATCTGTCCTGCAAACAAAGGAAGGCCAGGCCCTATAGGGACCACACGCGGTGCGTAGCTGCCACTGCGGCTCAGAATTCCCAGCCATCCCGCCGACACTGCCCTAGGCAAACCACCCACCTGCACATAGGTTAATCAACACGCATGCGTAGCGGTTTCCGAGGTCAGCACAACCGGAGCTAGTCCTTCCGCATGGATGGAGTTCGAGGGCTTGGAGCCCAGCACCAGGAGGAGGCTGCCACAGGACGGTCGTTGTTGCCCTCTGCAGATGCGACCAATGCGGCGATCCAGGCAGGAGAGCAGGCCACTAGTCTTCCGGTGGCCGCACCTCGGGTGTTCACCCCCAGCCTGAAGGTTGTTCTCTCCACCGCCTTCGGTGCCCTTGCCCTCCTTACTGCGGTCATTTCCTCGGCCGCCATTGGGCATGTCGCTGACAAGCGCATCAGGGCGGACATCGGAGCAGAGTTCACATCCGCTGCCGAGCACGTGGCTGCCCTTCTAGACCGCGGCCTGTTCGAACGCCTGCGCGATGTCCAGGTCGCGGCGTCTCTGGACACGATGATCGACACCAACGTAACGATCGATGGCCGTCGGCGAATATTGGAGCGCTTGCAGGAGACTTATCCGGACTACGCGATCCTTGGCTACATCGGGGCTGACGGGCGAGTTGTGGAGACGAGCTCTGGCATTCTGCGCGGTGCCGATGTGTCGGGACGAGAGTACTTTCAGAGGGGCAAGCAGGGTCCTTTCGTCTCCGACGTGCACGACGCCATTCTGATGGCGCCTCTTCTTGGCCGTGGGCCAGACAACCCACCACGCTTTGTGGACCTAGCCGCCCCAGTTCGGGCCGCTGATAATGCGCTCGTTGGGGTTGTTGGTGCGCACCTTTATTGGGAGTGGGCTGAAGGGATCGAACGCCATGTGATGGCTCCCATCTTGGCCCGCCATCCTGGCGCCGAGGCGTTCATCCTGTCGCGGCAGGGGCAGGTTCTCCTGGGTCCCCGGAGCCAACGCGGAGCAACAATCACGGATCTTGCCCCATCGGCCCTCGCAGATCTCGCTGCTCGACGGGCAGGCAGTGTCGTCGAGCGCTCCAGACCCGAGAATGGGGCGGAGGACCACACGCACCTCGTGGGCTATGCAGCAACACAAGGCCATAGGACGTTTCACGGACTTGGATGGACGGTACTCGTTCGTCAGGACGCTGAGGCAGCCTTTGCTCCCGCGCGTCAACTCGCTCAACAGGTATTGTTCTGGGGGTTCGTCGCCGCTGCTCTGGCTGCAGGACTCGGGTGGTACCTCGCAGGGCTAATCACACGTCCCCTGGCCGACCTCTGTCGAGCCGCAGAGCGTCTTCAAACAGATCCAAGGGCAACCGAGGTACCGATCGGCCAGGGACTCCGTGAGGTTACGCTGCTCTCGTCCTCGATCTCTGCCCTTGTTGCCGGTGTCCGCTGGCGTGAGACGGCACTTCAGAACAGTGAGGCACGCCTTCGGCTTGCAACCGAGGCCGCGGGCATAACGGCGTGGGAGATCGACCTGACGCCGGAGCAACGCGCCCGCTCGCGTCGCAGCGCAGTTGCGGGTTTGTCCGACCCATTGGCTGAGTGGACCATCGAAAGTTTCCTGGCGAGCGTTGTGCCGGAGGACCACGACGGCGTTCTCGAGGCCTACAACCATGCCGTCGATAACTCGGTCGACCTGTGCTTCTCCTGCCGCGTCCGAGGTGACGACAACAACGACGATCGCTGGGTCGAGGTACGCGGTGTTCCCCTGGCCGTCCCTCCTGGCGGACGCGTAACTCGGTACACGGGTGTCATTGAGGACATCACCGAGCGCAAGCGCTCGGAGCAAGCACTGCAGTTACTGGTGCGGGAACTGGATCACCGGGTGAAGAACCAGTTCGCCGTCTTCGATGGCCTCGTTCGATTTACAGCAAAGACGGCCGCTGATCCAGCAACCATGGCCTCGGTTCTCCATGGCCGCATTGCCGCGCTCTCAGCTGCGCATGAACTGGTGCGTGATGCGACCGGTGACGGCTCAGCCCGTGGTCTGCACTCGACAACCATGATCGCGCTTCTTCAAACACTCCTTGCCCCGTACGGCATTCGTCTATCTGGAGATCACGAAAGCTCCTCGGGACGAGTCGAGATGGATGGACCAAGGGTGACCATAGGCCCGACCAGTGCCTCGGCCCTGGCGCTGGTGGTACATGAACTTGCCACCAACGCAGCACGACATGGCGCGCTTTCCTTGCCAACCGGTGTGGCTTCCTTGACCTGGTCGGCTATCACACCGAAGAGCATGGTCGTCGTCCGCTGGCAGGAGAGGGGTGGGCCAGAGCTATTTGGTGAGCCAGTGCGGCGGGGCTTCGGCACGTCGCTTGTCCGTCAGAGTGTGCAAGGTCAGCTGGGCGGCCATGTGGCTTTCGATTGGTCCCAGCCCGAGGGCTTGGTCGTCTCCTTGCGCCTACCTGCCGATCGACTCGCCCGCTAAGAAGCAACTACAGCTCGATGTCGTTCAGGGCCTGATGGCTTCTCATCGAGCTTGACACATGAGGGCAGACAGCGATGCCGCGCACGCTGAAGGATATCAGACGGCTGTTGTCCAGAAGCGTTTTGCTGACGCTTCTCTGGTTCGCTTGGCCTATTTCTGCCGAGGCAGATCCCGGCGCGAACCTCTGCACCAACAGGGTGATTGTAAGCTATGTCTACACTGTTATGCTCAGCCAAGGTATTTACGAACACCGCGCGTACCTCCGAAATCGAACCCGTTACACGCTTGCCTGGACTATGTCGCTGGGCTCGCTCGGAGAAGGTGTAACTCTGCCGCTCGAGTACCCAGTGCACGGGGTTCTCGCGCCCCATGCAGGCGAGACCCTGCGCATTGGCAGAGGCTCAGACGCCACTATCGGCCTGAATACAATCGAAGTGCTTTACGACCAGCTGGGCGAAGCGAGGCCCTTTCTCAGTGTCCATACCTGCATCGCCAAAACCAGATAGGGACGGCATCTTCATACTGGTGACCTCGGTGGTTTTGTCGTCGATGGCATGTTCGCGGCGGCGGTCCGGGAGAACGTGATATCCAGCCCGGATATGCTGGTGTGGCTATACAGGAGCTTCGTGGCCGCCTAGCTCCTCTCACCCCTCAGGGCAGCAATCTCCTTTCGTAGCTCACGAACCTCAGACATCAGCATCTGGCTGTCAGCATGAGCAGCGGATGCCGCAGCATCTGTTGCGGCCTGAGCAGCCTCGGCGTCGGCACTCTCCCGGCTTTCTCGGAGCGTTTGGATGCTCTCGACGATCACGCCGAGGAAGAGGTTCAACACGACAAAGGTGGAGATAACAATAAAAGGAATGAAGAACAGCAGGGCTCCAGGGTGGTGCTCCATGGCGGGCTTGACGATGTCTTCGACCCAGCCCTCCAGGGTCATCAACTGGAACAGTGTGAAAACGGAATTGCCGAGGGTTCCAAATCTCTCCGGCAGGCTTTCCCCGAACAGCTTCGTCGCCATTACGCCCGAGACGTAGAACATCAGGCCCATAAGCAAGACGATGCTGCCCATCCCGGGAAGGGCGGCCAGCATGGCCTCAACCACATGACGCAAGGATGGGACGACGGAGAGCAGCCGGAGTACTCGCAGCACACGCAGCGACCGGAGGACGGCCAAGTCACCACCCGAAGGTGCCCAGGCGATGCCGATGACGAGCAGGTCGAAGATACCCCAAGGATCCCGGAAGAAGCGGCCGCGGAACGCAAAGATCCGAAGGGCCAGCTCTGCCGAGAACAGCCAGAGCAGGGCGCTGTCGGTGACCTCCAGGAGCGGACCATAGGCCTCCATGACCGACGCCGAGGTCTCCAGCCCCAGGGTGACGGCATTGAGGAGGATGAGGCCGGTCACGATCTGCTGGAACCTAGTCGACGTCACCAACCGGGCAACACGCGCGCGCAGAGTTGGCGCGAGGTCCTGCGCCAGGAGTGCTTCCTGCAAAGCCGTTCTCTCCAATTACCGCGAGTTAATGATACGGCGAGGCATCCCAATTTGCGCGCCGAAGCACAAGGGGGGAGTTCGGCCCACTCGGCTGGTCGGTCTCTGGATTCCAGAGAGGACGAGGCGGGAGGACCAATCCACCGCCGATGGAACCGGAGGGTATGAAAAGAGCAAGACGGCATTATGCTAAAGGCTCCTGCCTGAAGAAGTCCTGGCCTCCCACCGACAGGCGTGAGGACTGGAGGGGCAAACCCTCTGTTTCCTGCGTCCAGAGCGCTGTGACCGCGTTCTATCAAACATATCGAGGACAAATCGAGCGATGCTACCTGAGGCGACCCTTCCGGCTTCATTACCCAAGGTTGCCACCGGCATTTCCGGCTTCGATGACGTCACCCTCGGCGGCCTCCCGGCCGGGCGGCCTTCCTTGGTCTGCGGCTCCGCAGGCTGTGGCAAGACCCTCTTCGCGGTGACCTTCCTGGTAAACGGGGCTACCCGCTACGGCGAGCCGGGCGTCTTCATGAGCTTCGAGGAGCGCGCGGAGGACCTCGCCGCCAACGTCGCTTCCCTCGGCTATGACCTCGACGGGCTGGTAGCCGAGGGCAAGCTGGCGATCGACCACGTGCGGGTGGAGCGTGGCGAGATCGAGGAAAGCGGGGAATACGACCTCGAGGGCCTCTTCGTGCGCCTCGGCTTCGCCGTGGATTCAATCGGTGCAAAGCGAGTGGTGCTCGACACCATTGAGACCCTTTTTTCCGGCTTCACCGATCCTGCCATCCTCCGCGCCGAACTCCGCCGTCTGTTCAGTTGGATCAGGGATCGCGGGCTGACGGCCGTGATCACCGGCGAGCGCGGCGAGGGCCAGCTCACCCGTCAGGGCCTGGAGGAGTACGTCTCCGACTGCGTGGTGCTGCTCGACAACAGGGTCGAGGACCAGATCACCACGCGCAGGCTGCGCGTGGTGAAGTACCGTGGCTCGGCGCACGGCACCAACGAGTACCCCTTCCTAATCGACGATGACGGCATCAGCGTGCTGCCGGTCACCTCGTCCGGGCTCGACCGTCCGGCTTCCAGCGAGGTCGTCTCCAGCGGCGTCCCGGGGCTGGATACCATGCTGCGCGGCGGCGGCTTCTTCCAGGGGTCCAGCATCCTGCTGTCCGGGGTGGCGGGAACGGGCAAGACGACCTTCGCCAGCCAATTTGCAGACGCTGCCTGTCGCCGCGGCGAGCGCTGCCTGTCCTTCGTCTTCGAGGAAAGTGCCCAGGAGATCTGCCGCAACGCCCGGTCCGTCGGGCTCGACCTGACGAAGTGGGTCGACCAGGGCCTGCTGCGTTTCGAGGCGGCTCGTCCCAGCCTCTACGGCCTGGAGATGCACCTGGCGCGCATGCACCGCGACCTCGAGCGCTTCCAGCCCGACGTCGTGGTCGTGGACCCGATCTCGGCCTTCCGCGGCCCGGATGCCGAGGTCCACGCGACACTGCTGCGCATGATGGATCTGCTGAAGGGCCGGGGCATCACGGCCCTCTTCACCAGCCTGCGGCCCGATGGCGCCATGGGTGACGGCACTGACCAGGGCCTGTCCTCGCTGATGGATGCCTGGATCAAGCTCAATGACCTCGAAGCGAACGGCGAGCGCAATCGGACCCTTTACCTCATCAAGGCGCGCGGCCTGAGCCACTCCAATCAGGTTCGCGAGTACCGGATCAGCGACACCGGAATCGAGCTGATCGAGCCCTATATCGGCCCGGAAGGCGTGCTGACCGGCACCGCCCGCCTCACCCAGGCTGCCCGCGAGCAGGAGGCCGCCGCGCGGCGTCGCCAGGAGGTCGAGCGGCGCCAACGCGAACTGGCTCGCCGCCGTGACACGCTCGAGCGACAGATCAGCGAACTGCGGGCCGCCCTAGAAATCGAGAACGAGGAGGCAATGCTTTTTTTCGCCCAGGAGGACACCCACGAGGCAGCGCTGGCGAGCGACCGTAAGGTCCTGGCGACCCGCCGGGGTGCTGCGGAATGAGCCCGCAGGGCCCGCTGTTTCCGGAACAGGATCCGGACGGTGATCCGGATCCCGGCCACTACCACCTGCGGCTTTATGTGGCAGGACAGACCACGAAGTCCCTCGCTGCAATGGCCAACCTCAAGCGCGTCTGCGAGGAGCACTTGGCCGGGCGCTATGAGATCGAGGTCATCGACCTGCTGGTGAACCCGAAGCTGGCCGCGGGTGACCAGATCCTGGCCATTCCCACCCTGGTGCGGAAGCTGCCCGCGCCGCTCAAACGCATCATCGGCGACCTGTCGAACACCGATAAGGTTTTGGTCGGTCTAGACATACGCCCACGGGTACCACCGCCTTGAGTGATGACGACGCCGTCGATCCTGAG
The DNA here is from genome assembly GCF_042433125.1 of Muricoccus vinaceus. Lineage (NCBI taxonomy): Bacteria > Pseudomonadati > Pseudomonadota > Alphaproteobacteria > Acetobacterales > Roseomonadaceae > Muricoccus > Muricoccus vinaceus. The sequence goes on along the minus strand of NZ_JBHLVZ010000038.1, from coordinate 5,283 downwards.
GCGCCCACCTCACATCCCTACCGGCTACGCCTGTTCGTGGCGGGCAGCTCGGTGCGGTCGCGTCAGGCGATCGAGAACCTGAGGCGCATCTGCGCGGACCATCTGGATGCGCAGGTTGATCTCGAGGTGGTCGACATCTACCAGCAGCCCGAGCTTGCCGGGAGGTACCAAGTCATCGCGGCGCCGACCCTGGTAAAGCTGCTGCCTCTGCCAGTGCGGCGCATCATCGGCGACCTTTCCGAGACCGAGAGGGTCCTCAGGGGTCTGGACCTCACACCGCTGCGGCCGTCCATTGATGACGCCAACTGACTTTCAGGGTGCCGACAGGGCGGGCTTGATCGAGCGCATCCAGGCGCTGGAGGCGCGTCTACAGGAGAGCGAGGACACGCTCGACGCCATCCGGCGCGGTGAGGTCGACGCGCTGGTGGTGGGCGGAACCGCCCAGGAGCATCGGGTTTTCACGCTGGAGAGTGCCGACCGTCCCTATCGCGTGCTGATCGAGCAGATGCAGGAAGGGGCCGTCACGCTCGGCTCCGATGGAACGGTCCTGTACTGCAACACCCGCCTCGCCGAGATGCTCCGCGTGCCGCAGGAACGTATCATTGGGCACCCCCTGCGACCGTTGATCCTTCAGGAGGACTGTATCGCCTTCGATCGCCTGCTCGATGAAGCCCGATCCGGCGTCGCCCGTCGCGAACTGACCCTCCGCACCGCGGAGGGCGTACCTGTCCCCGTCTACATGTCGTTGAGCCTGCTGCACAGCGAGGACAGCGCGACGCTGCTCTGTGGCGTCTTGACGGACCTGACGGAACAGAAGCTGCGATTGCGGGAGCTGAGCGACGTCAACGAGCGCCTTGTCGGAGAGATTGCGGAGCGTGAGCGGGTCGAGGACGCTCTACGCCAAAGTCAGAAGATGGAGGCGGTCGGGCAGCTCACGGGCGGCATCGCGCACGATTTTAACAACTTGTTGACCGGCATCACCGGCAGCCTGGAGCTACTGCAGACCCGGGTTGCACAGGGCCGGATCAGGGACGTCGACCGCTACGTCAACGCGGCCCAGGGCGCGGCGAAGAGGGCTGCAGCCCTTACGCATCGCCTGCTGGCCTTCTCGCGGAGGCAGACGCTCGATCCGAAACCGACCGACGTGAACCGGCTAGTGGCCGGAATGGAGGAGTTGGTCCGGCGCACCGTAGGCCCCGAGATTAGCGTGGAGCCGATCGCGGGCGGTGGTCTGTGGCCCACGCTCGTCGATCCGAGCCAGCTCGAGAACGCCTTGCTGAACCTCTGCATCAATGCGCGGGATGCCATGCCGGGGGGCGGCAAGCTGGTCATCGAGACCGGCAACCGCTGGCTCGATGAGCGTGCCGCCCGGGATCGGGAGCTACCGCCTGGTCAATACGTCACCCTCTGCGTCAGCGATAACGGTACGGGCATGCCGCCGGACGTCATCGCTCGCGCCTTCGACCCCTTCTACACCACCAAGCCGATCGGGATGGGCACGGGGCTCGGGCTATCCATGATCTATGGTTTCGCGCGGCAGTCAGGGGGTCAGGCGCGGATCTACTCGGAGGTAACGAAAGGGACGATGGTCTGCCTGTACCTGCCCCGCCATCTTGGCGATGTGGCCGAAACCGACGTGTTAACCGAGTTGCCAAGGGCTCCCCGTGCCGAGCACAACGAGACCGTCCTTGTGATCGATGACGAGCCTACGGTGCGGATGCTGGTTGCGGAGATCCTGGAGGACCTTGGTTACACAGCGCTCGAAGCTTCGGACGGCACCGCCGGGCTAAAGATTCTTCAATCCGATGTACGGATCGATCTGCTGGTGACCGATGTGGGGCTGCCGGGTGGAATGAACGGGCGTCAGGTAGCGGATGCAGCCCGCGTCGCGCGGCCTGGCATGAAAGTGCTGTTCATAACGGGCTACGCCGAGAACGCCGTGCTCAGCCATGGGCATCTGGAGGCGGGCATGCATGTCCTGACCAAACCGTTCGCCATGGATGTGCTCGCAGCCCGTATCCGAGAGCTCATCGCGAGTTCTTTGCCCTGAGACCTGCATTGCGCCAAGCTTGGCAATCGTTATTTCCGTCTGAGCACATCGCTCAAGTATTTAGAGATGCGCCGCTGCCTTCTGGCCTTCGTTCTCTCCTATGCCGTATCGGTGACCGGTGTTCCGCCCGTGCTCAGGAAAACCACACCGTCTTCGCCGCGGCCAGCCTGACGGACATGCTGTGCTTCAGCGCCGAACCGGGCTCTCTCGGATAACCAGTCGCAAGTCAATGATCCGAGGGCAACTTTCTGCTGAAGAGCGGGATCCCGATCAGCGCTGCTCGGGATCTCGTCCTAACGTGAGTTTTTTGCGCTGGACCAGGGGCATAGGCCGAGTTTGAGGAAGGCCCCAATTCAGGGCTTCTGTACAACAGAAGTGCATCAATCTGCTGTGCAGCGATCATTAGGAGTGGGGCTCACATTCGGCACTTCGGACTACGATGAAACTCGTGCAGTGGGCTGTGTTTACAACCTATGATTGCCTTCCGAGAAGGTAGACTCTTGGACCAGCTGATTGGCTCCAGGGTCGAGGAAACGAGATGCCCAGGAACGATGCTGACCGGCATGCACAGGCCTTTCTGATTGGCAAGCTGCGGCGGCCTGACCCTCTTAACGTCCTGCTCCTCGCGTCTCTTCTCCTCCCTTTGACCGTCTTCGCAGGCATCGCATCTTACGACCGCAGTCAAACACTCGGCGCGGTTTATCGCGATCTTCTGTCCACTGTTGATACGCTCCATGGGCACGCGGAGAGTCTGTTCCAGTTACAGGCTTTAGCATTGGGTGCAACTGACGCTTGGCTCGGCCAACGGTCTGATGAGGACATTCGAAGTTCGCAGATTGCCAATGAGGCTTATCTTCGAACTATGCAGCGCCCGTTCGCGCCACCGCTCAGCATCGCAGCCTACAGCGCCAATGGCCATCCCTTGCTGCTGTCTGACGAAGCAGAGGTACCACCGGATGTAGATGTGGCAGACCGGAGCTACTTTCGTTGGCACCGCGAGCACAAGGATGCGGTGCCCTACATAGCCGGTCCGACCCATCACGGCCCTGATGGCGGCGAACACGTCTTCATCACACTCCGGCGCTCTGTTGAGGCCATCGATTTCCAAGGGGTGATCACCGCAGGCATACGGCAGAGCCGCTTTCTGGATTACTGGGGGCGGGCGACGCCAAACCCTACGACAATGATCAATTTGACCCGCGACGACGGCCTGATCCTCGTGCGACGTCCACCACCCGAGCAGGAGCAGATCGCCACCGCGGGATCTCGGACGGCAATTGTCCAAGCCATCAGATTAGCAGGGGAGCGCACTGTTTTCCGGCGTACCTCAATGGTCGACGGAATTGATCGCCTGCTCGTTGTGCGCAAACTCGACCGCTTTCCAGTCTATGTCTCATACGGGATCGCGTATGCTGAAGCTCTATCTCCATGGTATCGCCGCCTCTTGCTTTATGGCGCCTTTGCCAAAGCTGTGGCCGTTGGGCTCGTCTCGCTTGCCCTCCTGGCGAAATCCCGCTCCAGGCAGCTTCGAGACCTAAATCTCAGCCTTGAAGCCCGTGTTGACGAGAGGACAGCAGAGCTTCAGGCCGGAGAGCAGAGGCTTCGTCTTCTTGCTCGCGAAGTGGATCATCGAGCGAAGAACGCTCTTGCGGTCGTGCAGGCCACCCTTCGTCTGACGGCCAAAACAAACATCAAGACTTTTGCCAAACAGGTTGAGGGAAGGGTCGCAGCGCTTGCTCGGGCCCAGACGCTGCTGGCGGACGATCGCTGGAGAGGGGCAAGCCTACACGCACTGCTGACATCTGAGTTGGCAGGATTTGTCTCGACTAGCTCAGACGCTCCAGGACCCAGGGTGGAATTGCAAGGTGATCCCGTTCTGATTCCGGCTGCGGCGACCCAGCCGTTGGCGATGGCAATCCATGAGTTGGCGACAAATGCAATAAAGCATGGGGCACTAGCGACAATGGAGGGGCGTGTCCGCCTCTCCTGGCATGTAAGTAACGGGCCGAGTGAGCCACTAGGTCGATTGACCATCGTCTGGGTTGAAACGGGGGGACCGATTATCACTGGTGCCCCATCCACACGCGGCTTTGGCTCTCGTGTCCTAGAGGGCGTCGTTCACGGTCAGCTCGGTGGGAGCTTGTCACTGATGTGGGAAACTACAGGGCTAGTTTGCCAAATCGACATGGCCTTGTCTCACCTGTCGGAGGCAACGTTGGCGACGGTAAATTGAGGCTCGTCATACTGCCTGAAAGCCCAGCCTCGGCAGCAACCTCCGGAAGCAATCTGTAGCCAAGATTGGCCTGATCCCGGCGATCTCAACCAGAGGGAGTAGTCTTCTACATGCATTTCTGGTGCGTGGACGCCCCCGAAAAGCTGGGGCGCGGCCTGCGCGCGGCTCTCGAGCGCACCAATAGCCGCCGCGTTGGGTAGGAGGTTCTCATGGCTACTAAGCCCCTCTCCGTTCCCCGGCGCCCTCTGCTCCTCGCCGCGACCGGATTGGCTTTGGCAGAGGGTCCCACAACGGCCCAGAGCCAGCCTAGATGTTTGATCCCAGGGTTTGATGGTGCAGTCTTTTCCCCTGAGTGGAAGGACGCACTATGGGCCAGCTTCTCCACGGCAGCGCCACAACGACGGAGGCAGTCCGTCGAGCGATACAACATAGTCAAGAGAGCCTGAGGGGGCTCGCCAAGCGCTACGGGATCAACCCCAAGACGGTGGCGAAGTGGAGGAAGAGAACCTCTGTCTCCGACCTTCGCACCGGCCCTCAGGAGCCCAGGTCAACGGTTCTGTCGCCAGAGCACGAGGCTGTGGTCGTTGCCTTCCGCCGTCACACGCTGCTGCCGCTGGATGACTGCCTCTACGCCCTCCAGCCCACCATTCCGCACCTGACCCGCTCGAGCCTTCACCGCTGCCTGCAGCGCCATGGCATCAGCCGACTGCCGGACACCGAGGGCGACAAGCCCCAGCGCTCCAAGTTCAAGCGCTACCCCATCGGCTACTTCCACATCGATATTGCCGAGGTCCGGACGGAGGAAGGCAGGCTCCACCTTTTCGTTGCCATCGACAGGACCTCAAAGTTCGCTTTCGCGGAGCTGCACGAGAAGGCCACGCGCCGCATTGCCAGCAACTTCCTGCGCGCCCTCGCCGCGGCCGTTCCCTACCGCATTCACACCGTGCTCACCGACAACGGTACGCACTTCACCGAACCTGGTGGCGATGGCTGGACGCCC
>NZ_JBHLVZ010000037.1:0-82175 GCF_042433125.1 Muricoccus vinaceus | reverse complement strand
CCCTAGCCGGTCAGCCCGCTCCGCCGCCTCTCCCCGACTCAAATGGCCAAATTCGAGCTAAGAGCCGCGCCCCGCGGTCGCTGAGGCGGTGGAGAAGGCTCGGGTTCCGCATGCCGGGGCTGGGCCGCGGCCTAGCGGGGGAGCCAAGCCTGTAGTTCACCCGCGCGACCCTCTCGTGGCGGTCGTGCTTTGACCGCGTCTCCACCAAGCAGAGATTAGACGCCAAGCAGCTCAAGCGATGCTGCTGAGATCCTCGGTGGGCACTCCAAGTGCGTAGCTCAGGAAATGGGTAACCGCGCGTTGCGGCGAGCAAGGCAGTAATCAGATGATCTGGTAAGCGACGACACCGGGCAGACAACTTTTTTCGTAAAAGCTTGTGTTCTGCCTACGCCGCAACTCAATCTTAGAGATTCAGGGAGAGAGTTCATGCCGATCGACCAAACCGACGCAGCTCAGCTTATTGCTGATTTTTCCGATGCCATTCGGAGCGGGGAGGACCGTTTTGCCTCAGGGCAGCTCGGGCAGCTCACCGACGCCCTCGTAGAAGCCATTGCTGATGATGACGTATCCGTTCAGCGGCTCTTGCGCGCGGGATTGAACGAGGGCCTCATCCTGTTCGTCAAGCAGACTGGCGCTACGCCGCGCCCTGGCCTTGCGCCGGGTGACGCCCGCATTCAAGGCATCATCGAAGCTTTGAGCGATGTGGCCGACACTGCGATTCGGAAGCACCAGATGAGGCACCTCTCCTCGGAAGGTCCCGACGCCCTTGCTCTCACCGTCCTTGAAGAAGTCGGGCGCTCACATGGCCTCGTCTCGGACAGAGATATCGCCCATGCCCTAGGTGTCCGTACGGCAGATCTGGGGTCCACCCTTAACCATCTGCGGGAATCAGGCTTGGTGCAGGTAACGTCGTCCCCCAATTGCTTCCAGTACAAGGCGACGCGCCAAGGGCTGAGTGCAATCCGAAGCGGGAGCGTCACCAACGAGGGCGTTACAGCGGACAGTCTGACGGAGGACGACAAACCTTCTCCGGGCATGCGGAGGTAAGGAGTTGATTAGGAGACGGGTTGAGGTCTGCCGCAGGCGGATGCCCGTCGTCGGGTCGTGGGCAATCAACGAGACGGAATACGATACCGTTATCCGTCATCTGGATTTCTGGTCATTCCGCCGCGACCGAGTTCGGGCATGGCGTCTCTATGGGTGCAGCGAAAACAAAGTCGGCTTCAGCGAATGCAGCAGCCTGGGCGGAACCTTGTAGCTACATACCTTACGGTTTCGACGCCGAACTTTCGCCGATGACCTCTTGAACTCCGGCCAGGCGTCGATCGTGAGCCGAGGTCCTTGGCGATCCCTGAATCAAGTGGTTGTCGTCATGAGCTCAGTGGGATCTTTTGGTACCTTCGCACCATGTAGTCCGTAGCGGTCCATCGTCGTTGACACCTCTGAGCGTCGCCGCCATGACCTTGGTGATGAGCAAGCGGCAGCCGAGTTTCCTAGCGACTATCGGATATGAGGGAGTGGTCCTGGATGCCTTTATCGCGGCCCTCCACGAGGCAGGGATCAAGCGCCTGCTAGACGTGCGCGAACTTCCTTTATCCCGTCGCCGCGGCTTCTCAAAAACAGGTCTTTCCCTGGCTCTGACCGGGGCCGGGATCGAATACGTCCACCTGCGCGGGCTGGGCGACCCAAAGGAGGGGAGGGACGCTGCCCGTAGTGGTGATATGGTCCGCTTCCGGCGCGTCTTCGGGCGCCATATGCGGAGCCCAGAAGCCAAGGCTGACCTGGCGGTTGCAGCTGAGCTGGTAGCCGGTGGGAACACCTGCTTGATGTGCTTCGAGCGCAATCACGCTGACTGTCACCGCAATATCGTCGCGGAGGCAATTTCTGCTACTCTGCCCGTCTCGATCAGGCACCTGAGAGTCGCAAGTGCGTCAAGCGAACCCACCCGCCGAGCTTCCGCCCTCGAGTGTGCCTGAGAAAAGCGGGCGGGAGAAAGTCCTGGTCTTGGTCAAGGCGCTGCCGCACGTGGGCCAGAGCCTCGGCGAGACGGTCTGCTGTGCTGGCGTCACCCTGGATGGACAGTGGCGGCGCCAGTACCCCATCCATTTCCGTCTTCTCCAAAAGCAGTTCACCCGCTGGACCTGGATCGAGTACGACTGGATTGCACCATCTGGCGTGGATCGGCGCCGGGAGAGTCGCCGCGTCCAAGAACACACCATCCAGGTTTGCGGTGAGATGCCCAGGCGCGAGCGCGCAGGGTTTCTCGACAGCGTAATCACGGCCTCAACCAAGGAAGCGGCATCCAAGGGGATGAGCCTAACCCTTGTTCGTCCGGTCAAAAGCCGCTTCCGCTCGAAGGCCAAGACCGCAGCTCAGATTGCTGAGGAAAGGCAGGCATACCAAGCGGCAGCAAGCCAGAAGTCCTTTCTGGATCCCGACCTGATCGCCCTGGATCCCTGCCCGTACGCATTCCATTTCGACTGGACCGATGCTGACGGCAAGTCACATAAGTCAACCTGTGACGACTGGGAGACGGCGGCGACCTTCTACCGGTTTGAGAAGACCCTGGGTGCCAAGGGCGCCCTGCACGAGATGGGGCAGATCTTCAACGAGCGGTATCCCGCCGAAGGCATGGTCTTCGCAATGGGCACGCACTCCCGTTATCCGGACTCCTGGCTGCTCGTGGGTGTTCTGCGCCTGGACCGGGTAACCCAGCTCGACCTGTTTTAACTCAGTCGAGGCCCTGAGCAGCCAGGCCCCCTGGATGCCTGGTTACTCATTGCTCGGGGAGAGATTTGTAAAAACGGCACCAGCGGACAGCAATCGTAACCACGCCGAACGTCTCTGGGTGCAGCCAGAGGACCGGTTGCGCAGTAGCCCCGCGACGAGGAGGTCGCCACTCCTTCGTGGGCGTCCTCCCATTCCGTCAGTGTCCATATGGGGCAGCAACCCACGGAGCCAGGCGTCCAAGCACGCCCATGCCGCTCCAGTGATCGCTTTCCTCTCAATCTGTAAACTTGACCCAGCGCATCGCTGTCCTGAGGAGGTGGTGGTAGTCGCCTGACATGGCATCTGCCGAGAACGTCTCGATCTCACGGGGTGCTACACCTGCCTTTCGAAGTGCACTGCCTACCGCACCGACAACGCCGAATGCGTTGCCATTCACTGCACCAACGTTCAGGACAACGTCAGGGTACTTGGGCTCGATGTTCATGTTGCTCGCCGCTTCCGAAAAGGGTTTCCAACACAAGGATACTCAGGAAATCCAGAACGCAAAGCATTTCGTCGGCCTATTTCGATACTAGACCACCCCTCCCACGCACCGGAGCACGATAAGGAAATCAGGCTGCCGAGCAGGCCTTCTGGATGTCCGGAGCCTGCTATTTGCCTGCTGCATCTTGGATATCGCCGTGTGGGTGTGTCGCTTCCTAAAAAGCGCTCAGCGCGAAGCTGGAGTGGCCCTTATGTCGACAGGACACCGGGCGTAGCCCCGAGGGCCTAGGCTAACGACGCGGCACGCATCGAAATCATCACCGGCCGCGAGCGCCGACGCCGCTACAGTGCCGAGCAGAAGCTCCGGCTGGTCGAGGAGACCATGGCGGTGGGCATGACGGTCTCTGCCGTCGCCCGGCTGCACGGCATCTCGCCCAGCCTGCTGTTCCAGTGGAGGCGACGCAGGAGCGAGGGCGGCAGAGCCGCAGTCCAGGCCGACGACGATGTGGTCGCGGTCAGCCGAGTGCGCGAGTTAAAGGGCCGCATCCGTGACCTGGAACGTCTGCTTGGCCGCGAGACCATGGAGGTTGAGGTGCTCCGCGAGGCGCTGACCGCCGCCCAGGGAAAAAACCCGCCTGGCAGCTGCCGTCGCCGCTACAGGGCGGTTCCCGGTGAAGGTCGGGGGCGACACCTTGGGCGTCGCCCGCTCCAACCTGGTCCAGCAGATCAAAGGCAACTCCCAGCGACGGGGCCTGTACAATCGAAAGGGAGACGACGAGGTCCTGGCGGCCATCCCCCAGATCACCGATGCCCGTTCCACCTACTCGGCGGCAGACGACGGTCAGAGATGTCCTCGTGCTCTGCATGCCGTCTGATTTTAACTGCTGCCTAATGCGGTATCATCTGGCGCCAACCCTCTGACCTGATGACGCGTCCTCGGCTGATCCCCATAATTGGGCAGGCTTGTGAACGCTGGCTACTGGCCACCATTTTTCTGACATGACAACAACGGCCCAACCGATGAGCATCGGAGACCTATCTCGGCTGACCGGGGTCAAGGTGACCACTATCAGGTGGTACGAGGGCGAGGGATGGCTTCCGGCCCCCGCTCGAACCGAGGGTGGCCACCGAGTCTACGGGGACACCCACCTCCGGAGACTGGGCTTCTTCCGCCACTCCCGGGAAATCGGCTTCTCCATGAACAGCATACGGTCCCTGCTCGATCTCGCTGATCGACCCGGCGATGACTGCTCGACTGCCCACGCGATCGCCGTTGCCCAGATCGCGCAGGTCGATGCCCGGCTGAGGCGACTGGAAGCGTTAAGAGGAGAACTTGAGCGGATGGCTACGAGTTGCGTGGGTGGGCATGTCGGAGATTGCCGCATCATCGAGACGTGGGCCGACTTCGGGCATGGGCACTGTGGGAGTCCATCCCATGGTTACGGGGGCACGTTGCCTGTTGAGGGACAACCTGTTCGGCGCCGCCACATGCTCGGCCGCGACGACAAGCTTACCCAGGAGCCTTTCTGCGTGGCTGAATACTCTCCCGCTGAACGAGAGCAGCAGGGTGGTGTTGCTACTTCCCGCCGCCAGGATACCCTCGTGACATCGGGGAGGCGTTGATGAGGCTGCTGGCGTTCAGAGTTCAAAACTACCGTAACATCGAGGACAGTGGCTGGATTCAGCTGGAACAGGTGACAGCCTTGGTCGGGCGGAACGAATCAGGGAAGACCACCCTCCTGAAGGCGCTCCACAAGTTCAATCCCGCAGCTGAGGAGGATTTCGACGGGCAGCGCGACTTCCCGCGCGACCGATACACGACGGACTTCCGCGAAGGGAAGGACTGGCCCGCCTGTAGCGTGCGCTTCGAGATCAGCGGGCAGGTTGCCGAAACTCTGGCGTCGCTGATGCCAGAAGGACAGCCACTTCCGACCAGCGCCGTCTGCACCCGCTACTATGATGGGCACCTCACCGCAGGGTTTGAACCGCCCCTCATTGTGGCGCCTGTTTCGGGCGAACCGATCATCGCTGCACTGACCGCCTTCGGGAAGGCGGCGCGCCGCCTCGAAGCGCCAAGCGCGGAGCAGGAGGAGGCAACCAAGGTGGAGCGGGCCGCCCTGCTGGAATGGTCTTCGGCCTGGAAGGACAAGATCAAGCCGGTGGTCGATCTGCGCGACCCGACAGGGGTGTCTATCCTGCAGGACCTCAAAAAGGAGGCGGATGCCAAATCGGGGCCGAGGACGGCGGATATGTTGGACACGCTGCTCGAGGTCGTGGAGGCCGCGCTGGACGAGGCGCGAAAGCCTGATCCGAGCCAGGCCGCACGCAACGCCGTGGCCAAGGCAATGCCAGTGTTCATCTACTTCGAAAACTACGGCATCCTGGACAGTGCTGTTTGGCTGCCTCGCTTCCTGGAGGACGCCCAGCGCGAGCCGAACAACGCTCGCATCCGGACCATCAACGCCATGTTCCGCCATGTCGGCTTGTCAGCGGAAGATCTTCAGAAACTAGGCGTTGAGCAAGCGTCTCAGCAGCGGCGGGGCGGCAACCCCGTATCGCCGGAGATCCTTGCCCAAGACCAGCGGCGCAAGGAAGAGCGCTCCATCAAGCTCAGTTCGGCGTCGTCCGCCATCACCCGTCGCTTCGGGGAATGGTGGTCGCAAAGGCGCCACCGGATCCGCTACGACGCGGATGGTGACTTCTTTCGCATCTGGATCTCCGACGACCGGCGTCCAGACGTCGAAATCGAGTTGGAGTCCCGCAGCAAGGGCTTCCAATGGTTCCTGTCTTTTTACCTTGTGTTCCTGGTTGAATCCGACGACGGGCACCGGGATGCCGTGCTCCTCCTGGACGAGCCGGGCTTGAACCTGCACCCGACAGCGCAGCAGGAGCTGATTGCGTTCTTCGAGAGGCTCTCCGAGCGCAACCAGCTCATCTACAGCACGCACTCGCCCTTCCTTATCGACGGGGACAACCTGCAGCGGGTGCGCCCGGTGGTGGAGGGCGATGACGGCCACTCGCGGGTGTCGGCAGCCGGAATGTGGCCGAAGGATCGGGAGACCATCTTCCCGCTTCAGGCGGCCGCGGGTTACGCGATGCTCAAGGGGCTGCTCTCCCAGCGGGACAACATCCTCGTCGAGGGAATGACCGACTATTACCTTCTGCACGCCTTGGGCGCTCACTGCCGGGAGGCTGGTCTCAGCACCCTTCCCGCAGACGCCCACGTCGTGCCCTGCGGCGGCGTGCCGATGGTCGGGAAGCTGGCGGCTCTGTTCCTCGGGGAGCAGGCAAGGGCCCTCGTGCTACTCGACGGCGACAAGGCCGGACGGGACGCCCGCTCGACGCTGCTCCGCGACCTCTATAAGGGCCACGAGTCTGCAGTTTTGGTGCTGGACGATGCCCTGGGCGGCGAAGGCTTGGAGATCGAGGATCTAGTCGGTGAGGAAGTCTTCCTTGCAGGGCTGAACGCGGCCTTGGGTCTGGCGATCACCATCATTCCCGAGGACCGGGAGCAAGGCAGCGTTGTGAAGCGTGTGGCCGCCGCGGCCCGGCGGTCGGGCATCGAGCTCCCTGAAGGCTGGAAGGTCACCGCGGTCCTGCGGCTTGTGGGTGACTGGGCTGAGAAGAGGTCGCCTTGCCCACAGGAAGCGATGGAGAGAGCCACCAAGCTATTCGAGGCGCTTGCAGCGCGCCTGGGATCGGACGCCCGAGCCGCGCCCCACAAGGTGGCAAGCAGCGCAAGATCTGCCTGAAGCGTTGGGGTGTTCTCGATAGGAGGTATCCTCAGGCCCAGGAGCGGCAGAGCCCGAATGTGCGCGTCGCGGAGATCGACATCGATCCCACTCATCTAGAAGCCGACAAGGCAGCGCTGACGGAGGAGAGCAAGGCTGCAATTCGCCTGCAGCAGGGGTTCTGGCTCTCTACGCCGTCTCGGAAAGAGACAATCCCACCCACATCCGGATTTCCGAGGTCTGTGCCAGCGGGGAGGCTTACCGAGCGCACCATTGTCGTGGAGGTCCCGCCAGACGCCCTGCCCGTGGCCCTGATGGCAAGGCCCGGAGCTAGTTCCCGAGGGCGAACTGGACGGCAACCGAGATCTGGAGCGCGGGGGTATCGCGGTTCAGCCCTGCGCCTCCGGCCAACCCGACCACGGCGCCGTTCGGCAGGCGGTAGCGGAACCCGGCCTGGAGCAGGCTGAAGTCGCGGTCCCCACGCTCCTGCTGCGAGAGAGCGTAGGTGAGGACGAGAGCAAGGTCGCTTGTGAGGGCCTGGCCAATGGAGGCGTTGAAGAGGTAGCGGTTGGTCCGATCCCCGGGCTGCGGATCGATGCGGGTGGTCCAACCAAGGTTGGCGTGGACCCCGAGGGGCAGGCGCCCGGGTCGGAAGGTCTTACCGACGAGCGCCACGCCCTCCGCCTCGTAGGCGGTGCGGCCGGGGCCGTAGATCGTGCGGACGCGGCCGAGCAGGCCGACCGCAGGGGTGGCGCCCCGGTCCTCGGAGAGCTGGTAGAGGAGGCCGAGGCCGCTGGTGCCGCCAGCACGGGCGCGCTCGCGCTCCTCCTTTTGCTGCGGCAGGGCGTCGCCGTCGTTGAGGTCGACGGCGGTACCGAGGCGGCGCCGGGTTTCGAGGTTGCCGTAGGCGCCGGTCTGGCCGAGGCGGAGCTCCAGCCGGGGAAGGACGCCCATCTCGTACTCAGTCTGGATCGCGCCGGTGTCGCGGATCCGGCCCTGGCGCGCGCGCTCATAGGCGCCGACGAAGCCGATCTCGGCGGTGCCGGGGGCAGCAGCGATGGGATCGGTGATCTCGAACGGGTCGTCGGCGAGCTCGATCGGCTCGTCCTGGGCGGCGACGGGGGTGGCGGCGAAGAGAAGGAGAGCGAGGACGCGGCGGGACATCGTGCCTGCCCTTAGGCCGGGCAGACGCGGGGCGCCAGGGCGAGGCGCGCGGGCGCCCAGTCAGGGCTCGTGCTACTCGCGGCCGCTTCTCCGAATGCTCCACTCGGAATTGGCATGCCGCTTCCACCTAAACCCTGTCGTGTGTCTTGGACAAGTCAGGCCTCCATGAGCCCCGTCCAGCTATCGAGGGACATCACCTCTCTCCCGCCCCCTGGACTGAACTATCCCGGCACAGTGCCGTTGCGACGGGCAGCACGGGATCCAGGCAAGGCTCTGCCCGGCGTCGGGAGAAGGCATGGACAGAACCGGCAAGGCGCACGCGCTCGCCTGGGCGCTCGCGGTGGCCCTCCTGGTCGCGAACGTGGCGGGCTACGCCTTTGACCTCTATGCCGCTTTCTCGTGGTTTGACCGGGTGCTTCACGCGGCCACGATCCTGGCTTTGACCTTCTGGCTTGCAGTGATGGTTCTCGGCGACGGCGTCCGAACGGGGCGGGCCGTCCTCTTCGTCGTGCTGATGGCCTCGGTTGGCGTTGCCATCGGCGCGCTCTGGGAGGTGGCAGAGTGGGTGTTCGACCGCGTCGCCCCTGGGAACGTCATCAAGGGCAAGGACGACACGGTGCTCGACATCGTCATGGACACGATCGGGGCCTTAGCTGCCGCGGCCCTTGCCCTGTGGTTCCGGCCAAAGCCAGCAGTTCCCGCGACGATGGTAGGGGGTACCCACGATGTTCGCTGAAGCCACCCTGGTATGAAACCGGCTTGGCTGCAGAACGGGTCACAATTCTGCCCACCATTGTTGGCGCTTGCCGATAATAGTGGCCATCGTTATAAGGAGCGAGGTGCGTCCCGCAACCTAGCGGACCTTGTCGGCCGGGGTGGATCGACCTTGATCACTTCGTAGAGGACCGCTCCGCAAGCACGTTCCCTTGCCTCCTCCGCTCCGCCTCGTCCGCGATCTCCCGCTGGAGAAAGAAGTTGAGCAGCGTCCGGAGCGCCGCGATGGCCGCGAGCTTGCCGATCTCATCCCAGCTTGGCGCGATGGCAGTCCGCAGGATGTCGGCGGCTAGCGTGAACTCCAGCGCAACCGCCAGCCACCGCGCCAGCCGCAGGCGCACTCCCTCCTTTTCCGCGTCTGGTAAGGCCGGGCGTCCGAAGAATATCCGAACAGTCCGCCAGGTCGCCTCCAGTGCGGCCAGAGCGATTATCCCGGCGGCCGCGGCCTCGACGCCTACTGCTACCCAGGCGCTCCACGCCTTGAACAGTTCCTCCACGGGTCGCCCTTCCACGTCCACGCCCATTGCGCAACATGGCCGTAACGCGACCCGTGCCCTGGTGGTGCGTGCACCAGCAGGAACTCGTTAGGAGTGGCTGGCATTGATCTCCCGGGTGTGAGGCAGCCACGTCGGCGTAGAAGGGGTCACCGTCGTCATGCAGAACCCTATTGTTGCTTGAATAGTTCTCCGAGCGGGTTGAAAGGACGTCCGTTCTCGGATGCCTTTCTAACCTTCCGGGACAGCACCTCACCAAGCGGAATACGCCGGTCCAGCATGTCCCGGATCTCCCATCCAGTCATAAGCACAACGGCCTTGCCCCGGCCAAAGGCGTGTAGCCCGACGTCTGTGAACCCCTCGAATGCTACGAACAGCCCCCGCGTCCACGTAGCCTTATCTCGAACCTTCCCGTCGAAGGCGTGTAGGTCACCAACTCCGGTGGGAGCCCGCTCGTACTTTGCCTCGACCAGATACACCTCGCCGAGGAACACAAAGGAGCCGTCGATCTGCTCCCCCAGGTTTCGGAAGGGCTCGTTCGGGGCCATGCCGCTGCACCGGAATAGGCGCGTTAGAAACTGCTCGAAGGCATATCCCCGGGCCTGCGGCGCCATATCTCGAATGGTAAGAAGCTGCTCCTTCAGCAGGTCCTGCTCATAGCCTTCGGGGGGTACGGGCAGCACGGGCGGAGCAACCGTTGTCTGAGACGCACCCCTGAGGCGTTCCAGAAGGGCCAGAAAGCGTCCCTCGGCATTCGGCACGGGGTCCGTGCGTACTGAGCGGATCAGGAACTCGGAGCGGTTCAGCCACAGGGCTTCGAGCGCACGGATCGCGGTGGCATCGTCCACCAGGCTCAAGACCGCTCTGAGGCGCTTTCCCTTTGAGTCCCCATCCATGGAGTAAGCAGGGGCCTCGATGTCGATGCCGAGTTCGCCAAAAAATGCTTTGAACGTCCGATTGGAGAAATCGAGGACGTATCCCGCCCCAAAGGCGAAATCCACGAGGTCATCGACCAGCTTGATGTCGGCGGCCTTCAGCGAACTCAGGATACCTACCCCTCCACCTAATCGGTCACCCTATTCTCTCCTGGCCAGGCGGACAGGCAAGGGCGGGGGGCATCCCCACCTCCTCACGTTCTGGCTGGCCTCATGAACTGCAGACTGCGTCAATGTCCCCTCATGGAGATGGACTGCACCAAGCATTCGGCTTTCGCATGACCGGCACGCTCTCCTCGGTGGGCGGCAAGCACGGTGGATGGCTGGACACCGTGCTGCTACGGCGCTCGTTGGGCAAAGGGGACGAGCCGGGGTGCCGCCGCGCACCAATGTACGCAAGCCTCGTAGCGATCTGGGCCAGAAGGTCGCGGCAAAGTATCGGGGGCCGGACGGTGGTACCTGGTCGGGGCGCGGGCGCAAGCCGGGTTGGCTCACCCAGCTCGAAGCTCAAGGGCGACACCAATCCGAGTTCGCTGTGTAATCCTCCAGACCTCCGTAGGTCGCCATCTATATGGCCTAGTGACTGGACGCCAATACCAACGCGATCCCGGCTTCGGGGGCGCGGATCAGCTGATCAAGATTATCTCAACTGATCGGTGCGAACTCCCCAGAAGATGTCGTGCCCATCCTGAACGATAGTCGTGGCAGATAAGCGATGGTGGCGGTGGCCAAGGAGGTCGATGGGAACGAGGCACTCATCTCGATTTCATCGGAGTGAGAATGGGCGGCTCGGTTGGAAGCTCCTCGTCGACCTCCTCGCCTTCCAGGAAGCACATGCTGGCATGGCGACAATCAAGGAGGCGATCGCCTACTGGCAGGCGGCTTGACGCTTTTTCCCCCAGGCGACTATCAGCACCAAGTCCGGATGGTTCCCTACGGCTCTCTCTCATGAGCCAGAGGCGAGCTCCTGAGCGGAACTATCAAATCGTAGAAGCCACCACGGATGCCAGTAAGGCACCTCGCACGGTCTGAGGATGGTAAAATCCTCAATGGCTTCCCCATTGTCGGACCGCTTTGTGAACGCTGCCGTCAGATCACCCTCTCTTCAACACGACAGCATCCACCCAGACAAAGAGGTGATGAATGACGGGGGGGGCACCAGGGGCGAGCATCGGCGGCAGTGGCGTCACCGTGCCGCAGAGGTGGTGAGCGGAGTGATGCGGTAAGGGCGTCGGGCCGGAGGGAAGCTTCGTCCGGGCCTACGTTCAATGTACACACTCGACCCTTCCAATCGGTGTGGACCACGCCGAGACTCCGGCATCGGTGGAGACCGTCATGGACAGGAGCATGAGCGCGCACATCACCATCGAGATAACTCGGCGGAATGATGAATCGGCCCGCGTTGTCGTTTGGGCTGGCATAAAGGTGGAAGTCGAACGCGGTTGTAACCCGGTGCCATCCGGATACCCTGTGACACCTCTTTTCACCCTGGCGGAAAAACCCGGAGCGTCGGGGCCGAACCCTGGACGGACGGTGGTTCCCAGATGTGACCGCCGCGGGCGCCACCAGCATTGACGTTGGCCTAACTCAACCCCATTGTGGAGTTGAGTTAGGGAGTTTCACATGCAGCACCAGCAGAAAGGACATGTGCGGGTCGGGGATCTCCGCCGTGTAAAGGTCACCCTGCCGCAGGCAGCCAGCATCCTGCATGTCGATGTAGGTCAGATTCGCAAGGCCATCGACCGCCAGGAAATCACGGCGACCTACGCATTCGTGGGGAACCGAAAGATTAGGGTCCTGGACGGCGTCGACTTGCTTTACCTGCGCCTGGGCCGCTCCTTGAAGGTCGGCATCCGCAGGCCGCTCTACAAACGTCTGAAGGGAGCCCCTGAGCAGGAGACCCTCGACAAGCCATTCACCATTGTGCCTGCCGAGGCAGGGCGTGGTCTGGTGGACAACGCAGTCGTCCAGGTGTCCGGAGAGGCAGCTGAGACCCTGAGAGGGATCTCGGCTGCTCAGGAGGCTGCCGGTCTCATTGACGATGCAGGCAACATCGCAGGAACGCGGGTAGAGGCTCATCGGGTGGCTGCCCTCATCTCCGGTGGGATGAGCGCCGATGAAGTTCTCGAGGACTACCCCAACCTTGGGCGCCTTCAGATTGATGCGGCGGTCGGCTACGCGGCGGCGAACCCGAAGCAGGGCAGGCCCTATCCTGGTAGAACTGTGAAGTCGGTCCTGCGGGGGGGAAGCGGCGGTCTTGCCGCAGCTTTTGCGCTCTCTCGCGACGGGGAAGAAGGGTTTGGTGAGGGGGCCGGGTGACGCGCTTCCTCCTTGACCGCGATGTCCTCAGCCAGCTCGATCAGCCCGAGAACAAGCGGCATGTGAACGTCAGGAAGTGGTTTCGGACCGTTCCGGACAACGATCTCTACATGAGTGCCGTAACTGTAATGGAGGGGTGGTACGGGAAAGCCAAGGCCAGGAAGGGGGCAGCGGGTTCTCCAGAGAAGTTGGCCAACTGCGAGCGTTTTGACGCCGAATACCAGTTGCTGCTTTCCGCCTTCCAGGGGCGGATCATCCCAGTGGATGAAGGCGTGGCAAAGATCTGGGGACAGCTACGGGCAGCGAAAGATAACCACGTCTGGGACCTGTCATTGGCCGCCGCAGCCCGTGAGAACAGCATGGTCATCGCGTCTCGCAACCTGGCAGACCTGGTTGGTCGGGGTGCTCGAGTTCTGGACCCGTTCAAGGAGCCGTTTAGGATCGTCGATCCCTAATGGTTCAGGGGTAATCGTCATCACCGCGTCCAGGCCGCCAGCCGGAGCTCTGGCTATCCTGGTTTCAGGGGACGCCTTCCCAGGTCCACGGTGTCTGGCGCGGGATGGGGGTCACAGAACAATGGACCGGCCGCAGCCAACAGTTCTGCGGCAACCCACGCTACCTGTTGCCAGTCCACCATGATGGCCTCGTCGAGCAGGTCGCGTGCGACTATTCCAGTACGCTCTTCCGGCGATGCGCCAAGGGCAGCCGAGAGCATCTCCGCAATCTGGATAAGCCCAGTTAGTGAGCTGTCATCTGAAAGAACGGATCCAGGTCCGGACATGTGGGCGAGCTACATCCCGGGCGCGGGTTACAGCCTTGGTGGTGACAATCCGGCTATGCTGGGCGGAACCATCTCCGGGCAATGGGGCCGATCCCGATGGCTGGCTTCCATTCTCCGGCACGTCGTCTAGCCCGAACTAGTGTTGTCGGTGGGGACCTGGGCAGGCCCAATCGAAAATATGGGCGAGAACGCGGATGGTCCGTTCAAGGTCCTCCCGCGTCCTAATTGGGTGTGGCGTGGGTATCCACTACGGCCGCAAGCCCTAGGCGGGCCTTCTTCCAAATACGACGGCGCAGATCCGGGTCCCGGATCCCCGCGAGGACGGGAAGGGGCGAGCTCACCCGCAATCGGTCCATGGTCTCATCTCGGCGGGTAAGGAGATGACGAATCTGCTGCAGATCGTTCTGTAACAGCCGGTCCCATTCGTCAGCGCTTCCGAGTGCTCCACCTCCAGCCAGGGCATCCCTGATCCGCTGCCGGGCCTCAGCTAGCAGAGCAGGATCCGACACAAGGCGACGCGCAATCATGCGGTGCATGATTAGCTTCGCCCTGTCGTTCACTCGTTCTGCGTTGACCGACCTGGACACTGACTGGGCCTCTCTCCTGCCGACTTGGATGCAATAGTATGTAGGCTCCTCTGGCGCTGCCAAGAGGAACATTGCATCACATGTGCCCTATCATAGGCATAGAAGCGCCGCCGGGATCACCGACGGCGCTTCCGTTTCCGTGCGCGGCCTATCCATCCCTGGGGTCCGCCCAAGGAGACTGCATGCCTTTGAAAGGTGCCGTCAACAGCGCTGGTGGCCGGAGTTCCATACCTGTTTAGAGGCCAATCCAAGGTCAACGTTTTCCTGACCCCTGGATCGGTCGCCTGGCTGGGTAACCGAGATACCACGCCAGCGGTGACCTCTGGCGTGGTCAAGGCTGTTGGCTCCCACCACATGGAGCTGCAAGGGGTGAAACCCAGTCGCCGTTTCCAGAGCGCAAATCAGGGAAAATGTGGCCGGAAACACTTAGAAGGAGAGGAGGCGCCTTAGAACCGCGAGTTCTTCCTTATCAGTTATTTCGAGCAAGTCCTCAGAATAGGCATTCTCAAACATGCCTAGGCTTGCGCTGTGATCCGCCCACGCGTCGATGTCCTCATCGCTGAGCGGCGTAAGCCACTGGCTGACATCCACCCCTTCTAAAGATGCATCATTTTCAGCAGTTTCAGTTTCTGTGTGACCAATGGATTCCGGATGTTCGTAGATAACCTCATCGTGAATCCTGTTCCGTGCTCTTTCCACGCTGTCCGGGCCTCCTCACCCTGCTCAAGGAACTCACGTATGTACATTGGATCACCCGGGGGCTTTCCGCTAGGGTTCCGAAGATATGGCGGTAACCTGAGCCATATTTCTCCCGGAATAGGTCCGTCGAAGCCGAGCTTGGGCCAAACAACATGGCCAACGAACCGGGGGTCGTCATTGCCTCGCACCATCGCAACTATCTCTCGAACGTTGCATCCAGCAGCAGTTCGAACCTGCAACGCAAGCGCCAAGCTGGAATAACCGCATCCCCTCCATGTTTCTCTTAGATCAACGACCTGATTCACAGAGGCAAAGTCACCTGCCTTCCGCTGAACGAGATGCCTTCTTGTGTTTGTGCGCTGTAGACGTTGGTTCTCGGTCTCAAAAAGAATAGAGGTAAAACTTTGGACGCCAATCTTGACGGATGAGCGGGAGACATAGGTCTGGCTTTCATTGCAAGCCCAGGCTAAACGAAAGATCTCCTTGCTGGTGAGGAGGTGTTGATCGAGCCGAATTTCCCGGTCCAATCCGCCCAAGTAAAAAACGGATTCTTCTGCATCAGCAAATAATTCTAGCACTTCGCTCGGTTTGCTCGAGGCGTTCGGCGGATTATAAACGGACATACTGCGCCATCCCGTATCGATCGGCGTCCTTGTTGGGCCGAGCACTACAAGCTGCCCCCAGCGATAGAGGCTGCCAGGCGGGGGCATCGACGCCTACCCATCTAATCCTCCGCCGCACTACCTAAGCCATCCGCCAACTTGAACGCCGACGCCGAAACCCGGTGATCGTTCGCAGTTCCCGACTGAGGTCCACCAAGCACGACAGGAAACCGGTCACGTCATCGGACGGGTGATGCCTGTCATAGTAAATCGAGACTTCCGTGCTCTCAGAAGGGGCATCCCTCCTGCCTGCGATTGCACTCGCGATGTCGGGGATGTCGCTCTTCAAAAGAGGTCTCCACCCGCGTCGGAGTCGCCGCTGCTGTGTCCCTGGCCATCGGCACAGCGGCTACTCAGGCCACCCTTGAGGCAGCGGCGTCCGTGCTATGCGCCGGTTGATCCCTCCGGGTCGGTGTTGGGCGTCGGCACCGACTCTCGTCCCCCTGGAAGAAGAGCGCATTCCATGGTCGAGAATGTGATCCGCAAATCCGTTTCTGTGCCCTGTATCCCGGGGGAGGCGACGCATCGCGGCGCCGGGGGCAGAGCCCCGACATCGCGGTGTGGTAAGTTTACCGAGGCTGGCGAGACGGCGTACCTTGTTGTATTTAAACAGGGTTAAGCTGTTTGTCCGCCGAGATCGGTAAGGTTTTACCCCGGGGACCGTGTCTACCGTTCCGCCACACCCGCACGGGTCGCGGCGCGCCCTGGGAAGGGCCGCGCTGCTGGATGCCACGGCGGGCACCGCCCGTCCAGAAGGCGCGCGCGATCAGGCCGCGGGCGCATCGGCCTCCGCGGTCTGGAAGGCGGCGGGGGAGGTGACCTCGAGCATCTCGAGGTCGTCCGAATGGGCGACCTCCCGATGGCGCATGCCGGGAGGCTGAACCACGCTGTCGCCGCGCTCCAGCAGCACCTCGCCGATGTCCTCGTACTCGAAGCGCACCCAGCCCTGGAGCACCAGGACCAGCTGGAAGCCGAGGTCGTGGGTGTGCCAGGCGGGCTTGGGCCCTTCCCCGGGCACGGCGCGGATGATGTGGGCGGCGTGGCCTCCGCCCGTTGCCTCCCGCGCGCCGAGGTCGCGATAGGCGAAGAAGCCTCTCAGGCCCGCGTCATAGGTGGCGTTCTTCGCCTTGCTCACGGTGGTTCGCATGGGTTCCCTCCTGCCTGTTGCGCCCGGCCACCGGGCCGGCACCTGCGCCCGGCCGCTTCGCGAAATGCGGCCATGCGTGGGCGGGGCTTGCCGGCCCGGTGGCCGGGCGCCAGCCTGCCGCGCAGGATGAGCACCCGATGAGCACCCGGCAACACGCCACGATCGCCGCCCTCCTGGCCGCCGCGGCGCCGCTCGTGGCCCTGGCCTCGGAGCGGTTCGGAGAGATGGCGCCCTGCGCGCTCTGCCTGTGGCAGCGCTGGCCCTACTGGGTGGCGGTTGTGCTGGCGGCGCTGGCGGCGGGGCTGCGGTCCCGCGCGCTGCTGTCGCTGGCCGGGGCGGCGGTGCTGGTGTCCGGGGCGATCGCGGGGCTGCATGTGGGGGTGGAGCAGGGTTGGTGGCCCAGCCCGCTGCCCTCCTGCGCGGCGCCCACCGCAGGGACGGGGATGTCGGTGGACGACCTGATGCGGAGCCTGGCCGCCAGGCCGGCCAAGCCATGCGACGCCGCGGCCTACCTGATCCCGGGGCTGGCGGTCTCCATGGCGGCGATGAACCTGATCTACGCGCTTGTGCTGGGCGGGCTCGCGCTTAACTGGGCTCGCAAGGGGACCGATCGATGAGCCAGGCCAGCAACGACGCGATGGGTGACGGGATGCGGACCGGACGCGGCACGCTGGAGGGGCGTCTGCCGGGCGACCCGACGCCGCGCGACTACGTGGCGCGCACCATCCGGGTGGACCATGCCGGGGAATACGGCGCCAAGCGGATCTACGAGGGGCAGCTCGCGGTGCTCGGCCGGACCAAGTACGGACCGGTGCTGGAGCACATGAAGGCGCAGGAGCAGGTGCACCTGGACACCTTCGCGGAGTTGATCGGGACGCGCCGCGTGCGGCCCACGGCGCTGCTGCCGATCTGGCACGTGGCCGGCTTCGCGCTGGGGGCGGCCACCGCCCTGATCGGGCATCGCGGCGCCATGGCCTGCACGGTCGCGGTGGAAGAGGCCATCGACGAGCACTATGCCGCCCAGCACGCGACGCTCGGCGACGACGAGGCCCCGCTGCGCGACAAGATCGAGCGCTTCCGCCAGGAGGAGCTGGAGCACCGCGACATCGGCCTGGAGAACGAGGCGGAGCTGGCACCGGCCTACAAGCTGCTGTCGCGCGTCATCAAGGCCGGGTGCAAGGTCGCCATCAAGGTGAGCGAGCGGATCTAGCGCGCCGCGGCACCCGGACCGCCGCCTCAGGTCCGGAAGGTCGGCCCACCCGGGGAAAGCATCGGGCGCGGAAGCGCCGGGGCACGGCGCGGTGGCGCGGGGGGCACGGCGGCCGGCAGGGGCAGCGCTTCGTCGGCCCATGGATCGGCCAAGCCGGACAACGCCCCGAACAGGCGCAGCGTGACGGCCAGGAGGGGATCGCGCGCGCCGTTGCGGGGTTCCACCGATTCGGGCGCGATCATGGTCACCACGAAGACCCGGCGCTCCAGCATGGCGGCGCAGCCGAGCTGGCGGCGGGGAACGTCGCCCCGGACCTGCACGTCTAGGCAGCGCGCGGCCGGCCCGGCCTCGGCCAGGCGGGCGCCGAAGTGGCGAAGCGTGGCGTTCTCCCGGCGGGAGGCGGCGTCCACCAAGGTCGCGCGGGCGAAGACCTCCATCGCGGCGCTGACCTCCGGCCCGTCCTCGCCGTCGCGCGCGTCGGACCGGCTGCTCGGCGGCATGGCGAGCACCGAGGCGGAGGCGCGGTTGGCGTGGTCGAAGCGGGCGACGAGACCGGAGCCCCTGGGGATCTCCGGACGCGTCTTGTGGAAGCCGGCGATCTCCTCCGGCAGGCGGGCAAAGGCGTCCCCGGTGGAAAGGCCGGCGGAGGAACGCCCGCCGCAGGCTCCAAGCAGAGGCAGAAGCGCGGCGAGGAGCGGAAGGGCCCTGGGCAGCATGGGCCGCATTCTAGCGGGGTCGCCGCGAGAGGGAAAGAAAAGGGCCCAGGGCAGGAGCTTCCTCAGCTTTCCAGTTCGCTGTCCCAGTAGAGATAATCGCGCCAGCTTTCGTGCAGGTGGTTGGGCGGGAAGCCGCGGCCGTTCTCCTGCAGCTCCCAGGAGGTGGGCTGGCGCGGCGGCTGGCGCGGGTGCATGCCGATCTCCCGCGGAAGCTTCGATCCCTTGCGCAGGTTGCAGGGGCCGCAGGCGGCGACGACGTTCTCCCAGGTGGTGCGGCCGCCGCGGCTGCGCGGAATGACGTGGTCGAAGGTCAGGTCGGGGGCAGGGCGGTCGGCGCCGCAGTACTGGCAGGCGAAGCGGTCGCGCAGGAACACGTTGAAGCGGGTGAAGGCCGGGCGCCGGGCGGCGGGGATGTATTCCTTCAGCGCGATCACGCTGGGCAGGCGCATCGTCAGGCTGGTGGAGTGAACCTCCGTCTCGTACTCGTTCAGCACGGAAACGCGGTCCAGGAACACGGCCTTCACGGCGTCCTGCCAGGACCAGATCGAGAGCGGGAAGTAGGAGAGCGGCCGGAAATCCGCGTTCAGCACCAGGGCGGGATAGCCACGGCCCCCCGGTGCGTTGAAGGCGGCGGCGTTGAACGCGGGGAAGTCGCCGATGCCGCCGATCTCGGCACCGCCAATCTGGGAACCTTCTGGCACGCGCTGCTCCTTGCCGGAGGCGCGGCTTCACCAGTCCTGGGGCTCCGCCGGGCGGTCGGGCCCCAGATCAAGTGGCGCCGCCCCGAACGGGGGAAGGATGGCAGGGGGGCGCAGGGGGTGCAACTCATCCCCCATCCGGCTTCACGGGACCGTCACGCCGCCGTTGCGGAAGGTGGCGGTCCGGGCCGATTCACGGCTCCGGAAGGCCTGCCGCGGCGCGCTGAAGGAAGAGGGCGCCGGCCGCGAGCCCGGCATCGTCGATGCCGTGACCGAGTCGGGGGGAATACACGGCCTCCACGGGAACGCCGGCGTCGCGCAACTCGCGCTCGGCGACCCGGCTGCCCGCCACCGGGACCACCTCGTCCGCCTCCCCGTGCACCAGCAGCACCGGCGGGCGCCCGCGCAACTCCGCGCCAAGGGAGGCCGGACCCAGCAGGATGCCGGAAAAGGCCAGGATGGCGGCCGGTGGCGTCGCGCGGCGGAGGCCGCAGAAGAGGGCCGTCATGGCGCCCTGGCTGAAGCCCATCAGCATCACGTTGGTCTCGGGGATGCCGGCGGCCCGACATTCGCGGGTGATGGCGGCGTCCAGCGCGGGCACGGCGGCGCGCACCCCGGCCTCCATCCGCGCGGGGTCGCGGTCGGTCAGGCCGAACCATTGCCGGCCGAAGGGTGCGCCCTGGTAGGGGGTGGGGGCGTGAGGGGAGATGAACAGCGCGTCCGGCACGGCCTGGGCCCAGCGGGGCGCGAGGTCGATCAGGTCGTTGCCGTCGGCCCCGAGGCCGTGCAGCAGGAAGACGATCTGCTTGATCCTTCCCTTCGAGGCAGGGCCCCAACGCGGCCCGTCCAGGGACGCTCCGTCCAGATCCGGCATGATGCTTCCCTTGCGTGTCCTGCCCCGCTAACCCGGCCGGCGCGATGGCAGCAAGCCCCCCGATCCCCGCGCCGCTGGCCACGCGCTTCGCGCCGAGCCCGACGGGCTTCCTCCACCTGGGCCACCTGCGCTCCGCCCTGTTCGCATGGCGGGCGGCGCGGGAGGCGGGCGGGCGGTTCCTGCTGCGCATCGAGGATATCGACGCCACCCGCTGCCGGCCGGAATACGCCGCGGCCATCCCGGAGGACCTGTCCTGGCTGGGCCTGGGCTGGGATGGGCCGGTGCGCGTGCAGTCCGCGCATCTCGCGGAATACCGGGCGGTGCTGGAACACCTTTCGGCACGCGGGCTGCTCTATCCCTGTTTCTGCACGCGGGCGGAGATCGCGCGGGAATGGGCGGCGATCGGCGCGGCGCCGCATGGGCCGGAGGGCGTGCCGTATCCCGGCACCTGCCGGCGGCTCTCCGCCACGGCCCGCACGGCGCGGCTGGCTGCCGGGGAGGCCTATGCGCTGCGCCTGGACATGGCGGCGGCGCTGGCGGAGGTGAGCGGACCGCTGTTCTTCGAGGAGGTGGGGGAAGGTCCGGTCCGCTGCGACCCCGCCGCCTTCGGTGACGTGGTGCTGGCCCGCAAGGACACGCCGGCCTCCTATCACCTCTGCGTCACGCATGACGACGCGGCGCAGGGCGTGACGCTGGTGACGCGGGGCGAGGACCTGAAGCGCGCGACGGAGCTGCACCGGCTGCTGCAGGCGCTGATGGGCTGGCCCGTGCCCTTCTACCGGCACCACCCGCTGCTGCTGGGCCCGGACGGGCGGCGGCTGGCCAAGCGGGATGGGGCGGTCGCGATCCGGACCCTGCGTGCGTCGGGGATGGGGCCCGCCGCCCTGCGCGCCATGGCGGGGGAGGAGGGCTGAGGCGCTCCCGGCCTCACAGGGTCGCTTCCCCCCGCAGCACCGGCACGCAGCCTCCGCCCACCGTCGCGCGGATGCCGTCCGGCCCCCGCCGCGCCGTGGTGCGCAGCAGGCTCGGGCGGCCCATCTCAACGCCCTGGATGATGTCGAGGGCCGCTTCGCCGGCGCCGGAAAGATGCAGGAGAAAGCCGGCCAGGGGCGTGGCGGCGCTGCCGGTGGCAGGGTCCTCCGGCGTGCCGGTGACGGGGGCGAACATGCGGGCGCGGACCCCCGCCCCCTCGCGCCGGTACAGGTAGAGCGAGATCAGGCCGCCGAGTTCCGCCGGGTGCGCGGCGAGGGCGCGGCGAAAGGCGGCCACATCCGGGGCGGCATCGGCAAGGCCCGCCGGTGTCACCTCCACCAGCAGGCGGTGGTTGCCGCCGTCGGAGGCGAGCGTCGGCGGATGGCGGGCGGTGAGGATCTCCTCCGGCGCGATGCCGGCGCAGGCGGCGGCAACGGCGGGGGGCAGCGCGGCCCCGATCCGCAGGGGCTGCGGGGCCGCGATGGTGGCGCCCTGACCGTCCGGCGCCAGGCGCACCTCCACCAGCCCCGCGATCTGCTCGAAGCGCAGGATTCCGCCCACGGCCCGGTCTGCCAGCACGAATCCCGTGCCGACATTCGGGTGGCCCGCGAAGGGCATCTCCGCGGTGCGGTGGAAAATGCGCACGCGGGCGGTGTTGGCGGGGTCCTCGGGCGGCAGGACGAAGGTGGTTTCGCTCAGGTTGAACTCGGCGGCCAGGGCCTGCATCTCGGCGTCCGACAGGCCCCGCGCGTCGGGGAAGACCGCCAGCGGGTTGCCGCCGAAGCGGCGGTCGGTGAAGACGTCGACGGTGACGAAGGGGAAGGTTCGCATGGCGCGATCCTGGCCCGGGGCTGGCCGCGGCGTAAGGGGCGGGCTCAGCCGAACAGCAGCCGGTGGGCCAGCCGCCCGGGGATGAGCATGGCGGCGGCGCCCGCGACGTAGAGGCTGCCGCCGGCGATCAGCATGAGGCGGCGATGGGAGGCGATCCGGCCATGCCGCGCCTGGAAAACCGCCCGCGCGACTGTCAGCAGCAGGGCGATGGCCAGGACGTGCAAGGGGGAGGGGCCGTGGCGCGCCACGAACAGCGCGCTCA
The DNA here is from genome assembly GCF_042433125.1 of Muricoccus vinaceus. Taxonomy (NCBI): domain Bacteria; kingdom Pseudomonadati; phylum Pseudomonadota; class Alphaproteobacteria; order Acetobacterales; family Roseomonadaceae; genus Muricoccus; species Muricoccus vinaceus. The sequence goes on along the minus strand of NZ_JBHLVZ010000037.1, from coordinate 60,106 downwards.
GCGCGGCGCCGCAAAGGCCGAGCGCGGCGAGGCGCCCCCAGAGGCGGTGGCGGCGGCGGGGATGCCCGGGGCGCCGCTGGACGCCATGGGGCTTGCCTATGTGGAGTTCGCGCTGGCCCGTCCGGCGCGGTTCCGGCTGATGTTCGGGCCGCTGGCGGCGCGGGCGAAGGATGAGGGCCTGGGCGAGGCGCGGGGCGCGGCCTTCGCGGCGCTCTCGGCCGTCGCCGGGTCGCGCGCGGCCTCGCTGCGGGCCTGGGGCCTCGTGCACGGCCTGGCCATGCTGCTGCTGGACGGCGCCCTGCCGGCGGAGGACTCGCGGGCGCTGGTGCGGGAGGTGCTGGGCCTCGCGCCCGGGGAGGCGGGGGCGGCCTAGGGCGCGGGCGGAGCCACCGCCGCGTCGCCCTGGCCGCTGGAGGCGAGGGCCCGGGCGACCATGCCGGAGGCCTTCATCTCCTCCACGAAGGCGCGGACGAAGGGCAGGCCGGCGTCGCGGCCGGAGGGGATCCCGACCGCCTGCTCGATCACCATGAAGCGGCCCGGGATCACGCGGACCTCTGGATGGGCGCCCGCATACTCCACCAGGGGCTGCTTCACCCCGGCGGCGGCCTCCAGCCGGTCGCGCAGGAACAGGGCAATGGCTTCGGGGGAGCTGGGCGCGCGCACCAGCTCGGCGTTGCGCAGCGCGCGCGTGAGATAAAGGTCGTAGGCGCTGCCGCGGCCCACGGCGACGCGGGTGCCCTGGCGGTCCACCTCCTCCACGCTTTGCAGGGGGGAGGCCTGGGACACCATGTAGGTGCCCTCGATCACCACGTAGGGCGCGGTGAACAGGATGCCCTGGGCACGCACGGGGTCGCGCGCCAGGAAGGCGACGTCCCAGGCGCCTTCCTTGTTCGCATCCGTCACCTTGCCCGCGCTGTCGAAGGTGATGAAGGAGACGGGCACGCCCAGGCGCCGCCCGAGTTCCGTGGCCAGTTCCGCCGAGACGCCGCGGGGCGCGCCGGTGGCGGGGTCCGGCTGGGCCAGCACGGTGTTGCCGAAGTTGATCGCGGCCCGCAGCGTGCCGCCGGGGGCGAGGGTGCGGACCACCTCGGCGGAGGCGGGCGGCGCGGGCGCCTGGGCGGCGGCGGGCGCAGCCATCAGCGCGAGGCCCAGCAGGGCAGGGGCGGTGGGCAGCGCATGAGCCATGGCGTGTCGTTCCTCCCGTTTCCCGGCAGGCTAGCACGCGGCATCGTCGGGCGCGCCATGGCTCAGCCGGCCGCCTGGGGCTGGATGCCCGCGCGGCGCGCGGCATCGCCCCACTTGTCCAGCTCGGCCTGCACGAAGCGCCGCGTTTCGGCCGGCATCGAGCGGGTGACCTCGGCCCCCAGCGCCGCGTGGCGGGCGGCGATCTCCGGGCGCATCACGGCCGCGCCGCAATCGGCGGAAAGCTTCGCGAGCAGCGGCTCGGGGATATTGGCCGGGCCGATCACCATGCCCCAGGTGGAAGCCTCGAAACCCGGCATGAAGGCCTCGCCCAGGGTGGGCACGTCCGGCAGCTGCGGCGCGCGGGCGGCGCCGGTGGTGGCGATGGCCTTGAAGGAACCCGACTGGACATGGGCGAGGGCGGCGGGAACGGTGTCGAACATGACGTCCACCCGCCCGGCCATGATGTCCGGATGCGCCTGGGTGGAGCCGCGATAGGGGACGTAGGTCATCTCGATCCCCGCGCGCTGGGCGAAGAGGATCGGTGCGAGGCGCACCACCCCGCCCGTGCCGGCGAAGGTGACCGGCGGCGCGCGGGAATCCTTCGCGCGCGCCACCAGCTCGGCCGGGGTGGAAGGGCCGAAGGTCTTGCCGGCGACGATCACCAGCGGCGTGCGCGTGGTGAGGGTGACGAAGGAGAAGTCCTTCATCGTGTCGTAGGGCAGCCGGTAATACGCCGCGTTCACGGGGTGTCCGACCGAGACGAGGGCGAGGGTGTGGCCGTCCGGCGCCGACTTCGCCACCACCTCCGTGCCGATGATGCCGTCCGCCCCCGCGCGGTTCTCCACCGGCACGGGCTGGCCCCACTGGGCCGCGAGCGGCTCGGCGATCAGGCGGGCGGTGATGTCCGACACGCCCCCGGGCGTGTAGGGCACGATGATCCGCACGGGGCGGGTGGGGAAGTTCCCCTGGGCGCGCGCGGCAAAGGAGGTGGCGGCGAGCAGCGCGGGGGCGGCGAGCGCGGCGCGGCGGGTGATGGGCATGGCGTTCCTCCTCGCCGCCTCGGCGGCTTTGGCGCGGAGGCTGCCCCTGCCGGACGCCGGGCGCAACACCGGCGTGCCCCCGGCGCGGCATCGGCGCGCCGGCGGGGGTTCACGCCTGGGTCATGGCGTCCGGAGGCAGCAGGGCGTCGATGGCGGCGGCCATGGCGATGTCGCGCTCGCTCAGCCCGCCGGCGTCGTGGGTGGTGAGGGCGATCTCCACCCGGTTCCACACGTTGGACCATTCGGGATGGTGGTCGTGCTTCTCGGCCAGCAGCGCCACGCGGGCCATGAAGGCGAAGGCCTCGGAAAAGTCGCGAAAGCGGAACGCGCGGGCAATGGCGTCCCGTCCTTCCTCCATGGCCCAGGCGGGGAGCAGCGCCGGCAGGCTGGCGCGCCGGAGGGGCGAAAGGGGCTCTGCCATGGGCGGACGGTTCCTGCTTGACGGGGAACCCCCTTATGGCCCCCTTCACGCATGCCGAACACCGAAACCCGCTGGGGCACCCCGCCCTCCGCCGAGGACCTGGCCGAACTGGCCGAGACCGCCTTTGCCGCCATTCCCCAGGCGCTTCGCGAGGCCGTGCGCGGCACCGCCATCCTGGTGGAGGAGGTGCCGGACGAGGAAACGCTGGCGGCGCTCGGCCTCGATCATCCCTGGGAGCTGACGGGGCTCTACCGCGGCACGCCGCTGACGGAGAAATCCGTGCTGGACGCGCCGGGCCCGCCCGACACCATCCTGCTCTACCGCGAGCCGATCCTGGTGGAATGGGTGGAAACGGGGGAGGACCTGTTCCGCCTTGTCCGCAACGTGCTGATCCACGAGATCGCCCATCACTTCGGCTATTCGGAGGAAGGCATCGAGCGGTTGGAGGACGAGGAATAGGGCCTCGCGCCCCCGGTGACCTGGTTGCCGCCGGGCACCGGATGGTACCTCAGGCCCGGCGGGCTCCCGGCACGGATCCGGCCGCCACGGGCTCGTTGATGTTCCGGAACCCCGCGCCGTCCGGCCGGGCGAGTCCGGGAACCTGCACGGCGGGGGATCATGGCGCCGGGCCCGGGCCGCACTTCCAGGGCCCCGATGCTGTGGTGCGTGACGACCGCTCGTCCCGGCTCCGCGCAAGCAGGGCGGCCGCGGCGGGGATGCGGCGCCGGGAGGCCCCAACCAGCCCGCCGCCCTGGCGTTGGGCTCCGGAGAGAGGACCGACCTGCCCATGCCCCATGCTTCCCAGAGATGGCCGGACACCCTTTGGATCGTCCGCCATGGCGAGAGCGCCGGCAACGTCGCGCGCGACGAGGCCCACCGCGCGGGCGCGGCGCGGATCGCCATCGGCGGGCGCGACGTGGACGTGCCGCTGAGCCTGCTGGGGCAGGAGCAGTCGCGCTCGCTGGGCCGCTGGTTCGGCAACATGCCGGAGGAGTCGCGGCCCGAGGTGGTGCTCTGCTCCCCCTACCATCGCGCGCGGCAGACGGCGCACCTGATCCACGAGGCGGGCGGGCTGCCCGTCGCGCCCGAGGACTTCCTGGTCGACGAGCGCCTGCGGGAAAAGGAGTTCGGCGTGCTGGACGGGCTGACCACCCGCGGCATCCGCGACGTGATGCCCGACCAGGCGGAGTTCCGCCGCATCCTCGGCAAGTTCTACCACCGGCCGCCCGGGGGTGAGTCCTGGTGCGACGTGATCCTGCGACTGCGCTCCGCGCTGGACACGATCAGCCTGCACCATGGCGGGCGGCGGGTGATCGTGGTGGGGCACCAGGTGGTCGTGCTCTGCCTGCGCTACCTGCTGGAGAACATGACGGAGGAGCAGATCCTGGCGGTGGACCGGGAGGGCGACGTGCCGAACTGCGGCATCACCGAGTACCGCTTCGATCCCACCGTGGGGGCCACCGGATCGCTGCGCCTGTCGCGCTACAACTTCGTCGCGCCGCTGGAGCGCGAGGGCACGCCGGTGACGGCCGAGCCCGACGCAAAGGAGACTGCACCTTGACCGCCATCGGCCCGGCCTGGCTGCGCGCCCATCCCCTGCCCGTGCCTGCGGCGGACGACGACAAGTCCCAGCGCGGCACCGTTCAGGTGGTGGGCGGCTGCTCCGAGGTGCCGGGGGCGGTGCTGCTGGCGGGGGAGGCCGCGCTGCGGGCGGGGGCGGGCAAGCTGCGGCTCGCAACGGTCCGCTCCGTGGCGCTGCACCTGGCGCTGGCCATGCCGGAGGCCCTGGTGATCCCGCTGGACGAGACGGAGGAGGGGAGCATCGTGCCCGGCGCTTCCGCCGCCCTGCTGGCCCGCCGGAGCCCCTGCGCCGCCTTCTTGCTGGGGCCGGGCCTTTCCAACGACGGGGCGGAGGCGCTGATCGACGCCCTGCTGGACGGGCTGGAGCCGGGACCCGGCATCGTGCTGGACGCGGGCGCGCTGAGCGGTCTCGCCGCCCGGCCCGGGGCGGTGCGGCGCCATGCCGGGCGCAGCGTGGTCACGCCCCATGCGGGGGAGATGGCCAGCATCCTCGGCATCCCCAAGGAGGAGGTTTCGGCCGATCCGCTCTCCGCCGCGCGCCGTGCGGCTGACCTGCTGGGCGCCGTGGTGGCGATGAAGGGTTCCCTGACCTGGGTGGTGGCCCCGGGCGGGCAGGTCCTGTCCTGCGACCACGGGCTGGTCGGGCTGGCCACCTCCGGCTCGGGCGACACGCTGGCCGGCATCGTGGCCGGGCTGCTGGCGCGGGGCGCCGATCCCGTTCAGGCCACGGCCTGGGCCGTCTGGCTCCATGCGGAGGCCGGGCACCGGCTGTCGCGCCGGATCGGCCCTCTGGGCTTCCTCGCGCGGGAGCTGCTGGCGGAGGTCCCGGTGATCATGGCGGACCTCGCCGCGCGCGAGGGCTGAGGGCTCAGCGCGTGGCAACCGCCACGGCGGCCCCGGCCATCACCGCCCCGGTGCCCCGGTTCAGCGCCCGCACCGCGCGCGGCGAGGTGAAGAGCCGCCGGGCACGGGAGGCCGCCAGGACATAGGCCGTCAGCACCGCCGAGAGAATGGCGATGCTGACGGCCGCGATCTCCAGGAAGCCCTGCAAGGAAAGGGTTTCCAGCCGCACCACCGTGGGCAGCAGGGCGAGAAAGAACATGATCACCTTGGGGTTGCCGACCGTGACGGACAGGCCCGCGAGGAAGAGCCGTCCGCCGCCCTCGGCCCTGGCGGTGCGCGAAAGCGCCGTGGCCGCGGCGGGCGCCGTCCAGAGCTTCCAGGCCAGAAACAGAAGATAGGCCGCGCCGGCATAGCGGACCGCCGTGAACACGGGGGTGAAGCTCTGCGCCAGGATGGAGAGCCCGGCGGCCGCGATCGTGAACCAGAGCAGGTCCCCCGCCACGAAGCCCGCGATGAACCAGGGCGCCCCCGCCGTGCCCCGGGCCAGCACGCGCGCCACCAGCGCCGCGATGCCCGGTCCCGGCGTGGCGGTGGCCATGAGATAGGTCGCGGCGAAGACGAGAAGGCCGGAAAGGGACATGCGCGGTGCATCCAGGAACCGCCGCAGCATCGGCCCGGCCGGGCGCGGGCGGAAGGGCGCGTGTCAGTCCGCGAGCGCCCGCTCCACCTCCTGCCTGAGGGCGGGGATCACCTCCGCGTCGAACCAGGGGTTCTTCTTCGCCCAGACCAGCGTGCGCCAGGATGGGTGGGGCAGGGGGAAGTGCGTTGGCAGGCTCTCGGCGTAGCGCGCCACGCGCTCGGACAGCGCCATCCTGGGCCCCAGCACGAAGCGCACGGCATAGGCGCCGACCAGCAGGCGGAGCCGGAGGTTGGTGAAGCGCGGCAGGATGCGCGGGTGCCAGAGGGGGGCGCATTCCGGCCGGGGCGGGCAGTCTCCGCCGCGCGGCAGGCGGCCGGGGTAGCAGAGGCCCATGGGCAGGATGGCCAGCTTGGTGGGGTCGTAGAAGCGGTCGCGCTCCAGGCCGAGCCAGTCGCGCAGGCGCTCGCCCGAGGCGTCCTCGAAGGGAATGCCGGACAGGTGGGCCTTGGTGCCGGGCGCCTGGCTGGTGACGAGGATGCGGGCCTGCTCGTGCAACTGGTGGATGGGGCGCGGCCCGAGCGGCAGGTGGAGGGCGCAGAAGGTGCAGGCGCTGGCGGCCGCGGCGGCTTCCGCCATGGTGGCGCCCGGCGGCAGGCCGGGGTCGCGCGCCGGCCCGGGCGGGGGGATCGGCATGGGGGCCGGCAGATGGGTCAGCCCCATCGGCTCAGCACCTCCCGCACGAAGGCGGGCACGAGCCCGGTGGCCGGGCCGTGGCGCGCCTCGTCGAACAGGTGGCTGCCCTCGCTCGGCTCCAGGTTGAGCTCCAGCGTGTCGGCGCGGTGGCGGACCTCGCGGACAAAGCCGGCGGCGGGATAAACCGCGCCGCTGGTGCCGATCGAGACGAACAGGTCGCACTGGTCCAGCGCGGCCTCGATCCGCTCCATCTCCAGCGGCATCTCGCCGAACCAGACGACATGGGGGCGCATGCCGCCGCTGGCGGCGCAGGCGGAGCAGGGGGTTTCGGGCGAAAGATCGCCTTCCCAGGGGCCGACGGCGCCGCAGCGCAGGCACCGGGCCTTGGCGAGCTCGCCGTGCATATGGACCAGGCGGCGCGAGCCGGCGCGGCCGTGCAGGTCGTCCACGTTCTGGGTGACCAGCATCAGGTCCCCGGGCCAGCGCCAGTCCAGCTCGGCCAGGGCCTCGTGCGCGGCGTTGGGCTGGATGGCGGGGTCGCGCAGCGCGGCGCGGCGGGCGTTGTAGAAGCCCTGCACCAGAGCCGGGTTCCGGGCGAAGGCCTCGGGCGTCGCCACCTCCTCGATCCGGTGGCGGGCCCAGAGGCCGTCGGGGTCACGGAAGGTGTGGAGGCCGGATTCGCGGGAGATCCCGGCGCCGGTCAGGATGACGATCTTGGGGGCTGCCATGCCGGCCCCAGATCGGCATGGCGGCCGCATCAGGCAAGCTCGTACTCCACCTCCGGCACGTAGACCGGGCTTTCCTTGCCCAGGCGCGAGGAGAAGAGGGTGAAGTGCTCCATGGTCTCCGGGGGCGCGCGGAACAGGTTGTGGGCCTGCACCCAGGCCACCAGCTTGTCGGGCGGGGCACGGTCGGTGCGGGCCAGGGTCACGTGCGGGGCGAAGCGGCGGCGCTCGGGGTCCAGGCCGACGCGCTGGAGCGCGGTCTCGATCTTGGATTGCAGGTGGGTCAGGCCGTCGTTCTTCTCGACGCCGATCCACAGCGCCTGGATCTTCCCGGCCTTCTCGAAGGTGCCGACACCGCGGAGCGACAGCTCGAAGGGCTTGCAGCGGATGGCCGAAAGCGCCTCGTCCACCTCGTCGGCGCGCCAGTTCTCCACCTCCCCGATGAAGCGCAGCGTCAGGTGGTAGTTCCCGGGGGGCACCCAGCGGGCGCCCTGGATGCCGCCGGCCAGCATCGAGAGTTGCGTGCGCAGCGTCTCCGGCAGGGCGAGCGCGACAAAGAGACGAACCATGGCGGACTAGGCGGGCCTCACCTTCTGCAGAAGCATCTCGACGGCCGGCACCATCCGGCGGACCATCTCGTCAACGCCCCGGGGATTGGGGTGGATGCCGTCGGGCTGGTTCAGCGCGGGATCGCCGGCCACGCCCTCGAGCAGGAAGGGGTAGGAGACGACCTCCGGGTTCTCGCGCGCGAGCGTCTGGAACACGCCCGCGAACTCCCGGCCGTAATCGGCGCCGAGGTTGGGAGGCGCGAGCATGCCGGCCAGCATCGCCGGGATGCCGCGGTTCTTCAGCATCTCCAGGATGGCGCGGAGGTTGGCCTGGCTGGTGCGGGGCTCGATGCCGCGCAGCCCGTCATTGCCGCCCAGCGCCACGATCACGGCGTCGGGCTTCTCGGCCAGCGACCATTCCAGCCGGGAGCGGCCGCCGGCCGTGGTGTCGCCGGAAACGCCGGCGTCGATCACCGTGGCGGCGTGGCCCCTGGCGCGCAGCGTGGCCTCCAGCCTCGCGGGCAGCCCCTCCGGGCGGGACAGGCCATAGGCGGCGGTGATGCTGTCGCCCAGCATGAGCAGGCGGAGCGGGCGCGGTGCCTGTGCCACGGCGGCGCCGGGAATGCACAATCCTGACAGGCACAGAACGAAACCCGCGCTGCCCCTACCCATGAGACCCCGGCGCCCCAATCTCGCTGCCATGCCGGATTCCCTGACCCAGACCCCGGCCGCCACGAAGGTGACGGCCGGTGCGCCCTTGATCGACGCACGCTCTCTCACCTTCAGGGTGGTGGGGGCGGGGGGTGAGGTCAACATCCTCCGCGGTGTCGATCTTTCCGTCGCCCCCGGGGAGGCCGTGGGGGTGGTGGGCCCCTCCGGCTCGGGCAAGACGTCGCTGATGATGCTGCTGGCCGGGCTGGAGCGTCCGAGCGGCGGCACCCTGCGCGTGGCGGGCGAGGACCTGGCGGCGCTGGACGAGGACGAGCTGGCGCGCTTCCGGCGGGATTCCCTGGGCATCGTGTTCCAGGCCTTCCATCTGGTGCCCACGATGAGCGCGCTGGAGAACGTCGCCATCCCCCTGGAATTCGCGGGGCGTCCCGATGCCTTCGACCGGGCCGAGGCGGCATTGAAGTCGGTCGGCCTCGCGCACCGCATGACGCACTACCCCGGCCAGCTCTCGGGCGGGGAGCAGCAGCGCGTGGCGCTGGCCCGCGCCTTCGTGGCCGAGCCCGCCCTGCTGCTGGCCGACGAGCCCACCGGCAACCTGGACCGCGCCACGGGCGACAAGGTGATGGACCTGCTGTTCGGCATGCGGGAGCGCTTCACCACCACCCTGGTCCTGATCACCCACGACCCCGCGCTCGCGGCGCGCTGCGAGCGGCAGGTGCGGGTGGAGGACGGGCGGATCGTCTCCGACACCGGCCGCGCGTGAGGATGTCCGCGTGAAGAACTGGACCATGGGCTGGCGCCTCGCGCGGCGCGAGCTGCGCGGGGGCGTGCGGGGGCTGCGGATCGTGCTGGCCTGCCTCGCCCTGGGCGTGGCGGCGATCGCGGCGGTGGGAACGCTGCGGGCCGCCGTGCAGGCCGGGCTGGAAGCGGACGGAGCCCGGCTTCTGGGCGGGGATGTGCTGGCCGCCAACTCCCGCCCGTTCCCGCCCGAGGCCCGCGCCTGGGCGGAGGCGCGGGGCGGGCGGGTGGCCCAGCTTGTGTCCACGCGCTCCATGGCCGTCGCGCCCTCGGGCGAGCGGACGCTGGTGGAGCTGAAGGCGGTGGACGGGGCTTACCCGCTCTACGGCGAACTCCTGCTCGACCCGGCTGGCCCCCTGGGCGAGGGGGCGAACGGCCTGCCGCCGGTGGTGCTGGACCCGTTGGTGGCGGAGCGGCTGGCGCTTTCGCCGGGCTCGGTCGTGCGGATCGGCGATGCGCGCTTCACCTATCGCGGCGCCATCGTGTCGGAGCCCGACAAGGCCGCGGGCGCGGCCGTGCTCGGCCCGCGCGCGATCATCCCGCTTCCGGCGCTGGAAGCCGCGGGGCTGGTGCAGCCGGGCAGCCTCGTCACCTATGAGATGCGCACGGCCCTGCCGCCGGGTACGGAGGGGAGGGCCTTCGCCGACCAGTTGCGCGCCCAGCCCTTCGCGGACGGCGGCTGGCGGGTGCGGGATTCCTCGCAGGGGCAGCCGGGCGTCACGCGCTTCCTGGACCAGGCCGCCTCCTTCCTGGTGCTGGCGGGGCTGACGGCGCTGCTGGTGGGGGGAATCGGCGTCGCCACGGGCGTGCGCTCCTGGCTGGAGCAGCGGGCGCGCACCATCGCGACCCTGCGCTGCCTGGGGGCGCCGGCGGGCGCGATCTTCGCGACCTACCTGATCCAGGTGCTGGCCCTGGCGATGCTCGGCGTGGTGATCGGCCTGCTGGCGGGCTATGCGCTGACCTGGGCGGGGGCCATGGCCCTCGCGGGCGCGCTGCCGGTGCCGCCGCGCCTGGGCTTCTACCCGGTGCCGCTCGGGCTGGCCGCCATCTATGGGTTGCTGACGGCCCTCGCCTTCGCGCTTTGGCCGCTCGGCCGGGCGCGCGACATCCCCGGCGCCGCCCTGTTCCGCGACAACCTGCTGCCGGAGGCGCGGCGCCCGCGGATCGGGTTGGTTGTGGCCAATGCCCTGGTGGTGGCGGCGCTGATCGGGCTTGTGGTGGGAACGGCGGAGCGCCCGCTCTTCGCGCTGTGGTTCTGCCTGGCCGCGCTCGGCACGCTCGGGCTGTTCCGGCTGGCCGCCTCGGGGCTCCAGGCCCTCGCGCGGCGTATTCCCGTGCGGCGCCGGCCCTCGCTGCGCCTGGGGCTGGCCAACCTGCACCGGCCGGGGGCACCGACCGCATTGATGCTGGTTTCGCTGGGCATCGGCCTCAGCACGCTGGCGGCCATCGCGCTGATCCAGGGGAACCTGCGCCAACAGATCAGCGAGAGCCTGCCGGACGCCGCGCCGTCCTTCTACTTCATCGACATCCAGTCCGATCAGGCAGGCGAGTTCGACCGCGTGGCCCGTGCCGTGCCGGGGGTGACGGAGGTGCGGCGCGTGCCATCCCTTCGCGCGCGGATCGTCCGGGTGAACGGCGTGCCGGCCGAGCAGGTGCAGGCAACCGAGGAGACCCGCTGGGCGCTGCGCGGCGACCGCGGGCTGACCTATGCCGCCGCACCACCGGAGGGAACGCGGCTGGTGCAGGGCCAGTGGTGGGCGCCCGACTACCGGGGGGAACCGCTGGTTTCGCTGGACGACAACCTGGCGCGCGGCTGGAACGCCGGGCTGGGGTCGACCATCACCGTGAACGTGCTGGGGCGCGACATCGACCTGCGCGTGGTCTCCACGCGCGACATCGAGTGGCGCGGGCTCGGGCTGAACTTCGCCCTGGTCGCTTCGCCCGGGCTGCTGGAGGCCGCGCCGCACACCCATATCGCCACCGTTCGCGGCGATCCCGCCCGGGATGCGGCGCTCTTGCGGGCGGTGACGGACGCCCTGCCCAATGTCACGGGCATCCGGGTGCGGGATGCGCTGGATGCCCTCGGCGCGCTGCTGCGGCGCCTGGGAACGGCGCTCTCCTCCACGGCCGCGCTCACCCTCGTATCAGGCCTGCTGGTGCTGGCCGGGGCGGTGGCGGCCGGGCAGAGGCGCCGGATCCGGGACGCGGTGGTGCTCAAGACTCTCGGCGCGACGCGGTCGCAGATCCGCACCGCCTGGCTGGTGGAGTTCGGCCTGCTGGGGCTCGTGGCCGGAGTGGTCGCGGCCGGGGTGGGCACGCTCGCCTCCTGGGGGGTGACGCATTTCGTGATGCGGACCGACTGGACCTTCCTGCCGGGCACGCTGGCGGTCACCATCCTGCTCTGCGTCGGGCTCACGCTCGCGATGGGGTATGCGGGAACGGCCCTCGCGCTGCGGGCCAAGGCGGCGCCGCTGCTGCGGAACGAGTAGGGGGCGGCGCGGCGGCACCCCGCCGTGCCGCCGGCCTGGATCAGGCGAGTGCGGGTTCGGGCCATGGGATCGAGCCCGCCGAGGTGACGTGCCCGAGCGCAGGGCGGGCGAAATGGAAGCCCTGCATGTAGCGGACGCCCACGAAGCGGAGTGCCTCCATCTCGCCGGGCCGCTCGATTCCTTCGGCGACGACCTTGATGCCGATCTCGGCCGCCAGGCGGACCATGCTGCCCACGATGGCGAGCCGGACACCGTCCTGGTCGCAGTTCTGCACCAGCGCGCGGTCGAGCTTGATGATGTCGGGGCGAAGATTGGCGAGCCGCGAGAGGCCTGAGTAGCCCGTCCCGAAGTCGTCGAGCGCGACGCGGAAGCCGTGCCGGCGGTACTCGTTCATGATGGACCGCAGGTGGTCCTCCTCCGCCATCTGCTCGTTCTCCGTGAACTCGAAGATCAGGCGGTTCAGCGGAAAGCCGCTCCGTGCCGCGGCGGCCAGGGTCATGCGGATGCAGGCCTTGGCGTCATACACGGCGTTTGGCAGGAAATTGATGCTGAGGTTGCCGTCGAGCCCCAGCCGAGCAGCCGACTCGATCGCCCGCACCCGGCAGGCCTGGTCGAAGGCATAAAGATTACCTTCGGTGACCTGCGCGATGACCGTGCCGGCTCCTTCGCCCGCCGGTCCGCGTACCAGCGCCTCATGACCGTCGATCCGTTGCTCCTGCAGGTCCACGATGGGCTGGAATGCCATCACGAAGTCGAAATCCAGCCGGCTCTGCTTGCATCCTGAACAGGCATGGTCGGACTTCGTCATGGGATCTCCGGAGGTCGGGCGGAACGGGGTGAATGGGGCCGTCCCGCCGCCAGCCAGCGTTTCCGGTGCCGGCATTATAGGGATCGTCCGACGTCTCACTTGACGAGATTTGTCAGGATTGCTCCGGGTGGCTCCGTTGCGGCTTTCGGCATCCCGTGCTCGCCTGCCCATGCAGGTTCTCCGGCCACCGGGCGGAAGCTTTCATCGGGCTTACACGCGGATTGCCGCTTGATCCGCATTACAGGAAGTCCATATATCGTCTACGCAGGAATGGGCGGGTGCCCGTTCCGGAAGGAGTTCTGAAACCCATGGCCTTCGGTCCCGACAACCGTTTCCAGGGCGGTCCGTCCGCCTGGAACCAGCCGCTGGGTCGCGCCGCCACCGATGCCGCCACGATCGATGCCGGGCTGCGCGCCTATATGCTGCGCGTCTACAACTGGATGGCGTCCGGCCTCGCGCTGACGGCGATTACGGCCTACGTGATCGCGAACACCGGCTTGGCCGAGCTGTTCTTCAACGTGGTGCGCACCCCCCGTGGGCTGGCGACCCAGCCGACGATCCTCGGCTTCGTCGCCATCTTCGCGCCGCTGGCCTTCGTGATGGTGCTCTCCTTCGGCATCAACAGGCTGTCGAAGGGAACGACCCAGGCACTGTTCTGGGCCTTCTGCGTCGCGATGGGCGCCAGCATGGCGAACATCTTCATCGTCTATGTCGGCGCCTCCGTCGCCAGCACCTTCTTCGTCACCGCCGGCATGTTCGCGGCCGTCAGCCTCTACGGCTACACCACGAAGGCCGACCTGACGCGGATGGGCGGGTTCCTGATGATGGGCCTGATCGGCATCCTCATCGCCGGCCTGGTCAACGCCTTCGTCGGCAGCTCCGCGCTGCAGTTCGCGATCAGCGTGATCGGCGTGGTCGTGTTCACGGGCCTCACCGCCTATGACACGCAGCGGATCAAGAGCGACTATGTCGAGTACAGCTACGCCGAGGGTTCCGACGAGGCGGGCAAGCGTTCCGTGATGGACGCGCTGGGCCTGTACCTGAACTTCGTGAACCTGTTCCAGCTGCTGCTGCAGTTCATGGGCGTGCGCAACTCGTCCGACTGATCGGAGCGGCCGAACACCAAGAAACCCCGGGGAGCGATCCCCGGGGTTTTTTCGTGGGCGCGTTCCGGAGAAGCCGCGGCGGCTACTTCTCCTTCTCCACGGTCTTGAGGTGGTCCAGCAGCTTCTGGGTGGCCGCCGCCTTGTCCGTGCGGTCCAGGGCACCGACCTCCGCCGCCAGCCGCTCCAGCGCCAGCTCGTAGATCTGGCGCTCGGAGAAGGACTGGTCGGGCTGGCCGGCGTTGCGGTGCAGGTCGCGCACCACCTCCGCGATGGCGATGGGGTCGCCGGAGTTGATCTTCTGCTCGTATTCCTGCGCGCGGCGGGACCACATGGTGCGCTTGATCCGGGCGCGGCCCTGCAACGTCTCCATCGCCTCGCCCATCACCTTCTCCGAGGCCAGCTTGCGCAGGCCGGAGGAGGCGGCCTTGGCCATGGGAACCTTCAGCGTCATCCGGTTCTCCTCGAAGGTGACCGTGATCACCTTGAGGGTCTGGCCCGCGATCGGCACGTCCTCGATCCCCTGCACCTGGCCGACGCCGTGGGTCGGATAGACGACGAAGTCGCCCGCGCGGAAATCCTTCCCGGCATTGCCAAGCGGCTTGGGCGGGGGCGCCGGGCGCATCGGCGCCTGGATCACCGGCTCCGGCGTGGCGGCGGACGCGGTGGGGGCAGGAGCCTGGGCCTCGGCCATTCCATCGGGCTCCCGCGCCGTCTGGTCCTCGGCGTCGTCGCCCTCGGGGGGGCGGGCCTTCGCCTTCGCCGTGGACTCGGTCTTGGCCGCGACATCGGTGCGCGCGGCAGCGGCCTTGGCGGGCCGGGGCGCCGGCGATGGCGCGCCGGAACCGGCGGCCGGCTTTTCCTCCGGCGCCGCGGCCTCGGTCTTCCGGGCGGGGGCGGCGGACTTGGCCTTGGCCGCTTCGGCCTCGGGCGGGGGCGCGTTGCTCGGGGACTTGCTCCCGGCGGGTGCCTTCATCATGCTCTCCGCAATCTCTCTGGCGTCACCGGCCTGCGCCGGATCGACGTCGCCACCTCCGCTCCAGCCGGGAGCCGGCACCGGCTTCCCATAAGGGAGGCCACCACCCCTGCGCCCCCGCCCCGGTTTTTCCGTCGAGCGACGCGCGGGTGGACTCCTTCCCCTGGCTTGAGGAAGGAACCCGGCCGGAACATCCCGGACTGGAAAGGAGGCTGCGCTTCGCAACGATCTTCACGCCCGGCCCGGACGGCCGGGCGAGGCGCCTGTGTTCCGTATGGAGACGTAACACAAAACGCCGGGTCGGTCACGCGGGGCTCGGGCATCAGGGGGCAACGCCGCGGGCAGGCACGGGTTTAGCCGTTCCCGCATCCCTCGGCGCCCGGAGGGGGCGGGCCCTTGCCTCCGGCCCGCGCCTCAGCCCTCGCCGGGGGAGGCGTCGAACAGAGGAGCCTTGTTCGGCTTGCCGTCCCACTCCTTGGCATCCGGCGGCGGCTCGCCCTTGCGGGAGATGTTGGGCCACTGGGCGGAATAGGTGCGGTTCAGCTCGACCCATTCGGTGGCGCGGTCGTCGCTGTCCGGCAGGATCGCCTCGGCCGGGCATTCGGGCTCGCAGACGCCGCAGTCGATGCACTCGTCGGGATGGATCACCAGCATGTTGCCGCCGACGTAGAAGCAGTCCACCGGACACACCTCGACGCAGTCCATGTACTTGCACTTGATGCAGTTCTCGGTGACGACGTAGGTCACAGTCAGCCCCTCATACGGCCCGCGTGAATGCGGGCGGCCCCGACCCGCCGCACATGGACCGGGTGGCCGCGCCATGCAACCCGCCCTTTCGACAGGCCTGGGTCTTGCCCGGTGGCAACCCGGCGGCAACGGGGCTCACCCCGTGCCGATCTCCTCGTAAAGCGTCCGCGCCTCGGCCGGCGGCCCCCGGCGCTCCGCCAGGGCCTGCACCCGCCAGACCTTCACCACGCCGCGCTCCGCCCCGCCCACAGCCAGGGTCAGCACGTCCCCGGGGCGGAGACGGGCATGCGGCTTGTCCACGGGCTGGCGGTTCAGGCGGACGCCGCCGCGCTCCACGAAGGCGGCGCAGGCGGCGCGCGTCTTGGACAGGCGCGCGCACCAGAGCCACTTGTCCAGGCGCTGCCAGTCGCGGTCCTCTGCCTCCGCCATCGTCCGCCGGTCAGGTCTTTCCGAGCTTCAGCCGCGCGAGCACGGCGAAGGGGCTGTCCGGATCGGCGGCCTTGTCCCGGCGCGGCTCGAACACCGTGCGGGGCTGGGGCGGGCCGTCATCGCGCCGGTCGTGGCGCGGGCCGCGATCGCCGCCGCGGGGGCCGTCGAAGCGCTGGCCTTCCGGGCGTGGGCCACGGGGGGGACCATCACCGCCCGGGCGTGGGCCACGATCCGGCCGGCCGCGATCACCGGGCGCGCGGCCCGGCTCGCCGGCCGCCTGCGCCTCGCGCTCGCCGGGGCGGTTGCCGTGCCGGTTGTTCCCCCGATTGTCTCCCCGGTTGTCGGGGCGCTCGCGACGCGGCGGGCGGCCCTCCCGGGCGGCGGGCGGAGCGCCCTCGGCCGCACCTTCGGCCGGGGCGGCCTCGGCGCCTTCGGGCGTCGGGGTGCCGTCGGTGGGCGCGGCCTGGGCGGGGGCAGCGTCGCGGCGCGGGCGGTCGCGGCCACGGCCGCGGCGGTCCTGGCCGTCCCGGGGTTGGCCCTCGGCACTCCGGTCGGCTCCCTGGCCCTCGCGGCGCGGGCCGCGCTGGCGATGGGCGTCCTCGCGGCGGGCGGCCACGAGCTGGGGCGCGGGCGGGCCATGGGCGCCCTCCTCCAGCGGCTCGGGCGCCACGAGGCGGAAGCCCAGGGCGTTCAGCACGGCCGGCAGGCTGTCGGCCTTGGCGCCGAGGCGGCTGGCGACGTCCATGGGAAGGGCGGCGGGGGCGCGGCGGGTGAGATGCCCGAGTTCGCCCGCGATGCGCTCGGCGACATCAAGGCGCACCAGGGCGGGACCGGCCTGGACCCAGCCCATCGTGGCCGCGAAGCCGCGGGGCCAGTCGCGCGGCGGCACGATGGAGACCAGGCCACCGCCGGGCAGGGAGGGCACTGCCGAATTGGCCTTCAGCGCCCAGAGCTGCGCCCGCAGCGCCATCGGGCGGGGCTTGAGCATCTCCGGGATGTACAGGGCGAAGCGGCCGGCGCGGACGCCGATGGCCTTGAGCTTGCCGCGCAGCTCCGGGGTGATCTCGCGCTCCGTGCCGCCGGGCAGCAGGCCGAGATACTCGCGCAGCCGGAACAGGTGGCCGCGCAGCTCCGCGTCCTCGGCGGCCTTGGCCTCGGCCTCGATCAGAGGCGCGAAGTCGCGGGCCACCAGGGCGTCGAACCAGGTGGCGAGCTTGGCGCGGATGCGGTCGCGCTGGGCGCTGTCGATGAACTCGGAGTCGATGGGCTCGATCACCGGCTTCTCGGGGGAGGTGCCGGGCTTGAGCTTGGCGACCTCCGCGGGCTCGTCGGCGCCTTCGGCCTTCCAGGTGATGCGCTGGAACTTCGTCAGCGCGAAGGCGTCGTCCGGCGCGGTCTCCAGGGCGCCGACGCGGCGCGGCATCTCCTCGCGCAGGGCCCGGCGGGCGGCGCGAAGCATCACCTTGCGCTCCTCCTCGTCCTCGGCATCGGCCGAGGTCTCGAAGACGAAGCCCTTCACCTGCCCGACGGGATGGCCTTCCACCACCACGTCCCCGTTGCGCGCCACGGCGGAAAGAAGGTCCTCCTCCCCCTCGTCGAGCTTGCGGATGAGGTGGGCCGCGCGGCGGTCCACGAAGCGGGCGGTCAGGCGTTCGTGCAGCGCGTCGGAAACATGGTCCTCGGCGGCGCGGGCGGCCTCCTGCATGGCGGTTGCGTCCTTCAGCCAGTCGGCGCGAGCGGCGACATAGGTCCAGGTGCGGATGCCCGAGAGCCGGGCCATCAGCGTATCGAGGTCGCCCTCGGTGTTGTCGAGATAGTTGATCTGCGAGGCGGCCCAGTCTGCCGGGAGAGTCCCCTCCTGCGCCAGATGCCCGAAGACGCGGGCGCAGAAGCGGGTGTGGCTCTCGTCCGCCAGCTTGCGGAAGTCCGGGATCTGGCAGGCCTCCCACAGCAGGCGGACGCGGGCGCGGGAATCCGCCAGACGGCGGATGTCCTGCTCGCGCGAAAGGGCCTCGAGGGTGATGTGGTCGGTGGCGTCGTTGCCGCGCGCCAGGCCCTGGAAGGGGGGCGGCTGCGCCAGGCTGTTCAGCAGCCCGTCGATGCTGGCCAGGTCGAGGTCGCTGTTGCGCCAGGCCAGCGTGGTCAGCGGCTCGAAGTGGTGGCCCTCGATCTTGTAGACCATCTCGTCCGACAGCGGCGGGCAGTCGCCGGTGACACCGAAGGTGCCGTCGCGCATGCCCCGCCCGGCACGGCCGGCGATCTGCGCGGCCTCCTGCGGGTTCAGGAGGCGGGGGCGGTGCCCGTCGAACTTCTGCAGGTTGCCGAAGGCCACATGGTCCACGTCCATGTTCAGGCCCATCCCGATGGCATCGGTCGCCACCAGGAAGTCCACCTCCCGGTTCTGGTAGAGGGCCACCTGGGCGTTTCGGGTGCGGGGGCTGAGGCGGCCCATCACCACCGCGCAACCGCCGCGCCGGCGCCGGATGGCCTCCGCGATGGCGTAGACCTCCCCGGCGGAGAAGGCGACCACGGCCGAGCGGGACGGCAGGCGGGTGAGCTTGGCCGGGCCGGCATAGCTGAGCTGGGACAGCCGCGGGCGGCTCTCGATCTCGGCCTGCGGCACCAGGCGCTGGAGAAGGGGCCGGATGGTCTCGGCGCCCAGGAACATGGTTTCCACCAGGCCGCGGGCGTTCAGCAGGCGATCGGTGAAGATGTGCCCGCGATCGGCGTCGGCGCAGAGCTGGATCTCGTCCACCGCCACGAACTCGGCCTGCCGGTCCAGCGGCATGGCCTCCACCGTGCAGGCGAACCACTTCGCCCCGGGGGGGACGATCTTCTCCTCCCCCGTGATGAGGGCGACGTGCTTCTCGCCCTTGGCGGCCACCATGCGGTCGTAGTTCTCGCGCGCCAGAAGGCGCAGCGGGAAGCCGATGATGCCGCTGGAATGGGCCAGCAGGCGGGTGATGGCCAAGTGGGTCTTCCCGGTGTTCGTGGGGCCGAGGACGGCCTTCACGCGGGAGGGGAACATCTGGCGGTCTGAGGACGGGCTCATTGGCCCGGACGTGTGGCCCCGCGTGACGGCCTTGGCAAGCGCCGAGGTTGGGGGGAGGGTGCGACGGCCCCATGAACGCGCCGAACACAGCACACCATGCCACAGCCGAGGCCGCCGGTTGCGGCGTTCCGGGGGCGATGACGGGCGCCCCGCCTGGCGCGCCGCTCCCCACCGCGATCGCGGTGGATGTGCCGGACCAGGTCCCGCCCGGAACCCGGCCAGGGGAGCCCCTGGCGCGGCTGGCGCTGCTGCTCGCCACCAGCTTTCTCGGGGTCGGCGTGGCCATGCCCTTCCTGCCGCCCTTCCTGGCCGGCAAGGGCCTGGGGCCTGAGGCGGTGGCGCAGGTGCTCTTCGCGGGCTCGCTGATCCGGTTCACCGTCAGCCCCGCCATGGGGCGCCTGGCCGACCGCCTGGGCGACGGGCGGCGGCTCCTGATGCCCTGCGCGGCCGTGGCCGCCCTCGCCGCGCCGCTGTTCCTGCCGGCGGAGGGGTTCTGGGCGGTGCTGCTGGTGCAGCTTCTGTTCGCCGCCGCCATGGCGCCGCTCAGCCCCCTGGGGGAGGCGATGACGCTGGCGGCCACGCGGCGGGCGGGGGCGGATTACGGGCGGGTGCGCTCGGCGGGCTCGGCCGCCTTCGTGCTGGGGGCGGTGGGGGCAGGATGGCTGGCGGGCTGGGCGGGCTATGCGGCGGTGCCCTGGCTGCTGGCCGGGTCCTATGCCGCCGCGGCACTGGCGGCCTGGGCGCTGCCGCGGGCGGCGGTGCCGGCGCCGCCTTCCGGCGCCCAGCGCGGCGGGTTCCGGAAGGTCTTTCCGCTGCACCTGCTGCGCCGGCCCGGCTTCGCGCGGCTGGTGCTGATCACGGGCCTGATCCAGGGCAGCCACGCCGCCTATTACGGCTTCGCCTCCATCCACTGGGCGCGGGCGGGGCATTCGCCGGACACGATCGGCCTGCTGTGGGCCGAGGGGGTTCTGGCCGAGGTCCTGCTCTTCTTCTGGGCGCGTCCGCTGCTGGGGCGGCTTTCCCCGCGGGCGCTGATGCTGCTGGCGGCCGGCGTGGGGGTCCTGCGCTGGTGCGCGCTGGCGGCCACCACCGAACTCTGGGCGCTGGTGCCCTTGCAGGCGCTGCACGCCATCACCTTCGGGGCGCAGTACATGGGCGCCATGCGCTGGCTCGCCGCCCGCGCGCCGCCCGGGGAGGCGCTGTCGGCGCAGAGCCTGCACGCGGCGCTCGGAAACACGGGGGCGCAGGCCCTGGCCATGCTGGCCGCGGGCGCGCTCTACGCAGGCCTCGGCGCCGGCGCCTTCCTGGCCATGGCCGCGCTCTGCGCGCTGGCGGTGCCGGTGGCGCTGGGATGGATCGAGGGACGGGGAGACTGAAGCCCGGGGCGTGCCCGGGCGGCGGCGCTCAGGACCAGGCGGCGCCGTCCCAGTGATGCGCGGTCCAGCGGGCGCGGCCGTTCTCCACCACCACGCGGTTGTAGGCGTTCTGCTCCCCCCGCAACCGGGTGGAGGTGGCCGATCCCGCCTGCAGCACGAGCAGGCTGTCGCCATCCTTGGCGGTGACGGCATGGAGGTTGTGGAAGCCCACATGCAGGTGCCCCGAGAGCACCAGCCGCACGCCGGCCTGAGCGAGGTCGCGCAACGCGCGCTCCCCGCGCTTCACCACGGGCGTGTCGGGCCGCTCGGGCGGGGCGAGGAAGGGGTGGTGGGCGACCACGATCCGGAAGGGCCCCTCCGGCAGGCGGCGCAGGCGCCGCAGCAGGCGCAGCAGGCCGGAGCGCGGGATGGTCCCGTTCTCCCAGTTCAGGTGCAGCCCTCCGCGCGAAACGGTGTTGAGGCCGAGGACCTGGATCTCCTCGTCCTCGTAGACGGGTTCCGTTTCGGGGGAGATCATCGCCTCCCAGCGCCCGAAGGGGTTGAGGAGCCGCTCCCACAGGTAATAGGCGGTGATGTCGTGGTTCCCCGGCACGGCAACCCAGGGCACCGTGAGGGCATCCAGGAAGGCGCGGGCGGCGCGGAACTCGCGCGGGCGGGCGCGCATGGTTAGGTCGCCCGAGATAACCACGAGGTGCGCGGGATCGGCGTTCAGCCGGGCCAGCAGCGCGTCGGAGGCGCGGTGGTCGATCCGGCTGAAATGCAGGTCCGAGATGTGGTCGATGATCCTCACCCCGGCGCGCCTACCCGGCCGCCGCCGGAGGGGGCGCCAGCACCGTCAGCGCGCGCGGGCGGATGGCGTATTGCAGGGGAGTGCGGAGAATGAAGGCCTCCCCGTCGTTCATTACCCGCAGGCTCTTGCGGCGCGAGCGGATGATGAAGGCGGGGCCCGACACGATCTCGATCTCGCGCGAGCGCTTCCACATGCCCAGCGCCATGGACAGCAGCATCTTGGCCGACCAGCCGATCGAGAAGCGACGGCTGACATAAAGGTGCAGCGCCCCGCCATCGAGGCAGGGGCGGTGGAACATGCGCCCCGTGCCCTCCTCGTAGTCGTTGTTCACGACCGACAATGCCCGGGTCCAGATGCGCCAGGGCTTGTGCCAGCCGGGGGCGTTGATCATCAGCCGATGCGGCCGCTGGCGCAGCAAGGTGCGGATGGCGGCCGCGAAGACGCGCAGGAGGGAGCGCCAGCTCTTCTCCCGCCGGTGCAGCTCGCGGTAGCGGTTGATGGTGTTGGGCAGGCCGATCACGGACTGGCAGAAGAAGGCCTCGCCGTTCACCTCCCCCACGTCGATCGCCCGCGGCTCGGACCGGCCCAGGGCCAGTGCCGCCTCCACCGGATCCAGCGGCATGCCGAGGTCGCGCGCTAGGAGGTTCAGCGTGCCCAGCGGCAGCACGGCCAGGGTCCGGCCGCTCTCGGCCAGGCGGGCACCGACGGAGCGGATGGTGCCGTCCCCGCCGCCCACGATGATCACCGGCGCATCGGTGGCGATGGCGGCCTCCACCCGGCCGCCCATGTCGGGCGCGGCATCCTCGGCGATGACCGTCAGGTCGAAGCCGGCGGTGCGGAGGGCATCGAGAATCAGGCGCGGCAGCTCCGGCCGTCCGGCCAGGGTGCCCGCGCGCCCGTTCATCACCAACACGGCCCGCTTGGTGGGGCGCCGAACGTCCAGTGCCTTGATCCCCTGTTCCCGCGCCGCCGAACGCGGGGCCGTGCACCAGGGTTGCGCGGCCGGTCCGGTGGGAAGACGAAAAGACGGCATGGAAAGGGGCGCGGACCCTTCGGCCCGCGCCCCCTCCATGCCGCACGACGCGCGACGGATCAGGCCGCGACCTTCACCCCCGCCATGGAGCGCAGCACGTAGTGCAGGATGCCGCCCTGCTTGTAGTACTCGACCTCGTCGGCCGTATCGACGCGGCACTGGACCTGGGTGCGGGTCTCCGTGCCGTCCGGGCGGTGGATGACGATGTCGAGCAGCATCCGGGCCTTCAGATCCTCCAGGCCGAGGATGTCGATCGTCTCATCGCCGGTGATGCCGAGGCTCTTGCGGTCCTCGCCCGGCTTGAACACCAGCGGCAGCACGCCCATCCCAACCAGGTTGGAGCGGTGGATGCGCTCGAAGCTTTCGGCGATCACCGCCTTCACGCCCAGCAGCATGGTGCCCTTGGCCGCCCAGTCGCGGGAGGAGCCGGTGCCGTATTCCTTGCCGCCGAAGATCACCAGCGGCACGCCCTCGGCCTTGTAGCGCATGGCCGCGGTGTAGATGGGCATCACGTCGCCCGAGGGCTGGTGCTTGGTGATCCCGCCCTCGATGCCCGGAACCAGCTCGTTCTTGATGCGGATGTTGGCGAAGGTGCCGCGCATCATGACCTCGTGGTTCCCGCGGCGCGCGCCGTAGGAGTTGAAGTCGTCCTGCCGGACCTGATGCTCCAGCAGGTACTCGCCGGCGGGCGAGGCCTTCTTGATGGAGCCGGCCGGCGAGATGTGGTCGGTGGTGATGCTGTCCGCGAGCTCCGCCAGGACGCGCGCGCCGTGGACGGAGGCGATGGCCGCCGGCTCGGGCGAGATGTCCTCGAAGTAGGGCGGGTTCTGCACGTAGGTGGAGCCCGAGTTCCAGCGGTAGGTGTCGCTGCCCAGCTCGACCTGGATGCCCTGCCAGTGCTCGTCGCCCTTGAAGACGTCGGCGTAGCGGGACTGGAACATGGTGCGGGTGAGGACGCGGTGGACGACCTCGTTGATCTCCGCCTGCTCCGGCCAGATGTCGCGCAGGTACACGGGCTGGCCATCGCTGCCGGTGCCGAGCGGCGCCGTGGTGATGTCCTTGGTGATCGTGCCGGCCAGGGCGTAGGCGACCACCAGCGGCGGGGAGGCGAGGTAGTTGGCGCGCACGTTGGGGTGCACGCGGCCCTCGAAGTTGCGGTTGCCGGAGAGCACGGAGGCGACCACGAGCTTGTTGTCCTCCACCGCGTCCACGATGGCGTCCGCCAGCGGGCCGGAGTTGCCGATGCAGGTGGTGCAGCCGTAGCCGACGGTCTGGAAGCCCATCGCGTCCAGCTCGGCCTGCAGGCCGGAGGCGTTCAGGTAGTCGGTGACCACCTGGGAGCCGGGGGCCAGCGAGGTCTTGACCCAGGGCTTGGGCTTGAGCCCCTTGGCCCGCGCCTTCTGCGCGACGAGGCCGGCGGCCACGAGCACATAGGGGTTGGAGGTGTTGGTGCAGGAGGTGATGGCGGCGATCACCACGTCCCCGTGGCCGAGGTCGTAGTTCGCGCCGGCCACCGGCACGCGCGCATCGGCGGGCGGGGCGCCGGGGGCGGCAAGGGCGGGCAGGTCGCGGACAAAGGAAGCGGCGATGTCGGTCAGCACCACCCTGTCCTGCGGGCGCTTCGGACCGGCCATGGACGGCACGACGGTGGAAAGGTCGAGCTCCAGCATGTCGGTGAAGACGGGGTCGGGCGTGCTGTCGTCGCGCCACATGCCCTGCGCCTGGGCGAAGGCCTTCACGAGGGCGATGCGGTGCTCCTCGCGGCCGGAAAGGCGGAGATAGCCAAGCGTCGCCTCGTCCACCGGGAAGAAGCCGCAGGTTGCGCCGTATTCGGGAGCCATGTTGCCGATGGTCGCGCGGTCGGCCACGGGCAGGTGCGTCAGGCCCTGGCCGTAGAACTCCACGAACTTGCCGACCACGCCCTTCTTGCGGAGCATCTGCGTGACGGTCAGCACGAGGTCGGTGGCGGTGACGCCCTCCTTCAGCTTGCCGACCAGCTTGAAGCCGATGACGTCGGGGATGAGCATGGCGATGGCTTGGCCGAGCATCGCGGCCTCCGCCTCGATGCCGCCCACGCCCCAGCCGAGCACGCCGAGGCCGTTCACCATCGTCGTGTGGCTGTCGGTGCCGTAGCAGCTGTCGGGATAGGCGTACTCGTCGCCCGCATCCGTCGCGGTCCAGACCACCTGGGCCAGGTATTCGAGGTTCACCTGGTGGCAGATGCCGGTGCCGGGGGGAACGACGCGGAAGTTGTCGAAGGCGGCCGAGCCCCAGCGGAGGAACTCGTAGCGCTCGCCGTTGCGCTCGTACTCGATGTCGACGTTCCGCTTCAGCGCGTCGGCGGTGCCGGACACGTCCACCATGACGGAGTGGTCGATCACGAGGTCCACGGGGACCAGCGGGTTCACCTTCTGCGGGTCGCCGCCGAGCTTGAGCATGCCGTCGCGCATCGCGGCGAGGTCCACCACGGCGGGGACGCCCGTGAAGTCCTGCATGAGGATGCGCGCGGGGCGGAAGGGAACCTCGCGGTCGGATTGGCCCTTCTCGAGCCAGCCGGCGATGGCCTTGGCGTCGTCGACCTTGTAGGTGCCGCCGTTCTCGAAGCGGAGCACGTTCTCCAGCAGCACCTTCAGGCTGTTCGGCAGCCGCGTGAAGTCAGTGCCCAGCGCGCGGCCGGCCTCGGGGATGGAGAAGTAATGGTAGGTCTTGCCGTCGACGGACAGCGTGCGCCGCGTCTTGAGGGTGTCCTGGCCGATCTTGCTCATGCTTCGCAACTCCCCGGGTATGCTTGAATTTCGGCGCTGCTTGAAGCATGGCAAGGGTTTCCGGTCCAGGGGCGGGACCGTTTTCCAGGGGGAATGACAGGGGTGCTGGCGGCGGATGATCTGGCCGCCCGGCGCGGCGGCAGGGTGGTCTTCGCCGGCCTGTCCCTGCGCGCCGCCCCGGGGGAGGCGCTGCTGCTTCTGGGCCCCAACGGAGCCGGGAAATCGACCCTGCTGCGGGTGCTGGCGGGGCTGCTGCGGCCGGCCGCGGGACGCCTGACCTGGGAGGGGGAGCCGGTGGCGGCGGATGCGGCCGCCCATGGGGCGCGCACCCGCTATCTCGGCCACCAGGATGCGATCAAGCCGGCCCTGACGCCGCTGGAGGACCTTTCCTTCTGGGCCCGGCTGCGGGGCGGCGATCCCGGCGAGGCGCTTGGCGCGCTCGGCCTCTCGGCCCTTGCCGGGCTGCCCTGCCGGACGCTTTCCGCCGGCCAGCGGCGCCGGCTTGCCCTGGCGCGGCTGATGCTGGGCGACGCGCCGCTCTGGCTGCTGGACGAGCCGACGCTCGGGCTCGACGCCGCCTCCGTCGCGCGCCTGGGGGTGCTGCTGGCCGCGCAGCGGGGGCGGGGGGGCATCGTGCTGGCGGCCACCCACCTGCCGCTGCCCCTGCCCGGCGCGCGGGAGGTGTCGCTCTGATCCCGGTCTTCCTGCGCGAGCTGCGGCTGGCGCTGCGCCATCCGGCGGAGGCGCTCGCGGCGGTGCTGTTCTTCGTGATCGTCTGCGCGCTGTTCCCCTTCGGCGTCGGCCCCTCGCCCGAGGCCCTGGCGCGGCTGGCGCCGGGCGCGCTGGTGACGGCCGCGCTGCTGGCCGCCCTGCTGCCGCTGGACCGCCTCTTCGCCGCCGAGGCCGAGGACGGCTCGCTCGACCTGCTGCTGACCGCGGGCCTTCCGCCGGCGGGACTGGCCGCGGCCAAGGCGGCGGCGCACTGGGCGGTGACGGGCGTGCCGCTGCTGCTGGCCGCGCCGGTTTCCAGCGCCCTCCTGGCCCTGCCGGTGGAGGCCTGGGGGGTGGCGGTGCTGGCGCTGGGCCTGGCCTCGGCGGTGCTGTCGCTGCTGGGCACGCTGGGGGCGGCGCTGACCCTGGGTGCGCGCCGGGGTGGCGTGCTGCTGCCCCTGCTGGTGCTGCCGCTGGCCGTGCCCGTGGTGATCTTCGCGGCGGGCGCCATCGAGGCGGCCTCGGCGGGCGGGGAGCCGCGGCCTTTCCTGCTGCTGCTGGGCGCCTTCCTCGCCGGCGCCCTGCCGCTGGCGCCGCTCGCCGCCGGGGCGGCGCTGCGGGAGGGTTGAATTGCCCGCGGCTTTCCGGCGTTAGTATTGGTATGGCATTCAAAGGAAAGCCGCCGGGCTCCGGCTCGGGCGAGATGTCGCGGCGCACGGTGGCGCTGCGCCCTGCCATCGCGCTCGAACCCCGCCAGCGAGACGAGGCCAGGCGCCTGCGCCGCGCCGGGCACGAGCCCGCCTTTATCGCCGAAACCATCGGCGCGCCTCTCGAGGAGGTGGAGAAGGCCCTTGTCCAGATGCGGATGCCGCGGCCGGAAACCACGCGCGGCACGCTGAACGTGACCCTGGCCGCCCATGCCCTGGTGACGAAGGAGCGCAAGGGGAACGAGCCCATGTGGCAGACCATGGACCGCATGCTGGACGAGCTGCTGCGGCTCCGCGCCGCCGAGGCCACCCGCGCGCGCCGCCGGCGCGAGGACGAGGGCGCGCTGCCCTTGTTCCCGGAGGGTTGAGGCGCCGGGCCTGACGGGGCCGGGCGCGCGGTGCAGAGTGGGCCGATGCTCCTCCGTCGCGTCGCGCTGATCCTGTGCTGCATGCTCTGGTGGCCCGGGGCCGGACCCGTCCTGGCCGAGGCGGCGCGGGGTGGTGGCCCCGCGCCGCGCCCGGGGGTCCATGCACCCCGCCCGATGGCCCAGGCACAACGGCCCGCCGGGAAGCCGCAAGCGGCCCGGTCGCGGCCTGCCGCATCGCGCGCCCTGGTCCGGGCGGTGCGGCCCACGGCGCGCCCCCCGGCCCCGGCCGGCGCGGCGGCCCGCGCCGCGCCCATCGCCGTGCCGGCCGGCGCGGCGGTCGCGCGGCAGGGGGTGCCGCCCCTGGGAGGGCCCTTCCTTCCCGCGCCAGCCCCATCCGGCGAGCCGGGCCGCTGCGAGGCGCCGCCCAGCCCCGTGCGGAACCTGGAAAGCACCGGCTTCTACATGGACCCCGCCTTCTCCCGCCCCGATCTCACCCGCATGCGCGCCGACGGGGAGGCGGCCCGGCCGCTGCGGGACTGGCTGGCCCTGGTGCAGCGCGCAGTCGCCCGCCACCGCGCCGGGGAGGCCGGGGCGGCGGCCTGCGCTCTGGAGGCGCTGGACCAATGGGCCAAGAACGATGCCCTGCTGGGCGCCTTCAACCTGCAGGGCGGCTACCACCGGAAGATGGTCCTGTCCGGCGCCGCGCTCTCCTTCCTGGCGATCCGGGATGCGCCGGGGCTGGATGCCGTCCGCCTGGGCCGCACCGCGCGCTGGCTGGGCGCGGTGGCCGAGGCGGTGCGGCCGCATTACGACCGCAAGTCCGTCGCCATCATCAGCGACATCCGCAACCACGAGGCCGCCTGGGCGGGGCTGGCCGTGGCGGCGGCGGGCATCGCCAACCGCGACCGCGCGCAGCTCGACTGGGGCATCGCCCGGCTGCGCGCCCAGCTTGCCCAGGTGGACGAGCGCGGCGTGCTGCCGCAGGAGGCGAAGCGGGGCGCCATGGCGCTGCGCTACCACCTTCTCGCCTTCGACGCCGTGGCGGCGCTGGAGCGGCTTGCCTCCGCCAACGGCATCGCGCTGACGGATGGGGAGCGCGCGGCCTATGGCCGGCTGCGCGACCTCTGCCTGGCCGCGGCCCGCGATCCCCTGCGCATGGAGGCCATCGCGGAGGCGGCGCAGTCGGACATCTGGGTGGGGGAGGGTGGCCCGCTGGCCGAGGCGGATGGGCTGGAGATCGCCGCCGCCGCCGCCCCCGATGCCCTGCTGGAGGAAGCGCTGGCGCCCTCGCGGCCGTTTTCCTCGCCCTGGCTGGGCGGGGTGGTCACGGGGTGGTGGAAGGGCGGGGCCGCCGGCGCCCCGCCGCTCACTCCGACCGCGCGGGACGGCCCATGAGCCTGTCCACGGCCTCGCCCACCGCGAGCGTGCCCTCCAGCACGGCGGCCACCGCGGCGCAGACCGGCAACTCCACCCCCGCCCGCGCCGCGCGGGCGAGAAGCGCGGGGGCGGTGGCGACGCCTTCCGTGACGGATTGCCGCCCGCCCAGAACCTCGGCCGCCGCCTCGCCGCGCCCGAGCGCGAAGCCGAGGGAGAAGTTCCGGCTGCCCGCCCCCGCGCAGGTGAGCATCAGGTCGCCCAGCCCCGAGAGCCCCGCCACCGTGTCCGCCCGCCCGCCAAGGGCGACCACCAGCCGCGCGATCTCCGCCAGGCAGCGCGTGACCAGGGCGGCGCGGGCGTTCTCGCCCAGCCCCGCGCCCATCACGGCGCCGGCGGCGATGGCGGCCACGTTCTTCGCCGCGCCCGCCACCTGCACGCCCAGCGGGTCCGTGCCGGCATAGACGCGGAAGGTCGGGGAGGAGAGGCGGTCCACGGCCGCCTCTCGCAGCGCCGGGTCCGTGCCCGCCAGCACGGCGGCGGCGGGCAGGCCCTGGGCCACCTCATGGGCGAAGTTGGGCCCGGACAGGACGGCGGCGTGCAGGTCCGGGCGCGCATGGGCCAGGATCTCCAGCGGAAAGCGCAGCGTGCCGCTTTCCACGCCCTTGGCCACCACCAGGCTGGGCGGCAAAGGGCCGAGGCGGTCCAGCACGGCGCCGAGGTGCTGGGTCGGCACGGCCAGGACAGCCAGCCCCGCACCCTGCAGGGCGGCGCGCGCATCGGCCGTCACGGACAGCGCGTGGGGCAGGGGAGCGCCGGGCAGGTGGCGCGCGTTCTCGCGCAGGGCGTGCATGGCCTGGGCGCGGGAGGGTTCCCGCGCCCAGAGCGACACCTCGCCCCCGGCCCGGAGCGCCTGGAGCGCGAGCGCGGTGCCCCAGGCCCCCGCGCCGATCACGGCGACCTTGGCCATGCCGCCTCCCCCGGCACCTCGCCCGCCGCCTTCCCGGCTGTCTTCCTGGCTGCCCTCCCGCGCGCTTCGCGGGGCAGTGTCCTGGCCGCTCATTCCGGCGCCACCTCCGTCACCGCCCAGCCGTCGCCGCGTTCCCCGTCGCTCAGCCGCGCGTGAAGCGCGGCCAGGAGCGCCCGCGCGGTTCCGGCGAAGCCAAAGGGCGGATTCACCACCAGGAGGCCGCAGCCGTTCAGGCGGGTGGGGTCGGTGGGCTCGCGCAGCCACAGCTCGCAGGCCAGCACGTCCCGCAGGCCGGAGGCGGCCACGGCGTCGGTGAAGGCCCGCACCGGGGTGCGGTGCTTGATGGGGTACCAGGCCGCCTGCACCGCCGGGCGGAAGCGCCCGGACAGACGGGCCATGGCGGCGGACAGGCGGTCGAACTCGCCCTCGGCCTCGAAGGGAGGGTCGAGCAGAACCAGCCCGCGGCGCTCCGGAAAGGGGGTGAGGGCGCCGATCGCCTCGTAGGCGTCGCGCCGGTGGATGGAGACCTGGGCATCGCCCCGGAAGGCCGCGCGGAGGGCGGCGGCATCCTCCGGGTGCAGCTCGCACAGGGTGAGGTGGTCGGCGGGGCGCAGCATGGCGCGCACCAGGGCGGGGCTGCCGGGGTAGGTGCCGGCGGGAAAGCCGCGCACCAGGGTGAGCCAGGGCAGCAGGGGACCGTCGCGCACCGTTTCCAGCCGGCCGATCCCGTCACGCCACTCGCCGGTGCGGCGGGCCTGCTCCGATTGCAGGTCGTAGAGGCCGATGCCGGCATGGGTGTCGAGCACGCGGAAGGGCGTGGCCTTGCGCGCCAGCGCCGCGACGATGGCGTGCACCAGGGCGTGCTTCATGCAGTCCGCGAAGTTCGCGGCGTGAAAGGCGTGCCGGTAGTTCATGGAGCGGGCGCCGCGGCGGGCGGCGCCATCTCGTCGAGCGGCCAGCGCGGGCGGGGGGCGTGGTCCCAGGGGTCCGTGAGGCTGGCGCGCAGTCGCTCGATCCCCGCCCAGGCCACCATCACGGCATTGTCCGTGCAGAGGCGGATCGGGGGCGCGACCATGGGCAGGCCGGCGCGGGCCGCCACCGCCGCCAGCGCCGCGCGGACGCCGCCGTTGGCCGCGACCCCGCCGGACACCACCAGGGCCGTCGCCCCCGGCGCCATGGCCAGCGCGTGCCGTGCCCGGTCCGCCACCACGGCGGCGACGGAGGCCTGGAAGGCGGCCGCGATGTCGGCGGGGTCGGCCGTGCCCCTGGCCACCACCTGCGCCACTGCGGTCTTGAGGCCGGAAAAGGAGAAGTCGCAGCCGGCGCGCCCCAGCAGCGGCCGGGGCAGGGGCACGCGGGCGGCATCGCCCCCGGCGGCCAGCCGTTCCAGGTGCGGACCGCCCGGCCAGGGTAGGCCCAGCAGCTTGGCGGCCTTGTCGAAGGCCTCGCCCACAGCGTCGTCCAGCGTGGTGCCGAGGCGCCGGTAGCGGCCCAGCCCTTCCACGGCCACGCACTGGCAATGCCCGCCCGAGAGCAGCAGCAGCAGGTAGGGGAAGGCCGCGCCGCCCGGGAGCAACCCGGGAAGGCGCGGGGTCAGCGCATGGGCCTCCAGGTGGTTCACCGCCACGAAAGGCAAGGCATTGGCCAGCGCCAGGCCCTTGCCGAAGCTGGCGCCCACGATCAGCCCGCCGATCAGGCCCGGCCCGGAGGTGGCGGCCACCCCGCCGAGACCGTGGGGCACGACGCCCGCGCGCTCCATCACGCCGGCCACCAGCCCCGGCAGGTGGGACAGGTGGGCGCGCGCCGCCAGCTCGGGGACCACGCCGCCGAAGCGGGCGTGGTCCTCGGTCTGGCTGAACACCGCCTCGGCCAGGATGGTGCCGTCGGGCGCCAGCACGGCGGCCGCCGTTTCGTCGCAACTGCTCTCGATGCCCAGGACCGGACCGGAAAGGTCCATCCGCCATGCCCCCACGAATGAGGGGCGGCTTCTAGAGCATTTTCGCCCCAGGGAGGATCCGCCGGGCCGGATAAGTCCATCGACGCGCGGCAGAATCGTGCGAGGGCCGTTTCCGGGCACGCGCGATCTGCTCTAAGAGGCCGCATGTCGCTCGCTCGCCCTGCCTCTTCGGGCGGTCCGGCCCCGGAATCCCCGCGGGTGCGGCCGCATGTGCGATCCCTTCCCCTTCGCGTGGGAACGCGGGGATCGCCGCTCGCGCTTTGGCAGACCCGCTGCTTCGTGGGCATGGTGACGCATTTCTGCCCTGTGCTCCGCGCGGCGAATGCCTTCGAGGAGCACGTGATCAACACCTCGGGCGACCGCATCCAGGACCGGCGCCTGGCCGACCTCGGCGGCAAGGGGCTCTTCGCCAAGGAGATCCACGAGGCGCTGCTGGACCACCGCATCGACTTCGCGGTGCACAGCCTGAAGGACCTGGAAACCGAGATGCCGCCGGGGGTGGTGCTCGCCTGCACCCTCAAGCGCGAGGACAGCCGGGACGTGCTGATCCCGGGGCCGGGCATGGCGGCGCTGGACCCCGCGGACCCCATCGGCAGCATCCCGGCCGGCACGCGGCTGGGCACCGCCAGCCTGCGGCGCCAGGCGCAGGTGCTGCACGTCCGCCCGGACCTGAAGGTCGGCATGATCCGCGGCAACATCCAGAGCCGCCTGCGCAAGCTGGCCGAGGGCGAGGCCGGCGCGACCCTGCTGGCGCTGGCGGGACTGCGCCGCATGGATCTCTCGCCGGAGGGGATGGTGGTGCTGGACCCGGAGGCCATGGTGCCCGCGGCCGGGCAGGGCATCATCGGCGTGACCGTGCGCGCCGAGGACACGGAGCTGCATGAGCTGCTGGGCGGGATCGAGGACCGCGAGGCGCGCGCCGTGTCCCGTGCCGAGCGGGGGCTCCTGGCGGCGCTGGACGGCTCCTGCCGCACGCCGATCGGCGGCCACGCGCGCCTGCTGCCGGACGGGCGGCTGCACCTGACCGGCCTGGTCGCGCGGCCGGACGGCACCTTTCTGCTCAAGCGCAGCCTGCATGGGCCTGCCGCCGATGCCCAGCGCATCGGGGAAGAGCTGGGCGCCAGCCTGCGCGCGGACAGCCCGGCGGACATCTTTGGCTGAAGCCCTTGCCTGAAACGGGCGCCGGCCCGCCCGGCTGCCTGATCACGCGGCCGGAGCCCGGTGCCGCCGCCACGGCCGCGCGGGTTGCCGCGCTGGGCTGGTGGCCGGTGCTCGCGCCGGCCCTGCACCTCTCGCCCCTGCCCATGCGGCCTGCCCCGGGCGCGAGGGCCGTGCTGGTGACCAGCACGGCCGCCATGCCTTCCCTGGCCGCGGCCGCTCCGCCCGGCCTTCCCCTGCTGGCGGTGGGGGAGGGCACGGCCGAATCGGCGCGGGCCGCCGGGTTCACGGATGTCTCGGCCGCGGCCGGCAACGCGGATTCCCTCGCGGCGCTGGCCGGCAGCCGCCTGGCACCGGGGGAGGGGCCGATTTTGCTGGCGGCCGGGCGCGGCTACGGCGACGATCTGGCCGAGGCCCTCGCGGCGCGCGGCTTCGACGTGATCCGGCGGGATGCCTACGCCGCCTGCGACGCCCGGGACCTCCCCGGACCGGCGCGCGTGGCGCTGGCGGCCGGGCGGGTGCGGGCGGCGTTGTTTCTTTCGCCCCGCAGCGCCAGCACGGCGGTTTCGCTGCTGCGGGAGGCCGGCTTGTGCGGCGCGGCAACCGCCATCCGCGCCGTGGCGTTGAGCGGCCGCGTGGCGCGTGCCCTGGATGCCCTTCCGGAAGGTCTCTCCTGGGGGGGACTGGACGTGGCATCGCGACCGGATCACGACGCATTATTGGGGCTGCTCGGCCCCGCGCCCCCGCTGGCCTCCCACGCCCGACCAGAAGGATGACCCCGACCTCATGAGCGACAAGCCCAGCACCCCCGCCGGGGGGCCCGGCGCAAAGGGCCGGACCGGGTCGGAGAATCTCGGCAAGGGCGGCAAGACCGGCGGCGCGAGCAATCCGGCCGGCAAGGACGCGACGGCGCCCGCGCAGCCCGTGCGCACGGCCGCGGAGATGGCCTCGCCCGATGGGGGCGCTTCCTCCACGGGCACGGCTGGCGCGTCGGCTTCCTCCGCGGCCGCGGCCTCCGCGGGCATGCCACCGGGGGCCTCGCCTGCCGGAACCTCGCCTGCCGGAGCCTCGTCCGCCGGCACCGCGTCCCCGGGCATGTCCCCGGCCTCGCCCGCTCCTTCGGCGGCACGCCCCACGATGCCCGCCACCAGCGCGCCCCTGCCGCGCCCTCCCGCTTCTCCCGCCAAGCGCTTCGAGCCGGCCATCCTGCCGATCGGCGCCGCGCTGATCGTGCTGGTGGGGGCCGTGGCTTATCTTCTCTCCAGCCCGCGCGAGCAGCAGGCTTCGCCGGTGGCCCAGCAGCAGGCCGATGCCGCGCGGATGAGCGCTGTGGACCAGCGGATCTCGGCGTTGGAGACCCGGCCCTCCGCCGCCGGTCTGGCCGAGCGCGCCGCCGCGACCGAGCGGCGCCTGGACGCGGCCGAAACCACGGTCCGCGAACTGGGCGCGAAGCCGATGGTGGACCCGGAGGCCCGCGCCGGCCTGACCGCCGCCAACGCCGCCGCCGAGGCGGCCCGCAGCGCCGCCAACGAGGCGCGCCAGCGGCTGGAGGAGCGCATCGGCGCCCTCGACGCCCGCACGCAGGAGGAGGCGCGGCGTACCGAGGCGCGCATCGCGGCGCTCGACACCCGCACCCAGGAGGACGCGCGCCGCACGGAGGCACGGATCGCCCAGGCCGAGGCGACGCTCGCCAACCGCCTCACCGGCGCCGAGCAGGCCCTGGCCGCCCGCGTGACCGCGGCCGAGCAGGCCTTCGCGCCGCGGCTTGAGGCGTTGGACACCGCCCTGAAGCAGCGCGTGGAGGCCGCGGGCCAGGCCGTGACGCAGCGGCTGGACGCGGCCGGGAAGAGCCTGGACGAGCGGCTTTCCGCCGCCGAGGCCGGCGTGAACGAGCGCATGGGCCGGCAGGAGGCGGCGCTCGCCCAGCGCGTGCAGCAGTTCGAGGGGCGCCTGGCCCAGGCCGAGGCCGCCGAGCGGCGCCTGAGCGCGCTGGCGGCGCGCGGCACGATCCAGGCCGCGCTGGAGGCCGGGCGCCCGCTCGGCCGAGCGCTGTCGGGCCTGCCCGGCACGCCGCCCGTGGCGCTCAGCCGCTACCGCGACGCCGCGCCGCCCACCGAATCGGCGCTGCGCCTTTCCTTCGAGGATGCCGCGCGCGCCGCCCGCCTGGCCGCCGAGCCGCAGGGGCAATCCGTGGCCGATACCGCGCTGTCGCGCCTGCAGGGCCTCGTGACCGTTCGCCGCGGCGAGCAGGTGGTGGTCGGCGACGCCGTTTCGGGCGAGCTGGAGCGGGCGCGGCGCTCGCTGGAAGCGGGCGACCTGACCGGTGCCGTGGAGCGGCTGGAGAAGCTGCCCGACCCATCGCGCAACGCCATGGCCGGCTGGATCGGCCAGGCGCGGGAGCTTGTGGAAGCGCGCGCGGCCGTCCGTGACCTCGGCGCGGGGGGCAACTGATGCTTCGCGCGATCTGGCTGCTGATCCTCCTCGCCGTCGGGGTCTGGGCGGCGCTCTTCCTCCGCCAGATGGGCGGAACCGTGGAGATCAGCGTCGGCAGCACCTTCATCGGCATCCCCGTGTGGCTGGGGCTGCTGGTGCTGGTGGTGGGCTTCGTGGTGCTGCACGGCATCCTTTCCGCCTGGAAGTCGATCCGCGGCTGGCCGGCGCGGCTGCGCGCCCGCCGGGCCGAGCGGCACCGGCGCGACGGCGACGCCGCCGTGACGCGCGCCCTGGTGGCGCTGGCCGCCGGCACGCCCGACCAAGCCCGGCTGGAGATCCGCCGCGCCCGCGGGCTGCTGGGCGACACGCCGCACACCCTGCTGCTGACCGCCGAGGCCGAGCGCATGGCCGGCCGCAACGACGCCGCCAACGAGGCCTTCCGCGCCCTGGCGGCGCGCGATGACGGCAAGTTCCTGGGCCTGCGCGGCCTGCTGCGGGACGCCATGCAGCGCGAGGACTGGCCCGCCGCCCAGCGCCTGGCGCGCGAGGCCGAGGCCGCCCAGCCGGGTGCCGCCTGGGTCAAGGAGGAGCGCGCGGCGCTGGCGCTGCGCACGCGGGACTGGCGGGAGGCGCTGGCGCTCTCGCCCCCCGGCCAGCTCAGCGGGCACCGCCGTGCGGCGCTGGCGCTTTCCGCCGCCCTGCAGGAGCCCGAGCCCGCCAAGGCCGCCGCGCTGGAGAAGGAGGCCCTTTCGGCCGATCCCGGCTTCGCCCCGGCCGCCCTGGCGGTGGCCCGCCGGCAGACGGCGGAGGGCAGCCCGCGCCGTGCCAAGACCACGCTGCAAACCGCCTGGACCGTGGCGCCGCACCCGGATCTCGCCGCCGCTTACCTGGGCGAGGAGGCCGATGCGCTGGCCCGCGTGAAGGCCGCCGAGGCGCTGACGCACGACAACCGCGCCCATCCCGAGAGCCGGCTGGTGCTGGGCCGCACGGCCCTGGCCGCCGGGCTGACCGGCCGGGCGCGGGCGGAGCTGGAGGGGTTGGTTTCCTCCGGCACCGCCGACCGCCGCGCCTATCTGGCGATGGTGGACATGGACGCGGTGGAGCTGGGCGACAGCGCCGTCGGCCGCGCGGCCGAGGCCAAGTGGCTGCGCGCCGCCGCCGCCGCCCCGCCGGAGCCGCGCTGGCAGTGCCTTTCGTGCGGGACCGGCCATTCGGCCTGGGAGCCGCTCTGCGAGGCCTGCGGCACGCCGGGCCGGATCGAATGGACCGGCGCGGCGTCGGCAAAGGCCGAGAAGGGCGCGGTGACGGCCGCCGGATAGCGCCGTCTTTGGCCGAACCCGCGCTGCGGTGTTGCCGCGCGGCGCGGGTGCGGCTAGAAGGCGCCGCACCGCGTCGCGCCGGAGCGATCCGCCGCGCGGCACAGGGCCGGGTTAGCACAGCGGTAGTGCAATCGATTCGTAATCGATAGGTCGCGAGTTCGATTCTCGCACCCGGCACCATTCCCCTCCGTGGGTATTGCGTTCCCTCATCGTCCCTGCGGCAAGGAGCGGAAGCTTTGCGTCCGACGCGTGGGCTGACGGCGCGCGCGGCCCTCTGGTTCCGCGCAGCCTTCCTTGTTTCCCTGCCGGTCAGCGCGGCCTCGGCCCGCGAGCCCGTGATCCCGCGTGCCGAACTCCCCGGCATCGGCTCGGTAGACCCGCGGCGCCCCGTGGACTCCGCCAGCATGCCCTGGTCCGCGCTGGGCCGGGTGCAGACCGAACTCGGGGGCCGCTGCACGGGCACGCTGATCGCCCCGCGCACGGTGCTCACCGCCGCGCACTGCCTCGTGTCGCCGCGATCCGGCGGATGGGTAAGGCCGGCCTCCGTGCACTTCCTCCTGGGTTACCGGCAAGGAGCCTGGACGGGGATGGCGCGCGCGGTGTCCTTTGTGTCCGGCCCGGGCTTCGACGCCGGTTCGCGCTCGCCTGCATCAGCGGATTGGGCGCTGCTGACCCTGGACGTGGCGCCGGGGCACGGTGCCCCGCTGCCGCTCCTCCGGGACATCCCGGCGGCGGGCACGCCCGTTTTGCTCGGTGGCTACCAGCAGGACCGGCCCGAGGTGCTGATGGCCGATACGGGCTGCCAGGTGCTCGGCCTGTGGCGCAGGGAGAGGACAACCTTGCTGGTGCATGGCTGCGCGGGCACGCGGGGTGCGAGCGGCGCGCCGCTGCTGGTGGGGCAGCGGGGCGGGGGATGGGCGGTGGCGGGTGTGGCCGTGGCCGTCACGCGAGGCCAGGCCCAGGGCGTGGCGGTGCCCGCGGCTGTGCTGCGACAGGTGCTTGAGGAGTGAGGAAGCGGCCCTGTGCGTGAAGTCCGGTCGGGTGCTGGAGGCTTGAGCCCGGACATGCGTCCGCTCCTGGTAGGGGCACGGCGGAGACGCTGAGCGCCGGTCCGCACTGTGGAATGATCACCGACCTGTCATCGAATGCCGATCGATACGAAGCCCGCGGATCGAAGTTACCAAACCGTTGAATTCCTCAACGGAGGTCAAGAATGCGACTGCTTCCTGTGCTGGCGGCCCTGGCCGCGTCCATGGCCCTGACGGCCTGCACGCTCAACACGGCGCCCGCGAATCCGCCGCCCTCCGCCACCGTCATCACGCCCGCGCCGGCTCCGGCACCGATGATGATGGCGCCGGCCCCCTCCAGCCCGGCCGTGATCGTCCGCTGATCGCGTGATCTCCAGGAGGCACCGGCATTGCCGGGGCCTCCTGGCCTTTCCCAAGGACTCGCCCCTAACCCGCCTTGCGCCGGAGGCGGATCAGCGCACCGCCAGCACGCTCCGCCGGCCGAGGTCGCCGGGTGCGGCGTGGACCACGAAGCGCCCTCGTCCGTCGTCCGCGGTGGGTAACAGGGCAAACCACATTGTATCCCGCGCGCCATTGCCGAAGCGCGCCTTGGCGCGGCACAGGACCAGGCCCGGACGGGTCGCCCCGGGCATTTCCGCCCGCTGGGCGGGGCCGAGTTCCTCCAACCGCAGACCGGCCCGCCCCGCCGGTCCAGCCTCGAAGGCCTGCCATGCGCCGGGCGTCGCCTCGGCGCAGCGGTCTCTCTCCCCCGCCGCATGCCGTGCGCCGGTGATCTGCAGGGCCGTGAAGCCGGCCGTGCCGATCAGCAGGACGACGAACAGGATGCCGAGTGCCTTCATGCGGCGCGCCGGCATTTCTGCGGCCCCGATGCTCCGGCCGTTCTGGCTGTCCCCGTCATGTCCCGGAGCATGGCATAAAGGCCAGCGAAAAGAAACGAAACCGATACGAAATGAGCCGGCGTCGTTATGCGGCCGCCTCGATCGGCCGCTCCGCCACGGCTGCGGCGAGCGCGCGCCAATCCTCGCGTTCCGCCTGGCCGGGCTTGCGTGCGCCGAACAGCAGCGTGACGGGTGCGCCATGGGCGTCCAGCAACTCGATGCTGGTCACCGGTCCGTCGGCCGTCGGCTTCACCACGCGCCAGGCCTCCGCCACGCCTCCCTCCCGCAGGTGAAGGTTGAAGTCGGGGTCCAGTACGTTGAACCAGCCGGGAATGTCCACCAGCCGCTGCACCGGGCCCGTATGGATCTGGATGGCGTGGCGGTTGCCCACGAACACCATCACGGGCACCTCGCCCGAGGCCGCCAAGCGCAGCGCGGCCGAGCCCGCATGCGTGTCCAGCCGCCGCGCGAGGTCGTCCCCCACCAGGCGGAAGGCCTGGCGCCGGGTTGCCTTGTGGCGGCGGAGCAGGGTGATGAAGTCGTGCGTGTCGCGCAGCGCCAGCCAGTCCTCGCGCAGCGTCTTGGCATCCACCAGCCCTTCGGTGGGTGCGGCGCGCGGGCTGGGCGTGGCGGGCGGCGGCGGCGCCTCGTCCACCGCGAACTCCGCGAGAACGCTCGCCCAGGCATCGCGGTTGGTGTGCCCGGTGGCGAAGACCTTGTGGACGGCCTCACCGTCCTTGTCGAAGACCTGGATGGAGGGGCGCTCGCCGTCCAGCGCATAGGCATTGGCCCAGGCGCCCGGGAACAGCCGCAGGTCGATCTCCGGGCCCAGCACCAGGATGTGCCCGGGGCCGGCGGAAACATTGGCGAAGCTGCCATGGCGCTCGTGCACCGCGTGCTCGTTGCGGGTCAGGGCCATGATGCGGCCGAGCCGTGGCAGGGCGCCGACCAGCGCCGCCCAGTCGCGCCGGAGAAGGGTGGCCGGTCCCTCCGCCCCGATGGCGACCAGCGCGGCCTCGGTGGTGCCGAGGGCCGCGGCGGCATCGCGGATGCGGAGCCGCGGCGCATCCCGCCTCAACTGCTCAAAGCGCGCGCGGAGGTCCGTCATCCCAGGTCTCCCGCCCCTCCGCCATCGGGGCGGAACGGCCGGGGAAGAGTTTGCGACCGAACCGGCCGGCCGCAAGCCCTGGTTCGCTTCGGCCCTGTTTCAGCCCGCGAGCTCGCGCCGCACCATGGCGGCGCCTTCGGCCATGGCGCGCAGCTTGCCGAAGGCCCGGTCGCGGGGCAGGTACTTCATGCCGCAGTCGGGTGCGACGACCATGCGCTCCGCCGGCAGGCGCTTCAGCGCGGCGCGGATGCGCCCCGCCACCACCTCCGCCGTTTCCACCTCGGCGCTGCCCAGGTCGATCACGCCGAGCATGATGGTCTTGCCCGAAAGCTCGTCCAGCACGGAAAGGTCCAGCTTCGGCTGCGCGGCCTCGATCGAGATCTGGGCCGCCGTGCAGTCGGCGAGCTGCGGCAGGAAGGAGTAGCCGGAGGGCTTGTCCTTCACCACGGCGGCATAGCCGAAGCAGAGGTGCACCACCGTGTCTCCCTCGATCCCCTCCAGCGCGCGGTTGAGTGCGCGCACCCCGAAGCGGGCGGCGGCCTCGGGGCGGGCCTGCATCCAGGGCTCGTCGATCTGGATCACGTCCACGCCGGCGGCCTTGAGGTCGCGTGCCTCGGCGTTCACGGCGGCGGCGTAGTCCATCGCCATCGCCTCCTCGTCCCGGTAGTGCTCGTCATGGGCCTGCTGGGACATGGTGAAGGGGCCGGGCAGGGTGATCTTGGTGCGCCGGTCGGTGTTGGCCACCAGGAACTCCACGTCGCGCACCTCCACCGGGCGCGTGCGGCGGATGGGGCCGACCACGCGGGGCACCATGGTCTCCTTGCCCGCGCGGCCCATGGTGCGGGCGGGGTTGTCCAGGTCCACGCCGTCGAGCGCGAGGGCGAAGCGGTTGGAGTAGCTTTCGCGCCGGATCTCGCCGTCGGTCACGATGTCGATGCCGGCGCGCTCCATGTCGCGGATGGCCAGGATCGTGGCGTCGTCCTGCGCGCCTTCCAGCGCGTCCTCGGCCACGCGCCACATGCCCTTCATCCGCACGCGCGGCACCAGGTTCTGCGCCAGCACCGCGCGGTCCACCAGCCAGTCCGGCTGCGGGTAGCTGCCGACGACGGTGGTGGGGAGAAGGGTCTTGGTCATGTCTAGGCCTTGGGAAGCGATGTGGGCTGGTAGGCGAGGAGCCGCCACGCATCGCCTTCCTTCGCCCAGAGGGCAAGGGTCATGGCGGCGATCTCGCGCTCGCCGCCATAGCGGTGGACACGGGCGCTCATGCGGCCGAGCGCGGCGGCGGCGGCGGGGCCGGCTTCCAGCACCGTCTCGGTCTGGAAGTCGATCTGGAGGTATCTCAGGCTGCCGTCGGTCAGGGTCGCGAGGTAGCTGTCCTTGCTGTCCGTGGTCGCGTTGGAATGGGCATAGACCAGCCGGTCCGACAGCAGCGCGCCGAGGCCCTTCGTGTCGCCGGCCAGCATGGCGGCATAGCGGCGCGCCTCGAGCGCGCGGATCTCGTCTTGCATGGGAGTGTCCTCAGCGGGGATTGGGCGCGAGCAGCCGCTCGGGCCAGGTGGCGACGCGGAAGAAGTCGAGCCCGCCCTCGCCGGATGCCTGGTAAGCCGCCGCGAACTGGCGGGCCATGGCCGAGAGCGGCATGGGCGCGCCCTCCCTCTGGCCGACCGCGAGCGCGAGGTCGAGGTCCTTGGCGACGAGGTCCACGTCGGCCGCCGGAGTCCAATCGCGGTTCTTCAGCATCTCCGCCTTGTAGGCCAGGAGCGGCGAGGCGACGACGCTGTGCGACAGCGCGTCCACCATGGCCGGCCAGTCGAGGCCGAGGCGCCCGCCGAAGGCCAGGGCCTCGCCGATGATGGCGGGCGTCATGGCGACGACCATGTTGACCATCAGCTTCACCGCGCGCGCCTCCTCGGCCGGGCCGCAGCGCAGCGTCTCGCGGCCGAGCACGCCGAGCAGCGGCGCGCAGCGGTCGAGCGCGGCATCCGGGCCCGAGGCGAAGATGGTCAGCGCGCCGGCGGCGGCCGTGCTGGTGCTGCCTGAAACCGGGCAGCGCAGGTAGTCGGCCCCGCGCGCCGCCATGCATTCCGCCACCCGGGCGGAGGCGGCGGGGGAGACGGTGCTGAGGTCGATCAGCACCTGCCCCGGCCGCATGGTCTCCACCAGGCCGCCCGGGCCGGTGACGACCGAGAGCAGGGCAAGGTCGTTCGGCACCATGGAGAGGAGGATGTCCGCCTCCTCCGCCAGCGCCGCGGCAGTCACGGCGGGCTTCGCCCCGGCCGCCGCCATCGGCGCCAGCCGCGCGGGGTCCGTATCGGTCACCGACAGCGCGGCCCCTGCCTCCATCAGCCGCTGGCAGAGCGGCGTGCCCATGCGGCCGACGCCAATCCAGCCGAGCTTCCAGCCCTCCAGTGCAGCCATGCTCAGAGCCCCCTCTCAGAGACCAAGATAGAACTTGCGGACGAGGTCGCTGTCGCCGAGCGCGGCGGGGCTGTCCCCCTGGAACTCCACATGGCCGTGCACCAGCACGTAGCCGCGGTCGGCGATGCGGATGGCCTGATGGAAGTTCTGCTCGGCCATGAGCACCGTGAGGCCCAGCTTCTCCTTCAGCTCCGCGATCTTCTCGATGGTGCGGGCGACCAGGATGGGGGCGAGGCCCACGGAGGGCTCATCGACCAGCAGGATCTTGGGGGCGCACATCACCGCGCGGCCGAGCGCCACCATCTGCTGCTCGCCGCCGCTCATGCTGCCGACCGCCTGGCTGCGGCGCTCCTTCAGCCGGGGGAAGGCGTCGTAGCAGAACTCCAGGTGGCGCGGGATGGCAGGGCGGGCGGCGCGGCGATAGGCGCCGAGCAGGAGGTTCTCCTCCACCGACAGACGCGGGAAGAGGCGCCGCCCCTCCGGCACGATGGCGATGCCGAGATCGACGATCTCCTCGGGCGAGCGGCCGACCAGATCGGTCGTGGTGCCGTCGATGGTGGCGCTGATGCGCCCGCGCGTGGGGCGCAGCAGCCCGAGGATGCAGCGCATCAGCGTGGTCTTGCCGTTGCCGTTGGTGCCGAGAAGCGCCACGGTCTCCCCGCTGTCCACGCGCAGCGACACGCCGTCGAGCGCGCGCACGGCGCCGTAGCTGGCGTCCACGTCCTCGATCAGAAGGCTAGCGGCCAAGATAGGCCTCCTCGACCTCGGGCATGGAGAGGACGGCGCGCGGGTCCCCATCCGCCACCTTCCTGCCGGCCACCAGCACGGCGAGGCGCTGGGAGAATTCGGTGACGGCGCGCATGACGTGCTCGATCATGATGATGGTGGTGCCGCCCGCGTTCAGGCGGAACAGCAAAGCGAGGATCTGGTCCACCTCCGTGTTGGAAAGCCCGGCCATCGCCTCGTCCGCGATCAGCAGTTCGGGCTTGAGCGCCGTGGCGCGGGCCAGCTCCAGCCGGCGCAGCTCCACCTGGGTCAGCTCCTTGGGCATCCGGTTGGCTTTGGCGGCCAGTTCCACGGATTCGAGGCACTCCATGGCCCGCTCGTCCGTCGCGGCATCGCGGCCGGCATAAGCGAGCGGCACGCGGATGTTGTCGATGACCGAGAGGCCGCGGAAGGGGCGGGGAAGCTGGAAGGTGCGGGCCAGGCCGCGCCGCGCGCGCTCGTGCGACTTCAGCCCGGCCAGCTTCTGCCCCTTGAAGGTGAAGCCGCCGTCATGGCTGGGAAAGGCGCCCGCGAGGCAGTTGGTGAAGGTGCTCTTGCCCGAGCCGTTGGGGCCGATCAGCCCGAGTCGCTCGCCCGCGCGCACCTCCAGATCGATGCCCGACAGGGCGGTGAAGCCGCCGAAGCGCTTGCCCACGCCCTCGGCCCGCAGGACGATCTCCGTCATCGGCGCCCCCGGAACAGGCCGATGATCCCGTGCGGCGCGGCGCAGACGAAGACCACCAGCACCACGCCCACGATCATCAGGTTGCCGGCCGAGGAAATGGTGACGGTGGCCGCCTGCTGGAGCGAGGACAGCAGCACCGCCCCGATCAGCGGCCCGGCCCAGCTCGACGTGCCGCCGATCAGCGGCATGGCGATGGCGTTCACCGCGTAGGCCAGGCCAAAGGCGGAGGCGGGTTCGATATAGGAGCCGAGATAGGGCAGGGGGGCGCCCGCCACCGCCATCATCGCGCCGCTGATGCTGGTCGCGACCAGCTTCAGCCGCAGCGTGGGCACGCCCGCCGCCTCGGCCGCCGCCTCGTCGTCGCGCAGGGCGGCCAGCCCCAGGCCGAGGCGGGACTTCTCGATGGTGCGCGCGATGGCGACGGAGGCGGCGGCCAGCACCACCAGCACGGCGCACAGGAAGCCGGAATAAGTGTCGAAGGGCCAGGGCACCTCCCGCGGGCGCATCACATAGGCCCCGCGCGAGCCGCCCACATAGGACCAGTTCACCACGATGGTTTCCAGCACCACCGAGAGGCAGAGGGTGGCGATGGCGAAGTAGGCGCCGCGCAGCCGCAGCGTCAGCACGCCCGTGCCGAAGCCCAGCGCCCCGCCCACGATCGCCGCCATGCCGATGCAGGGCAGCAGGCCGAGGCCGAGCGCCTTGCCGAAGGCGACGGTGGCATAGGCCCCGGTGGCGAAGAAGGCGGCGGCGCCGAAGTTCACGTAGCCGGTGTAGCCGCCCAGGATGTTCCAGGCGGTGGCCAGCACCACGTATTGCAGCACGAAGGTCGCGGCGAAATAGGCGTACTCGCTGCCGATCCCGCGCAGCGCCAGGATCACCAGCAGCGCCACCGCGGCGGAGGCCAGCCAGAAGGTGCCGTGCCCCATGCGGCGCGGCGCCGCCAGCTTCACGGCGGGAAGGGTGGTGTCGCTCATGCCGCCCTCCCGAACAGGCCCTGGGGACGGATCGCCAGCACCAGCAGCAGGCAGCCGAAGGCGA
Source organism: Muricoccus vinaceus (assembly GCF_042433125.1). NCBI lineage: Bacteria > Pseudomonadati > Pseudomonadota > Alphaproteobacteria > Acetobacterales > Roseomonadaceae > Muricoccus > Muricoccus vinaceus. The sequence goes on along the minus strand of NZ_JBHLVZ010000037.1, from coordinate 16,475 downwards.
CGGCCGGCGACCAGGAGGGGCCGTAGAAGGTGGCGGTCACGTTTTCCACCACGCCGAAGGCGAGCGCCGCCAGCACGCAGCCGCCCAGCGACGACAGCCCGCCCATGATCACGATGGCGAAGACCCGCCCGATGAACACGTGGCCCGACCAGGCATCCACCGGCTGCACCACCACCAGCGCCCCGCCCGCCAGCGCCGCGAAGGCGATGGAGATGCCGAAGGCCAGGCGCTTGATCCTGGTGGGGTTGATCGCCAGCAGCCGCAGCGCCTCCCGGTCCTGCGCCACCGCCGCGATGGCGCGGCCGATGAAGGTGCGGCGGAGAAACACCGAGAGCCCGGCGATGGCCGAGAGCGCGACCAGGGCCGGCACCAGCATCCGCAGCGGCAGGTCCACCTCGCCCATGCGCCAGGTGGTGTTGGCGTAGGAGGCGTCGGCGAAGTGCTGGTCGGGGCCGACGGTCAGCACCAGCCCGACCTCGATGATGAACATGATGCCGAAGAAGAACGCGAGGCCCTGGATCGCCTCGTCGCCGCGCCGCTCGAAGAAGTGGTGGTAGGCGACGTAGAGCGCCGCCCCCAGCGCCCAGAAGGCGGGGGTCAGCAGGATGGACAGGATCAGCGGGTCGATCCCCGTCGCCCCCCAGAGAAGGGCGACGAGGATGGCGCCCAGCACCATGAAGGCGGGATGGGCGATGTTGACCACGTCGAGCATCCCGAAGGAGACGGACAGGCCCGCCGCCGCCGCGGCGTAGAGGCCGCCGAGCAGCAGGCCCGAGACGATCCCGTTGAGAAGCAGGACGAGGTCGGGGTCCATCAGGCGCCCGCCGTGAAGGGCTTGCGCAGCTCGCCCGACTTGTAGCGCGCCGGGTAGAGCACGACCTGGGTGCCCGTGCGCTTGAACTGCTCGATGCCGTTGCCCTGCACGCCCTGGTACTGGGTGTAGAGGTTGCGCTCCTCCGTCCACTCGCCCATGGCGTCGAAGCGCAGCGGGCCGATCACCGTGTCGAACTGGTTCGCGTGCATGTCCGCCGCCAGCGCCGCCTGGTCGATCTTGCCGACGCGCCTCACGGCCTGTTCCAGCACCTGCATCTGGGCATAGGCCATGGGCGGCACGTAATAGCCCAGCGCGTCCGTGTTCTCGCGGGCGGCGATGGGCTGGTAGCGGTCGATCAGCTCCTTGGTGCCCGGGAACTGCAGCGTGGGCTCGGGCGCGTAGACGTCCCACACCACCAGGTTGTTCAGGATGGGGCCGAGCTGGAGCTTCTGCGCGGTGGCGTGCGGACCGATCATCGGGCCGCCCATCATCTGAAAGTTCACGCGCTGCTCGCTGGCGGCCCGCAGCAGGCCGGCGGTGTCGGGCGGGTAGGAGCCGGCGAAGACGATGTCCGGCCGGGCCGCGGCCACCGCCCGCATGATGGGCCCGAAATCCACGGTGCTCGGCGGGTAGGCGCGGTCATACACCACGCGCAGGCCGCGCTCCTTCGCGAGAAAGCGCGCGCTCTCCGCGGTGCGCTGGTGGAAGTCGCTGTCGAGGTTCACCAGGGCGATGGTGCGCGGCCTGGGGTCCATCGACATGGCGATGTCCATGAAGCCCTTGGCGAAGGTTTCCTTCACCTGGCTGCCCGTGCAGTTCACCGAGAAGTAGCGGTCGTACTTGAAGTCGGTGTTCACGCCCGTGCCGAACAGGGACACGAAGCACATGTTCCGCTGCATCACCACGGGCATGGCCGGGGCGATGATGGCGGTGGCGTAGCCGGAGACGACCAGATCGACCTTATCGACGTCGATCAGCTTGGTGTAGATGCCCGGCACCTGCGCGCCCGAGCTCTGGTCGTCGTAGTTCACCAGCTCCACGGGGCGGCCGAGCAGCCCGCCCTTCGCGTTCACGTCCTCGGCCCAGATCTTGTGCGCGGTCAGGGCCGGGCGGCCGTTCGGGGCCAGCCCGCCCGAGAGCGACATGGAATAGCCGATGCGGATCGGCGGGCCCGAGGGCGCGGTCTGCGCGCGCGCGGTCGCCGGCACGGCGGCGGCGGCCGCCAGAGCCAGGCGGCCCATGTCCCGCCTGCTGATACCCGTCATGAACCCTCACCTCCTGCATGGCCCGGGCTTGGCGCCCGTGGCCGGTTTGAACGGCTATTCCGCCGCGATCTTGGACGGGTCGGCGCCGACGCGGCCGGTCTTGTCGTGGGCGGCGCGGCGGGCGATGTGGAAGTCGTAGTGCACGCTGGGCACGGAGGGGTCGGGCGAGCCCTCCACCCCGGTTTCCGGCCGCACCACCAGCGATTCCGACACGCCGAAGACAACATCCGAATCGATGTACTGATCGTTGCCGAGATAGAGTGCCGTGACCAGTTCCCGGTAGCCCTCGGCGCCGATCAGCATGTGGATATGGGCGGGGCGGCAGCCGTGGCGGGCCTGCGCCGTGACCATGGCGCCCACCGGCCCGTCCATCGGGATGTAGTAGCCGAGCGGGAACAGGGTGCGCACGGCGTAGCGCCCCTCGGCATCCGTGCGGAACTGGCCGCGCATGTCCATCTGGCTGGGATCGCTGGCCTGCAGGTCGTAATACCCGTCGGCGTCGGTCTGCCAGACCTCCACGATCGCGTCGGGCACGCCCTCGCCCTTCTCGTTCAGCACCCGGCCGAAGACGATCATCTCCGGGCCCTTGGCATGCACGGCGATGCTCTCGCCCATGGCGAAGGTCGGCGAGGCCTCGCGGTAGAAGGGGCCGAGCAGGCTCGCCTCCGTCGCGTCGCCCATGCGGTTGGCTTTGTCGTCCATCAGGTTCACCAGGCGCGAAAGCCCCAGCGTGTCCGACAGCAGGATGAACTCCTGCCGCGCGGGCGTGCAGGTCTGGCCGGTGCGGGTGAGGAAGCCGATGGCCTTCAGCCACTCGTCCGGCGTCAGGCGCACGTCGCGGGCGAAGTCGTGCAGGTGGCGGACGAGGCTTTCCATCACCGTCTTCATCCGCGGGTCGGCGGTGGTGGACATCTGCTCGATCACCGCGTCGGTGATGGTGTTCTGGTCCAGGTCGGCCATCTCGTCATCCTCCTCCCCGGGGCCGGTCTCGGCGGCGGTTCCCCGGCGTGTTCAACCCTGGCGCGCGGCGGCGCCGGCTAGTCCGGCTTGATGTTGGCAGCCGCAACCACCGGGCGCCACTTCGCAATCTCGTCCCGCGTCATCGCCGCCAGCTCCTCCGGCGTGCCGCCCAGCGGCTCCACCCCCTGCGTGCGGAGGTTGGCGAGCGACGCGGGATCCGCCAGCAGGGCATTGGTGGCCTTGTTCAGCCGCGCGACGATCTCGGCCGGCAGGCCGGCAGGCCCGAAGAGGTGCCAGCGGCCCTCCACCACGAAGTCCCGCAGCCCCGCTTCCTGGATGGTCGGCACGTCCGGCAGGATCGTGACCCGCCGGGCCGAGGTGACGGCGAGCGCGCGGAGGTTCCCCGCGTCGATCTGCGGCTTCAGGCCGAGGGGATGGTAGAACATCCCGTCCACCCGCCCCGCCACGAGGTCCGTCACCCCCTGGCCGGCGTTCCGGTAGGGAACGTGCTCGGTTTCCAGCCCCGCGCGCAGGTTCAGCAGCGCCTGGGAAAGATGCCCGGTGGTGCCGTTCCCCGCCGAAGCGAAGGTCAGCGGCCGGCGCTTGGCCAGTGCGACCAGCTCCGTCACCGAGGACACGCCGAGGGAGGGCGCGACGCCCAGCACCGTCGGCGTCGTGACAAAGGGCGCGATCGGCGTGAAGTCGCGGATGGGGTCGAAGCCCTGGTCGGCGAAAAGGCTGGCATTGATGCCATGCGTGCCGTTGGTGCCCAGAAGCAGGGTGTAGCCATCCCCCGCCGCCCGCGCGACGGCCTGGGCACCCACATTGCCCCCGGCGCCGGCGCGGTTGTCCACCACCACGGTCTGCCCGGCCTCCTTGCCCAGCGCCTCCGCCAGGATGCGCCCGAGGATGTCGGTGGTGGTGCCGGCGGCAAAGGGCACGATCAGGCGGATCGGCCGGTTCGGCCAGGGCGCCTGCGCGAGGGCGGGAGCGGCACCGAGGGCCGCGAGGCCACCCAGCAGGGCGCGGCGGGAGGAAATGGTCATCAGGCGGTTCCCCGTGTCACGTAGGCGTCCATCGTGGCCCGGGCCACGCCGCGGCGCATCGGCACGCAGCGTTCCGGAAAGTCCTGCACGAAGCGCGCCTCGGCATCGGCCAGCCGGCCCAGGAAGCGGTCGAGCTGGCGCATGGCGCCGTTGGGCAGGTCGTGCAGCACCAGCAGCACCGGATCCGGCCCCCGGCACTGGGCCAGCGCGGTTTCCGGCCAGCCGCCGGGGTCGCGGAAGTCGCCGGGCACGGCGCTCCAGGTCACGCAGGTGAAGCGCTCGCGGGCCAGGTGGTCCAGCGCCGCGCCGCTCAGCAGGTGCGGGCCCAGCACGCCGCCGCCGCCCACCGGGCGGAACAGGCGGTCGGGGTGGGAGAGATCGCCGATCAGCGCCTGGGTGCGGCCGATCTCGGCCTCCGCCGTCGCGGGATCGTCCGGCAATTGGCCCAGCGGCTGCGCGTGGCTCCAGGTGTGGTTGCCGATCCAGTGGCCTTCGGCATGGGCGCGCTCGGCCAGCGCGCGGTTGCCCGCCAGCTTGTGGCCGAGCACGAAGAAGGTAGCCAGCAGCCCCCGCTGGCGCAGCACGTCCAGCACGCCCGGCGTCACCTCCGGCTCCGGGCCGTTGTCGAAGGTGAGGGTGACGGCCGGGCCTGCCATGAAATCAGGCGGCCTCGTCCCGCACGGGGTTGGAGAGCACGCCGATCCCCTCGATTTCGACCTCCATGGTGTCGCCGTGGCGCATGAAGACCGGCGGCTTGCGGGCATAGCCGACGCCGCTGGGCGTGCCGGTCGCGATCACGTCGCCGGGCTCCAGCGTCATCGCCTCGCTCAGGATCGCGAGGATGCGGGGCACGGAGAAGATCATGTCGGAGGTGTTGGAGTCCTGCATCGTTTCGCCGTTGAGGCGGGAGGTGATGCGGAGCGCGTTGGGGCCCTGGGGGATCTCGTCGGGGGTGACGATTTCCGGCCCGATGCCGCCGGTCTGCTCGAAGTTCTTGCCCATGGTCCACTGGGCGCCCTTGCGCTGGTAGTCGCGCACCGAGCCCTCGTTCATGATGGTGTAGCCGGCCACGCAGGACAGGGCGTCGGCCTCCGACAGATGGCGGGCGGTCTTGCCGATCACGATCACCAGCTCCGCCTCGAAGTCGAACTTGTCCGACACCTTCGGGCGGACCAGCGCCTGTCCGTGGGCCGCCAGCGAGGTGGGGCCGCGCATGAACACCGCGGGGTAATCGGGGATGGCGTTGCCGCCCTCCTTCGCGTGCAGTGCGTAGTTCAGGCCGATGCAGATCACCTTGCCCGGGCGCGGGATGGGGGGGAGCAGCTTCAGCCCCTTGAAAGGCCGGCGCGGCGCGCCCTCCAGCCTGGCGGCCAGGGCGGCGGCACCCTCGGGCAGGTTCAGCGCGGCGAAGGCGGGCAGGATATCGGCGGGCAGGCCGGGCACAACATCGGCCAGGGCCACGACCTCATCGCCCAGGCGGGCGGCCAGGGCCGGGCGGCCCTCATGCTCGAACGCGATCAGTCGCACGCAGCGTATCCTCCCTTGGATGGCGCGGAGATTTTGTCGAAATTCCACGCACGTCAAGCAGGATCGTCGCCAGACTTGCGGGGCGCTGCCGTTTAACGAATATGCGGGCGGCATGTCCGAAGCCGAACTGCTTCCCCCGGGCCGCGACCCCACCCTGGCCACCGCCGTCCACCGGCGGCTGCGGGAGGACATCCTCTCGGGCCGCCTGCCGCCCGGGCTGAAGCTGAAGCTGCGCGACCTCGCGGAAAGCTATGGCGCCGGCGCCTCCCCGATGCGCGAGGCGCTGTCGAAGCTGGCGGCCGAGGGCCTGGCGGAACGGCTGGAACACCGCGGCTTCCGGGTGGCCGCCGCCGCGCCGGGCCAGCTGGCCGGCCTGATCCGCGCCCGGGTCCTGGCCGAATGCGCGGCGCTTTCGGAAGCCATCCGCCGGGGCGACGCGGCATGGGAGGACGCCCTGGTGCTGGCCGAGCACCGGCTGAACCGCGTGGCGCGCTCGCTGGACCCCGGGCGCTTCACCGCCAACCCGGAATGGGAGGCTGCCCACCGCCAGTTCCACCGGGCCCTGCTGGCCGCCTGCGGGGCGCCCCCTCTCGTCGCCTTCTGCGAGCGGCTGCGGGAGGAGGCGGGGCGCTACCGGGCGTTGGCCAACACGGTCGCCTATCCCGACCGGGACGTGGCGGCCGAACACGCGGCCATCGCCCGCGCCACCCTGGCCCGCGATGCCCCGGCCGCTTCCGCCCTGCTGGCCCAGCATTACGAGCGCACCGGGGCCTTCGTCGGCGCCGATCTGGGGCGGCACACCGCCTGACGCGCCGCCCGCGGGCTTCACCTGTGTGAAGAGCGACCGACGCAACTGCGCGAACCGTCCTCACGTTCCCCCCTCCAAGGAACGGAGGCTCCGACGCGCAGCGCACCGGCCAGGACCGGGTCGCCACGCTCTTCGTCGTTCGCCCGGTACCCACCGGGTCGCCTCTGGTGCCCAAGCCTTTCTCCAGGACACCGACATGGCCGACCTCGAACTTCCGACCCGGCAGGGCTTCGCCCCGGACGCCGGCTCCACGACCAGGCTGCCGGACGAGGTTCCGGTCACCCTGACCATCAACGGCGAGCGACGAGACCTTCATGTTCGGCCCTGGACCACGCTGCTGGACCTGCTGCGCGAGGACCTGCACCTCTACGGCACCAAGAAGGGCTGTGACCACGGCCAGTGCGGCTCCTGCACCGTGCTGGTGGACGGGCAGCGCATCAACTCCTGCCTAGCGCTGGCGGTGAGCCGCGACGGCTGCGAGGTCACGACGGTCGAGGGCCTGGCCGGGCCGGACGGCGCCCTGCACCCGATGCAGGAGGCCTTCATCGAGCACGACGCCTTCCAGTGCGGCTACTGCACCCCCGGCCAGATCTGCTCGGCGATTGGCTTGGTGAAGGAAGGCCACGCGCACACGTCCGAGGAGATCCGGGAGCAGATGAGCGGGAATATCTGTCGCTGCGGCGCCTACACCAACATCGTGGACGCGATCGGCGACGTGCTGGCGAAGGAGTCCGCGAAGTGAACCGCTTCTCCTATGCCCGCCCCGGCAGCGTGGCCGACGCCATCCGGGAGGTGGGATCGAGCCCCGCCGCCAAAATCCTCGCCGGCGGCACCAATCTCGTCGATCTCATGAAGTACAACGTGGAGCGCCCCACGCATCTGGTGGACGTCTCCCGCCTGCCCGGCCTCAAGGAGATCACGGAAACGGAGGGCGGCGGGCTGCGCATCGGCGCGCTCGTGACCAACACCGCCGCCGCCTACGACCCCCGCGTGCAGGAGCGCTATCCGCTGCTCTCCTCCACCATCCTGGCCGGGGCCACGGCGCAGCTCCGCAATGCCGCGACAACCGGCGGCAACCTGATGCAGCGCACGCGCTGCTATTATTTCTATGACGCCTCCACGCCCTGCAACAAGCGCGTGCCCGGCAGCGGCTGCCCCGCGCTGCACGGCGTGAACCGCATCCACGCGATTCTCGGTACCTCCGACAAGTGCATCGCCACCCACCCCTCCGACATGGCGGTGGCCATGGCGGCCCTGGAAGCGGTGGTGCGCGTCTCCGGGCCCAGGGGCGAGCGCGGCATTCCCATCGCCGAGTTCCACCGCTTGCCCGGCGACACGCCGGAACGCGACACCAACCTCGGCGCCGACGAGGTGATCACGGCCGTCGATCTGCCGGAGCCACGCTTCACCACCCACTACACCTACCTCAAGCTGCGCGACCGCCTGTCCTACGCCTTTGCCCTGGTGTCAGTGGCGGCGGCGCTGGAGATGGACGGCGGCACCGTGGGCGAGGCGCGGATCGCGCTCGGCGGCGTGGCCCACAAGCCCTGGCGCGTGCCGGAGGCGGAGGCGATGCTCAAGGGCAAGGTGCCCGACCGCGCCGCCTTCGAGAGGGTGGCCGAGCGCATCCTCCAGGGCGCGAAGGGCCACGGGGAGAACGACTTCAAGGTCGAGCTCGCCCGCCGCGCCATCGTCCGCGCCCTTTCCCAGGCCGCGGCGGGAACGCCGCAGTCCCAGACCGACAAGCGCATCCAGTAGGAGGGCCCGGCACCATGCACGAGACCCATTTCGGTTCCCCCCGCAACCGCGTGGACGGACGCCTGAAGGTAACGGGCGGCGCGACCTATGCCGCAGAGTTCACCGCGCCCGACCTGGCGCACGGCTATGTTGTTTCCGGTGCCATCGCCAAGGGGCGCATCAAGAGCATCGACACGAAGGACGCGCTCGCCGTGCCCGGGGTGATCCAGGTCTTCACCCACGAGAACCGCCCGCGCACGGCGTTCCGGAGCAAGTCCTACCAGGACGAGGTGGCACCCCCCGGCAAGCCGTTCCGCGCCCTCTACGACGAGCACATCGTCTACAGCGGCCAGCCCGTGGCGCTCGTGGTGGCCGAGGACTTCGAGATCGCCCGCTATGCCGCATCCCTGGTGCGCGTGGCCTATGAGGTGGAGCGGCACGAGACCGATCTCGCGGCCGTGCAGGGCGAGGCCTATGTGCCGCCGGTGAAGCGCAACGGCATCTCGCCCCCACCCAAGCCGCGCGGCGATTCCGAGGCGGCCTTCGGCGCCTCCCCGGTGACGGTGCAGGGCGAGTACCGGATCGCGGTGGAGCACCACAACCCGATGGAGCCGCACGCGACCACCGTGGTCTGGGACGGTGACGAGAAGATCACCGTCCACGACAAGATTCAGGGCGCGCAGAACAGCCAGTCCTATATCACCAACGTCTTCGGCCTGCCCGCCAGCGACGTGCGCGTGATCTCGCCCTTCATCGGCGGTGCCTTCGGATCGGGCCTGCGCCCGCAGTACCAGCTTTTCCTGGCCGTCATGGCGGCGCTGGAGCTGAAGCGCTCCGTCCGCGTGGTGCTGACGCGCGACCAGATGTTCACCATGGGCTACCGGCCAGACGGGCTGCAGAGCGTGGCGCTGGGGGCCAGCCAGGATGCCGCGCTGCAATCCATCCGCCACGACCTGATCGCCAACACCTCCACCTTCGAGGACTACCAGGAGGCGACGGTCAACTGGTCGGCCATGCTGTACCACTGCGACAACGTCACCACGACGCACAAACTGGCCAAGACGGACCTCTACACCCCCGCCGACATGCGCGCGCCGGGAGCGCCGACCGGGCTCTTCGCCATGGAATCGGCGATGGACGAGCTGGCGCACAAGCTGGGCATCGATCCCGTGCAGCTTCGCCTGCGCAACTACGCCGACATCGATGAATCCACGAACAAGCAGCACACCAGCAAGGAGCTGCGCGCCGCCTACCAGCTCGGCGCCGAGCGCTTCGGATGGTCGAAGCGCGACCCGAAGCCCCGCTCCATGAAGGAAGGGCGCGAGCTGATCGGCTGGGGCATGGCCACCGGCGCCTGGGAAGCGCAGATGACCGAAACCTCCGCCCGCGCGACCCTGACGCCCGACGGGCGGCTGGAGGTGGCCTGCGCCACCGCCGACATCGGCACCGGCACCTACACCATCCTGACGCAGATCGCGGCCGATGCCTTCGGCCTGCCGATGGAGAAGGTGACGACGAAGCTGGGCGACTCCTCGCTTCCGAAGTCCCCGGTGGAAGGCGGCTCCTGGACCGCGGCCTCGGCCGGCGCGGCGGTGGAGCTGGCCTGCAACACGGTGCGCGAAACCCTGTTCAAGCACGCCCGCGGCATGGACCGCTCGCCGCTGGCCAATGCCGATATCGGCCAGGTGGTATTCCAGGACGAGCGGATCGCGCTCGCCTCCGACCCGACCCGTTCCGTCACCCTCACCGATGCCATCAGGGCGGCCGGCGTGGAGAAGATCGAGGCGGAGGAAACGGCCAGCCCGAGCAAGCTGACCCAGATGCGCTACGGCTCCTTCACCCACTCCGCCGTGTTCGTGGAAGTGCGGGTGGACGAGGAACTGGGCCAGGTGCGGATCACCCGGATCGTGGATGCGGTGGCGGCGGGGAAGATCATCAACCCCAAGACCTCGCGCTCGCAGATCATAGGGGGCGTGGTCTTCGGCATCGGCATGGCCCTGCACGAGGAAACCCTGCCCGACCACAAGCTCGGCCGCTTCATGAACCACAATCTGACCGAGTACCATGTGCCCGTGAACGCCGACATCCACGACATCGAGGTGATCTTCGTGGAGGAGCACGACACGCTCACCAGCCCGCTGGGCGTGAAGGGCCTGGGCGAGATCGGCATCGTCGGCACGGCGGCGGCCATCGCCAACGCCGTGTTCCACGCGACGGGCAAGCGCATCCGGGAATTGCCCATCACCATTGATAAGGTCATCGGAACGCAGGAAGCGGCCTGAGCCGCAGCCAGGGGCGGAACCCGGGCCGGCGGAGCACAACCCCGCCGGCTCACAGGGAATGGGAGGCATCAACTCTTCATCAAGGCTGGTCGTGCAGAATTGAGCAACCTGCAAGACAGAAAGTGTGGCAAGCATGACCCTAAGAGCTCGAATCATAGGCGCTGTGGCGGCCTGTGCCCTCGTCATCGTGGGGATGGGGGGCTTCGCGGCCCACCGTGCCTCGGTGATCGGCCATTACTCGACCGCCATCGCGGCGAACTGGCTGCCCAGCGTCGACATGATCGGCCAGTCGTCGGAGCGGTTGCAGGTCTTCCGTCAGTTCGTCCTGCGCCACATCCTCGTCTCCGAGGCAGCGGGCAAGCAGGAGGTGGACAAGACCCTGACCAATCTCCGCGGGGAGATGGACAAGTTCTTCGCCGACTACGCGGGCTTCGTGACGGGACCCGCCGAGCAGCGCCTGCTCGATTCCGCGCAGCGGGACTGGAGGGCCTTCTCCGCCGCGGTGGATCCGGTGCTGGTGCTGTCCCGCGCCGGTCAGCCCGCCGCCGCCTGGACCCGCTTCGGTCAGAACAACGAACTTGCCCGCGCCGTCACCTCCTCCTTCGAGGCGCTCAGGGCCTTCAACCGGGATGGCAGCGGCAGCGACGCGGCCGCGGCCTCGGAGGCGGTCACGGCGGCGATGATCGGAAGCGGCGTGGTGACGCTGGTGGCTGTCCTTGGCGCCCTGGTCATGGGCGTCTGGCTGGTTCGCAGCGTGTCCCGCCCCATCCTCCACATGGCGGAGCTGATGCGCCACATCGCGGAAGGCAACCTCACGGTCGCCATCGAGGGCAAGGACCGGGTGGACGAGATCGGCCACATGGCCCGCGCCCTCGAGGTGTTCCGCGCTAACGCTGAGCGCTCGCGCGACCTCACCGCCGCGCAGGAGGCTGAGCACTCGGTCAAGGAGAAGCGTGCCACCCAGCTCGCCGAACTCGTGAAAGGCTTTGAGGGGCGCGTGGGCGAGATGGTGAACGTGCTCTCCTCGGCTTCCACCGAGCTCGAGGCCACGGCCCGCAGCATGGGCACCTCGGCGGAGCACGCCCGGTCGCAGGCGACCGAAGTGGCAGGGGCCGCGACCCAGGCGAGCGGGGGGGGTCAAACCGTCGCCGCCGCGGCCGAGGAGCTGAGTTCCTCGATCATCGAGATCAGCCGGCAGGTCGCCCAGGCCAGCCAGGTCGCGACCAGGGCGGTGGACACCGCCAACGAGACGAACGCCACGGTCCAGAACCTGTCCGAGGGCGCCAACCGGATCGGCGAGGTGGTGAACCTGATCAGCAACATCGCCGGCCAGACCAACCTGCTCGCGCTGAACGCCACGATCGAGGCGGCGCGCGCCGGCGAGGCCGGCAAGGGCTTCGCCGTGGTGGCCAGCGAGGTGAAGTCGCTTGCTGCGGAAACGGCCAAGGCGACGGAGGAGATCGGTCAGCAGGTCGGCCAGATCCAGGGCGCCACGCGCGGCGCGGTGGAGGCGATCCACCTGATCATGAGCACCGTGAAGGAGATCAGCGAGATCACCGTCGCGATCGCGGCCTCGGTCGAGGAGCAGAGCGCCGCCACCCAGGAGATCGCGCGGACGGTGCAGCAAACGGCGCAGGCGACCGATCTGGTGGGCCAGAACATCGCCTCGGTGAGCCAGGCGGCGAGCGACACGGGCGCGGCCGCCGCGCAGGTTCTTTCGGCCGCATCAAGCCTCTCGACCCAGTCCGAACACCTCACCGCCGAGGTGAAAACCTTCACGCGCGAGGTCAGGGCCGCCTGATCGTCCGGGCGCCTCCGGTTCCCGCCCGCCTGGAAAGGCATGGTGTGGACCGGGGCGCCGCGGGAATCCTTCCGATGCCGTCGGCCGGTGCAGACGGGCGCTCAATGGCGGCGGGAGCGCCTCGGGGCCGCGTCATCCTCGCGCGCTTCCTCGTCCACCGACAGGCTTTCCATTCCGGCGCGCCAGGTGACGTGCCACGTGCGGGGCCGGCCGGCGCGGCAGCGCAGCAGATCCAGCGTCCATTGCGGGTCGCCCAGGTCGTGCATCGCCCCGCCGGCGCGCCCCGTGACGCGCCAGCGGGTGGTGGCCAGGGCAGGACCCTCCTCGGCCTCCGATTCGCGCAGCAGCAATCCGATGCCGCCACCCGTTTCGGCGGCAAGTTGCAACCGGCGCATGGCGGTGGCGTCGGGCCGCTCCTCCATCAGCAGCACGGCCGAAACGGCGCGGCAGCGCAGCGCCTCCTCCGTGGCCCAGAGCGCGTCCACGTGGTTGGAGGGCTGCGCCACGATCAGGCGCGACGGCGGCAGGCCGAAGCGCATCAGCCCGGGCGGCCAGGGATCGGGGTCACGCGCGATCCAGAACACCGTGCCTCCGGAACGCGCCATCAGCAGGGCTGCGAAGCCCACCGCCGCTCCAGCGCCGTCGGACAGGATTTCGTGCACCGCGGCGCGCGGCAGGCCGCCACCGGGCATCTCCCGGTCCATTTCCGGACAAAGGGGAATGGCGGGCGGCTCCTCGCGTTCCGCCAGGCCCGCGCGCTCGATCCGCGCGACACGGGCGCGGAGCGCGGCCAGGACCGCACGGCGGTCCATGCCCGTTCCGCCACCCATTCCGTTGTTGGGATCGCCCCCTCGCACGGGGTCTTCATTTCGCCCATCAACCCCCTCCGCGGAAGGGACAGGGGTAAGAATCAGCCGTGGCCGGGGGGGCGAATCGGAGGGCATCGCCGTTCATACTATGTTCCTTTTTGGGCCGCACTCTTCCTTTGCGCATCATTGTGCGTCTGCCGGCATCCCGAGGATGCAGCCCCCTGCGTTGCGGAACATTCCGGCGCTGAAGGGATGGACCCGATGATCCGGTGACCAGCACTGGTCGCCCTTCCTCCCTTATCCGCCTATGCCACTGCCTGTTCCGGCCTGCCGGGAATGGAGGCGAGCGGTACGCCGGCCGCGCCGCTGGTCGGCACGGGTTTCGCGGCGCTGCATGACGATGGGGGAGGGGAGGCAGGCGCGCTGCTCGGCTGCGCCGTTGCGGTGGCGCCGGAGCGTGTGGCCTGCACCACCATGCCCTGCCGCAGGATGCCGGCTTCGTCTGGCCCTGCCGCGGCGACGGCGCACCCGCCCGTCGCGCGGCGGTGCTGGCGCGCAGCCCGGGCATGGATCTGTCCGTCCTCGGCGACGAGACCGGGCCGCTCGCCCCCGCCGCGCTCGGCCGGCAGGCCATCCGCGGGGTGATGGAGGAAGCGGGGGCGCCTCAACCTCGCCTGAGCAAGGCCGGACCTGATCCGGCCCCGCACCCTCGGGTACGGGGCCGCGCTCAGCCCCGCGATCCGATGTCCCAGGGCGCCCGCGCCATCTCCCGCTCCGCCTCCAGCCGGTTGATTCCGATATCGGACAGCATCCGGTCATCGAGGGAGCCGAGGATGCGGCGCTCCTCGATCGCGCGGGCCATGCGCGCCAACATCGCCAGCCAGCGGGAAGCCGGAGCGCCGGTGGCGGGGACGCCTGTCCTGGCGCCGGACCCAGCAAAGGCGCCGCGGTGGATGACATGGCCGGACATGGTGGGATCCTCTCCTGATGAATGTCGCGAGCAGAAAGATCGGCGTGGGGGTATCATAAGGGAAACGAGTTGTTTTGAAGTTCGGCATCAGCGATGCTGATGCCGCCATGATGAACATCCCGCCTGGCCTCGACCCCGACCTGCTGCGCTCCTTCGTGCTGGTGGCCGAAGGTGGCAGCGTCACCCGCGCGGCGCTTCGCGTCGGGCGCACGCAATCGGCCGTCTCGATGCAGATGCGCCGGCTGGAGGAAGCGCTGGGCCAGCCGCTCCTGCTGCGCGGCCCGCGCGGTCTGAGTCCGACCCCGCACGGCCTCTGGCTGCTGGACCGCGCACGCCGGCTGCTCGCGATGCACGATGAGATCGTGAACAACTTCCGCATGCCGGAGATCACCGGGCGAATCCGCCTGGGTTCCCCGGACGACTACGCGCTGCTCTGGCTGCCCGAGATCCTGGCCGGCTTCGCCGAGGCCCACCCGGCCGCCGAGGTGGAGGTGGTCTGCCTGCCCTCCACCGAGTTGCTTCGCTGCTTCGACAAGGGGGACCTCGACCTCACCCTCTTCTCCGGTGGCAACGAGGAGCCGGGATTGCCGGCGGAGAGCCTCTGGCGCGGGCCGCTGCGCTGGGTGGGCCCGGCCGCGCGGCCGACCCACCTGCTGCGGCCCCTGCCGCTCGTGCTTTGCCACACCGGCTGCACCTGGCGGATCGCCGCCACCCGCGCTCTGGAGCGGGCAGGGGTGCCCTGGCGCATGGCCTACTCCTCCGCCTCCCAGACCGGGACGCATGCGGTGGTGCTGGCCGGGCTGGGGGTGACGGTCGGGCTTTCCATGGCGCTCCCCCCAGGGCTGCGCCTGCTCGGCCCGGAGGAGGGGATGCCCGACCTGCCGGAGCTGGAGATCGCCCTGGTCCGCCATCCCGGCGCCGCGGCCGAAGCGCTGGCCGACCACATCCGCCGCGGCTTCCTTTCCCGCCCCGGGGTGAATGCCAGGGCGGCCTGACCGCAACGCGTGATGGCGGCGGTGTGAAGCTTCCCCCGGGTGCCCCCGGCCCCGGAACGGGTTGCGCCGGCCCGGGGCAGCGTCGAAGCTGCACGGAGCCGTTCCAGCAAGGGCGGCGCGAGAAGACGCTGTCCCAAGGGACGTTCAAGGAGCACACCATGACCCAGAGCCCGAAGATGGGCCGGCGCGGGCTGATCGCGGCCACCGCCGCGGGCCTCGCCATGCCTTCCCTCCTGCGCGCCCAGGGGGCAGGGCCCGGCGCCTGGCCGGAGCGGCCGATCCGCCTGATCGTTCCCTGGCCGCCCGGCGGCTCCACCGATGTGGTGGCGCGCATCTTCCAGGCGAAGCTGGGCGAGGTGCTGGGCCGTCCCGTCGTCATCGACAACCGCGGCGGCGCCTCGGGCGCGATCGGCGGCGGCGAGGCGGCGCGCGCCGCGCCGGACGGCTACACCTGGATGCTCGCCTACGACACCGAGGCGACGAACCAGACGGTGATGCGCCTTCCCTACAAGACGCTCGAGGCGCTGGTGCCGATCTCCCTGGTCGCGACGGGGCCCCTGGCGCTGGTCGCGCACCAGTCCACCCCCTATCGCAGCTTTCAGGACGTGGTGGATGCGGCAAAGAAGGCGCCGGACAGCATCAACTACGCGACCTCCGGCGTGGGCGGCCTCGCGCATGTGGCGACCACCCTGCTGCAGCAGAAGGGCGGCTTCAGCCTGACCCATGTGCCCTACCGTGGCGGCGGGCCGGCCGTGTCCGACGCCGTGGCCGGGCACGTGCCGCTGTTCATGTCCAACGTGGTCATCATCAGCCAGCACATGAAGAACGGCATCCTGCGCCCGCTGGGCGTGACCACGCGCACGGCGTCGCGCCACGTTCCCGGGGCGAAGTCCTTCGCGGAACAGGGCGTGGGCGACTTCGAGGCGCCGACCTGGTGGATGCTGATGGGGCGCGCCGGCACGCCGGAGGCGATCCAGGAGCGCATGTCCGCCGCCATCCGGCAGGTGATGCAGGACCCGGAGGTGCGCTCCAAGATCGAAGAGCAGGGGGCAGACGTGGTCGGTTCCGACCCGGCGACCGCGCGCACCTTCCTGACCCGCGAGATCGACAAATGGGGGGCCGTCATCCAGTCCGCCAACATCAGGGCGGACACCTGAGAGGCGAGCCCGGGCGGCCGGAAGGGCGCCCGGGGCAACGGTTTTGCGGTGGGCACGGAAAGTCGCCGTTTTGTCAAAAAAGGGGTTTGACGGCCTTCGCCGGCGCCCATATAAGCCGCCCACACCGACGGGCCGGACGCTGAAACGCTCCGCTCCGCCGGTTCCTCCCTCGGATGCAGGGTCGGTCATCAGGTAGCTCGGAAGAGCTGCCCGGTGACGCTTCTCCACCTCCGGGTGTTGTGTTCCTTCAAATTCGAATCTGTTTTCCTGAAGACGAGGAAGAGTTTTGCTCTTTCGTTTGTTG
>NZ_JBHLVZ010000036.1:0-87816 GCF_042433125.1 Muricoccus vinaceus | reverse complement strand
GCCGACGACATCCTCGCCAGCGTCGGACGCTTCTGCCAACGAACCTCCAACTCAGACCACTAGCCAGCATGGAGCAGACCTTTGGCGAGGATTACTCCAGTTTCGGTATGGCCTTCGTAATGGGTACGCACTCCCGGCGTGCCGAGCAGTGGCTGCTGGTCGGCGTGCTGCGACTGGATCCTGTCAACCAACTCTCCTTGCTCTGACCCGCAGCGGCGGATTAGTCGGGCCTGAACAACCTCCCGGATGCTGATTTGCTCGGGAGAGTTGGTGGGTTTGGCGTTCCGGAATTGCAGGGTTCAGTTGGAACCATGCGGTATTCCTGCACTTCTGGCGGGCATGAAGCATCGTCCCGCCCGCCGGAACAGGCCGACCTGTTGCGGCCACGCCTGGTCGACATGATCGATGGACGGCACGAGCTGGTCCGGCTGGCCGCGCTGATCGACTGGTCCTGGTTCGAGCGGGAGTGAGCCGGCTTCTTCCCCGCCGGTGAGGGACGGCCCGCCACTCATCCGCGCCTGATGGCGGGGCTGATGTACTTGCAGCACGCCCACGGCCTCTCCGATGAGGCGGTGCTCGCCCGCTGGGTGGAGAACCCGTACTTCCAGCACATCACCGGCGAGACCGTCTTCCAGCACCGCCCGCCCATCCACCCCTCCTCGCTCAGCCGCTGGCGCGGCCGCATCGGCGAGGAGGGGGTGGAGTGGCTGCTGTTTCAAGACCATCGAGGCAGGCCGGGCCTCGGGTGCCGTGACGCCGCGCAGCCTGTCCGAGATCGCGGTGGACACCACGGTGGTGGTGAAGGCCATCGCGCATCCGACCGACAGCCGCCTCTACGAGAAGGCGCGCCATTCCCTGGTAGCGCTGGCTGGCAAGGCCGGGATCCGACTGCGGCAGAACACACAACCGCAAGGCTCCGCGCCTGGCAGCCCAGGCCGGGCGCGTCCTTCGCGACATCGGCCGCAAGCTCGGCGCCGTCCCCGAGGGAGGGCTGCGGACGCGGATCGAGGAACGCATGGCTCTCGTCACCCGCCTGCTGCGGCAGACGCCCAAGAGCACGGGCAAGCTCTACGCCCTGCACGAGCCCGAGGTGGACTGCATCTCCAAGGGCAAGGCCCGCATCCGCTACGAGTTCGGCTGCAAGGTCAGCATCGCCACCACGCTTGCTGGTGGCTTTGTCGTCGGCATGCGCTCCATGCCCGGCAACCCCTACGACGGGCACACCCTCCCCGATGCCCTCCAGCTGGTGGAGACCCTCACCGGGCAACTCCCCACCCTTGCCGTGGTCGACCGCGGCTACCGTGGCCATGGCGCCCACGGCACGACGGGGCTCGTCAGCGGCACGCGCCGCGGCCTCACGCCACCCCTGCGCAAGCTCCTGCGCCGCCGCAGCGCCATCGAGCCCGAGATCGGCCACATGAAATCTGACGGACGCCTCGCCCGCTGCGCCCTCAAGGGCACCATCGGTGACGCCCTCTACGCCGTGCTCCGCGGCTGCGGGCACAACATCCGCAAGATCCTCGCCCACCTCAGGACCCTTTTGCTCGCCCTCCTTGGCGCCCTCATTCACGCAACGGGTCAGCCGGACTACCAGCCGGTTACGATCCAGACAGCCGGAAGAGGTTATTCAAGGCCGACGGATTAGCGACAGGTGTGTTGAGGACTGAGAAGGATGTCCTGTGTTTACGGCCGGCGATCTCGAGCTCCTGCATACGTCCTCCGGCCGGGAGGCCGTTGCCGCGCTCCTGGATCCGGGCCTCTGGGAGCTGAACGAGCAGACGGGTAGGCTGACGGTCGGAGTGTTCCGGGGCACCCTGATCGTCCGCTACATCGGCGACTACCAGGAGTCCAAGCAGCCCGAACACCTACCAGCAGGATCGCAGTCCCTGGCCAGCAGCCCCAAGCCCCCTACCGCTCCACAGTCGCCGCCACCGTTCGTGGCCGAGCGCGTCGCCCTCCTCAAGAAGGCGGTCCATGAGGAGATCCACCAAGCCAGTGACTATCACAAGGCCTGGCCTCCGTCGGTCCTGACAGGGCATGGGCGGCGTCCCGGTCGTTAGGTCGTCGCCCAGCGCTCGTTGCCATGGATTTCCTGCTGAAAGAGGAGCGAGCCGCCTTCGGCAGGCGGTGCGGCGGCTGGAGCTTTGAAAGAACCTGTCTGCTTCGCCCAACCAAGCCTCGAAACCTGCCAGGCTACTACCGGCCAAGTTCTGCCGTGGAACATTGTCCGATGTCGCGGTCAGACCTGAGGCGGCATTCTCACAACGAGCCGCCGCTCCCCCAACCCCATGCCAAACCCATGGGGTTGGGCGAGCAGAGTCTGACAGCTTCACTACCCCTGGCGAACCCTGCCAGGGTTCTACGCTCGGCCTACTCCATGCGGGCGCCGGACAACTCCACCATTTCCTTCCACATCGGGCGCTCACGATCCATGCGCTCCCGCGCACCAGCTGGCGTGGTCGCCAGCGCCTGACCGCCTGCCACCAGGAAGCGCTGCCGGATCGCCGGGTCGGCGGCCACGCTTTGAACGGCGGCGGAGAGCCGATCCTGCACCGGCATCGGTAGCCTTGCTGGGCCGATCAGCGCAGACCAGGCGGTGACCACGAAGTCCGGTACCCCGGCTTCCGCCATCGTGGGAACCTGGGGCATGGTCGGCCAGCGCTCGGCCGTGGTCATGCCCAACGCCGTCATCTGCCCCTGCTGTATGATCCCGGCATAGGAGGCCAGGTTGTCGATGGCGAAGTCCACGTCGCCCGACAGCATGGCTGGGATCACCTGCGCCGCGCTGCGGAAGGGCACATGGGTGCATGCTATTCCCGCGCGTTTGAACAACAGCTCCGAGCAGAGATGCGCCGAGGTGCCGACGCCCGAGGTGCCATAAACCACCCCACCCGGCTTTGCCCTTGCCCAGCTCAGGAAGTTCTCCATGCTGCGAGCGGGAACAAACTTCTCCGATACCACCGCGACATTCGGCACCTCGAAGGCCAGTGAGACCGGCGTGAGGTCACGCACGGGATCATAGGGCATGGAGCGATAGAGGAAGGGATTGATGATGAAGTTGCCCACGGGCGCGGTGCCCAGCACGTAGCCATCGGGCGCGGATTTCGCGACGGCGTCCACACCAATATTGCCGCCAGCGCCGGAACGGTTTTCTACCACCACCGGTTGGCCGAGCCGCTCGCGCATCCCGTCCGCCAGGATCCGGGTCAGCACGTCCGTGGCGCCGCCCGCAGGGTAGGGGCAAACCAGCCGTATCGGGCGCTCAGGATAGCTTGGCTGAGCCTGAGCCTGAGCCTGGGCGGCAAGAGCGGCGGTGGTGGAACCGAGAAGCACGCGGCGTGAGAGCATTGGATTCCTGAAAGCGCATGGGTTGGTGGCACACCTTAACCACCAGCCAGTTCCGTGCCAGCGCCGTAAGCTACCAGCCATGCTCAGGCGCGCCCTTCAAGTTTCCTCCCGAGTGACCCTGCTGGGCAGCAAATAGCCGCTCCAGACAAGTTCAGAGGGTGGCTGCTTTGCGCCCACTCCGGACGCTGCGAACCATCGAGGAGTTCCCTGGCAGCGGACTTCGCGCCGACGCCCATGTTTGATCGAGGGGAGCGAAGGGCAACTCCTCAGGAGCTGGCCGAAAGCCTGCCCATGATCCCGGCCAGGCAGGCCAGCACGTCATCGGGCTTGTAGGGCTTGGCGATCACGGGTGCGTCCACGTGCTCCCCCTTGTTCACCACCGACGGCTCGTAGCCGGTCGCGAAGACAAACGGCACGCCAAGTGCGGCAAGGCGGTCGGCTACCGGAAGGGCCGATTGACCATCGGCGAGATTATAGTCGATCACCGCGGCGTCGATCCCACCCTCGGACATGGCCGTCGAGATGGCCGACAGGGCCTCAGCCACTCTGGCGGCTTGCACGACGGCCTGCGCGCCCGCGATCATCAGGGCGTCTTCCAGCAGAAAGGTGATCAGCGGCTCGTCCTCGACCACGAGGATGCGCCGGCCCGTGAAATCCAACGTCATCGTGCACTCCTCGGCTTGGGGGTGACCGGCCTCGGAGCGGGCCCGGCATCTGGAAGGAGGTCTTCTTCGAGGATGGTAAGGTGCACGGCGTACGAGACTTCACCGTCTTCGGCATCGCGATGAAGGGTACCGATCACCTCATCCCCGACCACGACCTCGATGCTCATTCCGGCGTGCTTGGGGGGAACGACGCTGATGCGCTCCGTTCCCAGCAGCCGACGCAGGTAGGCCTGCACACGCTCGATCTCGGACTTCGTCAACGTCTGGCCACTCCCACCACATTCGGCACCATCATGCAGTTCCATGCTCCGCACGAGCGGCGCCGCGCCGGAGGCGGCTCGCGGTGGGAGAGGACCTGCCCCGCCTCACCTTGATCCAGGTGCCGTGGCGGCGGAGCGGGCTGGGTAAGCGCAAGGACAGCACATGCACGACATGGCGCATCTGGGAGCCATCACGCAAGAGCCACGCGCCCTCTGCCGCGCCTAAGCAGCCCTCCTCCAACCATAGGCCATCCTCGGCTCATGAAGGACGGCACGCTTCGTGACACCGGCGTCTCCAGCGTCAAAACGCCCGAGTTGGCCATGCGGCGCTCGGATCAAATCTGGCAGATCGGTAAGCCGCGGTGACGGCATCGGAGGCGCAGGACGGCAAAGGCTGTTCCGGCTTGAACACGCCGTTCGGTTCGCGGAGGACCTGGTCCGCTTTCGTGTGATCGAGCCTCGAAGGCGGCCGTTCCGCTTCCGGCCAAGGAGGACCTTGCAGACCGCCGCCAGGAGAGGGCGGTTTAGGCCAGGCTCGGCAGTTGGGATCGAACCCGCGCTCCGACCCACCCACAGCTGACGTTCGGCTCCCTGGTATGCTTAACTCCGGGCCAACGCGCGGCCGATCCCTTCGCGAAAGCGGTCTGGGTCCTCCTCACGGCACCAAAGGTGTGGGCTGACGCGCAGAACGCCGAGGCGGTCGCTGCAATAGATGCCCCCGGCAGCCAGCGCCGCGAGGAGGCCGGGGGGCATCCCGCCGGGAATGCGGATGCCCAGGATATGCGGTGCGCGCCGATCGGGCCGCAGGACATCCAGCCCCAGCGACGCCGCGTGTTGGGCCAGGCGGTCGGTCAGGTGGCGCAGGTGTCCTGCCACAGCTTCGACACCCCAGCCGAGCACCAGCTCCATCCCGGCCAAGGCCATGGGCAGCAGGATGGGGTCGTTGCGCTCGCCCTTGTCGTAGCGGCGGGCGCCGGGGGCGGGGATGCCGCCGGGCCGGTTGGTGCTGTTCTCATCAAGCGGCAGGCCGTTCTGCCGGTGCGGGGCGGCATACAGGAATGCGAGGCCGTAGGGCCCGAGCAGCCACTTGTAGGTGGGAAAGGCCACGAAGTCCGGTTGCAGCACCGCGACATCGAGCGGGATCACACCGACGGCCTGGGTGGCGTCCACCACGACTGCCGCGCCCGCTTCGCGGAGCACCGGCATGAGGCGGTCGAGCGACACCAGGGCGCCGTCGCTCCAGTGCAGAGGGGTCAACGCTGCCACCGCGATTGGCGGGGCACCGGGGCGGGTGATCGCAGCCAGCAGCGCCGAGGTCCAGTCGCCGTTTACCGGACGGGGCACGATCTCGAGCAGCAGGCCGCGCTCGGCTGCCAGACGGTCCCAAATCAGCGACTGCGACGGGAACTCGTGTTCCATGCGCAAGATGCGTTGCCCGGTGGGCAGCGGGAGGCAGCGGGCCGCGGTGGCAATGCCCTGACTGACCGAGCCAAGGATGGCGACGTTGTCGGGGGTGGCGCCGATCAGCCGGGCAGCAGCGGCGCGGGCGCGCTCAGCCAGGGCGTCGGCGCGGGCCTCTGGGTGGTTCCAGGGCTGGCTCTTGGTCAGGACGCCGTGCTCACCGGCCGCGCGCACCGGACGTGGCGAGAGCGAGTAGGCGGCGCCGTCAAGGTAGCAGACGCCGGGCGGGATCTCGAACAGATCGTGCTGGCTGGGGAGCATGAGGTGGCATTCTCCATCGCGTCGGAGCGCAGTGTCGCGCCTGGTCGCTCCCCTGGCCAGGGCAGGCGCGGCGGCAAAGGGTCGGGTACCGCGGTAACCCACTTGGGGGGGCCACCTGGATGAGGTGCACAGCGAACTTAACCGACCAGCCACTTCAACTGCTGTTTATCGCCCACAAAGGCATTGGGAGGATCTCGCCCGAAGTCCCATAAGCGGACATTGCTCACCAGGCGCCGGTGACAAATTTGGCAGATCCAAGCCAGGCTAATCCTGAGGGGTGGGCAGCCAGTCGATGAACGCGGCGATCTGCGTCAACTCACGTCGCAGAAGCGGCACGGCATGATCCACGAAGCCGCGCACAGGCGACCAACGCCGTGGGTTCGGACGGAAGACCATGCTCACCGGGACCGCTTCCGGCTCAAAGGGCGTGAGCACGCGCCGCAAATGGCCCGCCGTCAACGGCTCAGCCACCTGATAGGACAGAGCGCGCACCAAGCCCTTGCCCCGGAGAGCCGCGTCGAGCCCGGCCCCGGCGCTGGTGATGGAGAGCTGCGTCTGCACCTGGACCGACCGCGTCCGCGGGCTGCCGGCCTTTTGCCGGAACGTCCAGAGATCACGGTTTCCGTATGGATTTACTCCGATGCAGTGATGATCGGATAGGTCTGCGGGCTCTTGCGGCTGGCCACAACGAGAGAGGTAGGCAGGAGAGGCGCAAATGACCTGCCGCACTTCACCGAGCTTTACCGCGACCATGCTGCTGTCCTGAAGATGTGCCAGCCGGATGGCGACGTCGACGCCTTCACTCGCCATGTCGACCATGCGGTTCAGGAGCAGTGCTCGCGTCTGCACCTTGGGGTGCAGCTCCAGAAATGATTCCAGCACCGGAGCCACTTTCAGGCGGCCGAACAGCTCCGGCGCGGTCAGCACCAGCGTGCCGCTGACGACGTTTGGCTCCTGTTGGTTCCGGGTTTCGGCGAGCCGGGCCAGCACGTCTCGCCAGATCGCGGCGTGACGTTCGCCTGCTTCGGTTAGACGCAGGCCGCGCGTGGTGCGCAGCAGCAGCGTCTCCCCCGCTCCTTCCTCCAAAAGAGCAACGGCGCGCGTGGCCGCCGCTGCAGAGCGGCCAAACCGCCGCGCCGCAGCGGCGAGCGAGCCTTCGTCAATGGCGGCGACAGCCATTTCCATCGCGTCCAGCCGATCCATGGTTTCAGTTCCTGAAATCGAGCGCTTCATCCAACGCGCATTTAGCCAGTTGCTGCAACTGTCTACCTTGGTTCCACCGCAGCGAGGCGATGCCATGATCGAGACCATCTCCGTGCTTCAGCGCCGACCCCTTCTGCTCTCCTTGGCAGCAATTCCAGCCGCAGTGCCGTTCGCGTCCGTCTCCTACGGCTCCACCTCCCTCACGGAGACGACCATGCTCGACGTCCAGTACCGCACCCAACAGGTTGGCTCCGTGGAGGTCTTCTACCGCGAGGCAGGACCGGCTCAGGCGCCGGCCATTTTGCTGCTGCACGGCTTTCCAACGAGCAGCCACATGTTCCGCGACCTGATCCCGCTGCTCGCTGACCGCTACCGGGTGATTGCGCCAGATCTGCCCGGCTTCGGCCTGACCAGGGCGCCGGAGCGCGGTACCTTCGACTACAGCTTCGACAACCTCGCCAGCGTTATCGGCCAGTTCGTTGATGGCATCGGCCTGAGGCGCTACGCGCTGTATGTCTTCGACTACGGCGCGCCGACCGGCCTGCGGCTGGCTATGACACACCCCGATCGGGTCACCGCGATCATTTCGCAGAACGGCAACGCCTACCTCGAAGGGCTGAGCACGGAGTGGGAAGCTTGGCAGGCGTATTGGCGCGAGCCAACCGATGCCAACCGTGCACGCTGCCGTGCCGCCCTGACTGACGAGTTCATCCGCGCCCAATACACGCAGGGCGCCCCGGCAGGGCGTGTTGCTCCCGACGGATACACGCTCGACCAGTTCTACATGCACCGCGCCGAGGCGGCGGATATCCAGCTTGATCTCATCCTGAGCTATCGGACCAACGTGGCGCTTTACCCGGCCTTCCAGAGCTACTTCCGGCAGCACCAGCCGCCGCTGCTGGCGGTCTGGGGCAAGAACGACCCGTACTTCCTGCCGGAAGGTGCCGAGGCCTACAGGCGCGATCTGCCGAAAGCGCAGGTGCATCTGCTCGATACCGGCCACTTCGCGCTTGAAACGCACCACCAAGAGATCGCCGGTCACATCCGCCGCTTTCTGCCAAGCTGATCAACAACCATCTCCTCGTCGAAAGCGTGGCGGGGAGGGATGACGGTCAGCCACCCGGCCCGCAGGTGGTCACGCCCCGGCTTCAAGCAGTACTCGATGCAGAGGTGATGATCTGGCGGCTGAGGCGGGCGCAGATCGGACAAGGCAGCATCTGGCCGGAAGGGACAGGTTCCCTTCCGAGATGGCGAGTTGAAAGGGCAAAGGTCGATGCTTCGACCAACGGCCGCGGCGCTTCATCGCAAGCCCTGTCCCTCAACCCGCCCGGCCACCACCTGATAGACTGCCGACCCGCTCCGCTGCGAAGCGCTCTCGCAGCCAAGTCGCGGCGGGACCGCAGGGACGCTGCTTGTGCCAGACCAGCTCCGGCGCCATTGGCCAGTCCCCTTTGTCGGAGCGCTGTGGAGAGCGAGGCCTGCGGCGAGGGCGTGGGTCGATACGGTGAACGACAGGCCGAGCGCCTGCACCAGATCGTCCCGATCCACCCTGAGGGAAACGAGGTAAGGGACGGCTGGAATGACGAAGACGCCGGTCGCTCCTGTGACCAGCCCCGTCACCGCACCGACCAGCGGCCCCGCCCAGGGCTCGATTGCGGGCGGGATACGGAACTGCGGCCTCAGTGGATCGAAGAAGCCGTAGAGGAACAGCGTGATACCGAGTCCCTTGCTCGCAGCCGGGGCGGCCTTACCGGCGATGATCCCCGAACCGGCCAGTGTGCCCACGACAATGGCCAGCATCATGGGCGAGAGGCGACGGACCAGCATGGCAAATCGCGGCCCGGCTGGTAGCTGCTAGACGTTCATCACTAGCAAGGGGACGAGAAGGAGCGCAGCAGCCTGAACGGGAGGCATGGCGAGGCCGAGCAGGCCCATGGCAACCGTCGGCAAGCCGAAGCCCATCAGGCCCTTCACCATACCTGCCAGCAAGAAGATGCCGAACAGCATCGGGGCGAGGGAAAGGATGTCCATCATGCACGGGACCCTGCCGCTGCCGCACAATGCGGGACTGGCGTAGCCTGCCTCGGTCCTGAACGAAGGCACGCTGCCCGTGCATTTTGATCCGACAGACCTGCGCCTGTTCCTCCATGTGGTGGAGGCGGGAAGCATCACGGCAGGCGCCGCGCGTGCCGGGCTCTCCCTTGCCTCCGCCTCGACCCGGGTAAGGGGATGGAGGACCAGGCTGGGGTGCCGCTGCTGGAGCAGGGGCGGCGCGGGGTGGAGCCGACGCCAGCAGGACGAACGCTGCTGCGGCATGCGCGGTTGGTGACCGGGCAGATGGAGCGGATGCGTGGCGAGACGGGCGAGTACGCTCGCGGGCTACGGGGCCGCGGGCGGCTGCTGGCCAACACCGCCGCCGCAGCCGAACTCCTGCCCGAGCTCCTGGCCGACTTCCTGCGCGCCAACCCGAACGTGGATGTGGACCTCGGTGAGCGACCCAGCCCCGAGGTGGCGCGGGCTGTCGCCGAAGAGGAAGCGGAGCTCGGGATCGCAGCGGGTCACGCGGACTTCTCAGGACTGGGAAACCCTGCCTTTCCAGACCGACCGGCTGGTGCCGATCACGCCGCCGGACCACCCCTTGGCGGGACGTGGACAAGTGACCTTCGCCGAGGCGGTGGGCTTTGAGTTCGTGGGTCTCTCGGACGAGCGCGCGCTCGGCGGGCACCTGGCGGGGCATGCGGCGCGTGCGGGCGGGCTGATGCGAACCCGCATGCGGGTACGGGGACTGGACACGGCCTGCCGCATGGTCGCGCTCGGAGCGGGCTGCCGCTCGCTCACGAGCGGAAGTGCCGCTCACGGCCAGACCCAGCCACGGCAGCTCGGAGCCCACCGCAGCCATCGCTCTGCCGGAGACGCAGCCTCATCAGACTTTCTCTCAGGCGGCCTTGGCCGCAGCCCGCGCAGCGAACTTCTCTTCCTCGCTCCAGACCTTGCGCTCGCGCTTCTCCTGCGGCTTGATTTCCTTGACCGGCGCACCGCCCAGCACAGGTGGGCGCATGGTCGAATTTCGTGCTGCTTCCGAATGCCACTGGTGATCGGCTCGAACGGTCAGGGCGCGGCCGATTTCACGTTCCACGTCACGCAGCCAGGCACGCTGCTCGGCGTCGCAGAGCGTAATGGCGAAGCCGCTGCGCCCCGCGCGGCCGGTGCGGCCTATGCGGTGGACATAGCTTTCCGGCAGGCTCGGCAGGTCATGGTTGAAGATATGCGTCACGGTGTCCACGTCGATGCCGCGCGCTGCGATATCCGTCGCCACCAGGACCTGCACGGTTCCGGCACGGAAGGCGTCCAGCGCGCGTTCCCGCTGGCCCTGCGACTTGTTGCCGTGCAGGGCCTCGGCCGTGATGCCCGCCTCGATGATAAAGGCGCAGACGTCGTTGGCGATGGTCTTCTGAAGGGTGAATACCACGGCTTGGCCGATGCCCGGTGTTCGCAGAAGCGCCAGCAGCGCCGCTTTCTTGTCGGATGCATCGACGAACATGACCGATTGCTCGATCCGGTCGACGGTGGTGGAGGGTGGTGTGATCTCGACCTTCGCCGCATCGCGCAGCAGGCTCTCGGCGAGCGAAGCGATGGTTTTTGGCATCGTTGCTGAGAACAGCAGCGTGTGCCGATCCTTTGGCAGCGTCGCGACAATGCGCTCGATCGGCTTGGCGAAGCCCATGTCGAGCATCTGGTCCGCCTCATCCAGCACCAGCGCATCGAGCCGCGACAGGTCGCAGAGACCCTGATTGATCAGGTCCAGCAGCCGCCCCGGCGTGGCCACAATGATGTCCACACCCGCCTTGAGCGCGTTGACTTGGTGGAACTGACTGACGCCGCCGAAGATCGTCGTCACGGTGGGCTGCAGGTAGCGGCCTAGGCTCTCGAAGCCGTCGGCGATCTGAGAGGTCAGTTCGCGCGTTGGCGCCAGGACCAGGACGCGGGCACCGCCCTTCGGTGCCGAGCGGGGAGCCACGGCAAGGCGATGCAGCAGCGGCAGCGCGAAGGCGGCGGTCTTGCCCGTCCCGGTCTGGGCCATGCCCAGCAGGTCGCGGCCCTTCAGCAGCATCGGGATCGACTGGGCCTGGATGGGGGTAGGATTGGCATACCCTTCCTCCGCCAGGGCGCGCAGCAGGGCCGGTGCCAGGGAGAGGTCGGCGAACGTCATGGGCATGGTCAAACGGCGCCTCCGGCGCGGGGTAAGGCTGCGCCTGTTCGGGCTTCGCTGGTCGGAAGGCGGGCTTCTATGAGGGATGCTGCACTGCGTCAACGCGGAGGAGAGGGGCGGCGAGGTTGTTCTTCCCTCGCCCGCGCTCGCCGCACACCTTGCCTCCCTTCGGTCTGGACTTCATGAGCAGGGCATGAATCGCCCATCCGCCTCAGCTACCAGGATGTGGCTGCCTCGATCTCGAGGCCGGTAGCAGGGACAGGTACTTCTTGAGCAATCTTGGATCTCTCTTCCAGAGATGTCCGGACCAGCCGGATAGCCTCGTCCTCAAGTCCCGGCGCCGACAGCCGAGCCTCCCGGTGCTGGTGGTTTCGGGCGACGCGGAGAACTTGGTCAACCGCCTTCGCACCCTGGACGCGCCACTCATCTTTCCAGGCAACCTTTCCGACTTATCGGAGGTCGTGCACGCCTTGATGCAGTTGATCGGGAGGCAACGTCCTAGCTCCGGGCTATGCAGCAAGGCGTGCCCTGCTCATGCGGAGGGTAGCAACCATGCCACTGGCGGGCCAATCGAACGTAATGGAGCCGCCAAGTTGGCCTGACATGCTTCGGGCAATCAGCTTGCTCCCGTAGCCTTCCTTGCCTTCTGGTGCTGTAACCGGCGGTCCACCTCGTTCGGTCCAGACCACCGCCACGTCATCGTGATGCTCGGTGCACCGCACGTCCAAGATGCCGCCTGCGCGCGACAGGGCGCCATATTTCACGGAGTTGGTCGCCAGTTCGTGGACAACCAGCGCAAGTGTGGTCGCCGCGGTGCCTCCAACCCATACCTCGGGCACAGACATCTGGATACGAGCGTTGGAGGCGTCGTCAGTGCTGTAGGGCGCCAGCAGCACGGCAAGCATGTCGCCCAGGGGAGCGGCCCGCTCCTCCACCTGGCCCGGGGCAGGGCGGACAAGGTCGTGGGCGCGGCCCAGCGAGGTCAGGCGCTGTGTTAGGTCGTGAGCCATTTCGGTGGTTGTGCCCGCCGAGCGTGCGGCGATCGCAGTCAGGGCGGAGGCAATGGAGAAGAGGTTCTTGACCCGGTGGCTCATCTCACCGGCCGCCATTTCCCGTGCCTCTTCAGCCTGCTTGCGCTGAGTAACGTCGAGGAAGACGCCAAACATGACGCGGCCGACGATGCCGACATCACCACCCTGACCACGGGCTGAAATCCAACGAACGGCCTTGCCCTGCAAGATGCGGAAGTCGATCTCGTAGGCACCGGTCTGACCCCGGGTGTCCTGGAAGGCTTCCCGAACCCGTTCCAGGTCTGCCGGATGGATCTGCTGGGACAACTCCTCGAAGGTGACCGTCCCCTTACGTGATACACCCCATAACTGGTGGGCACGCTCGTCAAGGGCGATCTCGTCGGAGTCGACGTTCCATGACCAGAGTGCGATCCCGGCTGCATCCGTCGCGATGCGCAAACGCTCAGCGTCCCAGACCAGGGCGCCCGATCCTTCCCATGACATTATGCGGGAGTTCCTTGCGTGCTGCCTCAGGCGGCAGAACAGTTTGCATGGCTTGTCGCAGATCCAGATAGGCAGGACCAGCCAAGGATCAGCAGTGTTGAGATCACTCCAGCTTTGTTCATCCAAAATGGGCCGGCGTCAATCGCACCCCCTGCTGGCGCGATACGGTATGGAGCGAATGGAAGGCCATCCCGCCATGAGAGGAGGACCCTTTCCCGACACGACCAGATGCGGCTGGCCGCCGGCTCATGGAGCCTACTTCAGCTTGGCGATCTGGCGAGCGATCGCGCGGGTAAGGTCGCGTATTCCCACCGGCTTCTCGCATCGTGGCAGATGGATGTAGACGGGCGGAATCGCGCTCGCCTCGTAGCCTGTTGCGAGCACCATCGGCACGCCGCGCGCGAGGAGTACGTCAACCACCGGCCAGATCGTCCTGCCTACGAGGTTCACGTCCAGCAACGCTCCGTGGATCTCATTCTCCGCCACGAGAAGATCGAGCGCCTCACCCACCGTCGAGACAGGACCAAGTACCACAGCACCAGCATCCACGAGTGCTTCGACGATCTCCTCAGCGATCATGTACTCGTCCTCAGCGACAAGAACACGGCGGTCTTGCAGACTTGCCAGCGACGAATCGGTCATGTCCGTCCATCCTCGTTCCTGAACGTGCCGGCTGGCAAGGCGATGGTGCAACGCACCCCGTCTAACGTGAACTCAAGATGCGTCTTCGCTTTGAGCTGGTAGGGCAGCGCACGGGTGATGAGCTCTGTTCCGTAACCCTGGCGCGCGGGGAGGCCGTTCGGTATCGCCACTCCGCTCTCCCGCCATTCCAACACCAGCTGTGCGGTGCTCCCGAGCCCTTCCAAACGCCAAGTGACGGACAAGTGGCCGGAAGGTTGTGCGATAGCACCGTATTTGACGGCGTTCGTCGCGAGCTCATGCAGGGCCAGGGCCATCGGCTGCACACCATCGCCCGGCAGGTTCACAGATGGTCCGTCGATGATGACCCGATCCGATGTCCCATCCCCTGCCGCGAGGAGTTCCGCATTCACAAGCTCCTGCAGCGGCACACTCCAGGCACTGCTCCGTGCCAGGAAACCCTGCACCCTGCCCATGGCAGCAAGGCGGGCATCATACTGATTGCGCCCCGGCGAGGGATCGATGCTGCGCCGGGCAACGTTGCGCACCACGGCCAGAAGATTTCTCGTGCGGTGCTGCAGCTCGGCCAGCAGCACGCCCTGCTGTCCCTGAAGGTGCTTGAGATCCTCGATATCCGTGGTGGTGCCAAGCCATTCGAGGATGCGGCCTTTGGGGTGCCCGGGCCCCGGCACGGCACGAACAGGGACCGAGCGGGTCTGGTGCCACCTCCAGGTGCCATCAGCAGCGCGGCGCACCCGGAACTCGACGTCAAGCAGGCCGTCCTTGCCGGCCTCATGCCATGCCTGCCGGGCCATCGCATGATCGTCAGGGTGGACCGCCTGCAACCAGCCCCAGTCGCGACTCTCCTCCTGCCGTTGCCCCGTGTAGTCGAGCCATTGCGGACTGGCCCAGGTCCATTTGCCCTCATTGCCGGAGCGCCAGACGAGCAGCGGAATGCCCTCCATCAGCGTGCGCAGGCGCCCCTCGCCCTCGATCAGCGCTCCCTCGACACGCTTGAGTTCGGTTATGTCGCTGGCTGCCCCGAACCACTCGGTGATTTCGCCTTGCTGGTCGAACAATGGAACCGCACGAGAATGCGTCCAGCCCACAGTTCCGTCCGCACGGCAAACACGATGCTCCAGAGCGAAAATGCCCTTCGCCCAAACCGCTTCCTGAATCGAGGTCATCACCTGTGCTTGGTCGTCCGGATGGATGTACCCGAGCATCCAGGCCTTGCTGGGTTTTGCCGTGTCGGGGAGAAAGCCTCGCCCGTCGAGCTGCTGCATCTCCGTCCAATCGGGATTCATGCGGTACACGACGTTCGAGGTCGCGGTCACCAGGGCTCGGTAGCGCTCCTCGCTCACCCGCAACCTGGCCTCGCCTTCGCGCATCTCCGCAATCTTGCGCAGGCGGCTTACCGCAGCGGCGATCAGGTTGGCGTAGCTGCGCAGGAACTTCGTGTCGTCCTCGGTGAACCGACGGGGTTTGCAACTATCCACCTGAAGGATCCCGTAAGATGGCTGATCCTTCGCGCCGATGATGATAACGTTCACCAGTGCCCGGATGCCCGCATCCCTGATGAAGGCGGCGTATTCAAACCTATCCTCGGTTTCTATGTCTTCGGAGATGACGGCCGTACCGGTCCGTAGGGCATTACCTTCGGAAGAGGTTTGATTGGCCTGAACCGTGACGTTGCCCACTATGCCGGAAGGCCAACCAACACCGGCCTTGATCAGCAAGGTGGTGCCGTCCGGCTGCAACTCCATAACCTTGGCGATGTCGGTGCCCAGTGCTTGACCCACCAAGTGGCAGGCCTCGTGCAGGATTTCGTCCAGATCGTCGGACTTAAGGGCGAGTTCTCCGAAGCGGGCCAGAACATCTCGTTGTCGGAACCATTCCTCCTCACGGATGGAAGCTGGCACGATTGTTTTTCCCCGATGTTGCGAGCGCGCGGAGGCACTTGCATGCCAATATCAAGGAAGACGGCGATCAAATGCAACTCACGACAACTGAGTCACCGCCGGAATGGCCGATGAGCACTCCAATCCCACGATCGAAGCGCTATCGATTTCGGCTCGGACTTGCTTTGGCCGAAGCTCGACTTGGCAACCAGCCCCCACAGGTTAGCGTGACAGGTGGGCACCGGCGTTGGCCTGGCCACGCCTCGACCGGCTGAGTCAGGTACCGGCGGAACGATCATTTCCGCGCTGCGCGTCCTCCAAGGAATCGAAGTAGCGCCTGACCTCCGCGGAAGCACCGCCCAGATGAAGGTAGCCCTTGTTGAAGCCTGCCAGGGCCTGCAATGCCTCGACCTTCAAAAGGCTGAGTATTCTTTGATTGATCGCGATCAGGCCCTGCTGGCGGAAGTCCTTCAGCACGCGATTCACGTGCACCGGGGTCAGGCCCAGCGTGTCGGCCAGTTCCGTCTGGGTGAGTGGGAGCCGAAACACCTCGCCATCGGTCAGACCCACAGCGGTATGCCGCCACAAGAGCTCGCACAGCATATAGGCAATGCGCCCCCTTGCATCACGTCGTCCCAGCGAGACAATGCGCTCGCGGAGCATCGCCTCCTCCTGCATCGAACTCCACCACAGCGCGGCGGAGATGCGGGGCCTGGAGCCGAACAGGCCCATGAGGCTTTCCCGCGAAATCGGTGCGACGCGCACGGGGGTGATCGTGCCGATCGAGTGATCCATTTCCTTCAGGAGAAACACGTGCATGTCGCACAGGTCCCCTGGGATCAGGAACGTCATGATCTGGCGCCTGCCATCCGGCATGTTGCGGTAGCGCATGGCCATGCCCTCCTTCAGCAGGAAGACCGAGCGCGGCACCATGCCTTCGGCGACGATGTCCACATTGGCTGGGAAGCGCTCTTCCGGGTCGGCGAGTTCGTCCAGGAGCAGCTTGTCCGCGCCCGATAGGGGCGCGAAGTGCAGGAGCTTTCTCGTCAGCGGATTGGCAGTGGGAAGCGGTACGCTCGAATACAGGGCGCGGTGCTCAGCGGCGCGGGCCATCCAACATCTCCAGCAGTGGATACGCTTCCGTGGATGAGCCAAGTCGGCGCAGCACTACACCCCTAACGGAGGATACGGGCAAAAGTCGGCGTTCCGGATCGTTTCTCAGGAAGGCGTCGGCCCGGGATCCGGAACCGCCGCTGCGGCGACGCTCTGGGCGACGGATTGCAGCAGGCCGATGGACACGATGCTGACCACCACGCTTTCGCTGACCCCGGCGATCTCCTCCTTGACCTCAACAATGCCGTCAATGGCCTCGGCCACCTGGCTCTTGAGGAGGATGCCTTTTTCGACCAGGAGAAGGGTAAGGGTCTCGCAGAGCATCAGGGCGGCTTGGCCGTGTGGGTCAGGGGTCAATGTCATTGGACACCATAACGCCGCCACCTCGTCCCAATCCCGAACTTAAATCAGTTTGCCGGGCGCTCCTTCTCGAATGGTCCTGAACCGTCGCCCAGTTGCCCGAAAAAGAGGCGGCACCGACTTAGGTGCCGCCCAGGTTCGGGATATAGAAACATCGGAGGCGAGGAGAGACGCCTCCGCAACCGGAAAACCTTAGATCAACCATCTCGCCACGAATGCTAAACTGGATTGCTTTACCGTCCGTGCTTTGAATTTTATCCTGAAAAGGCATCGGCCGCATGATCTCCGTCACGGCATCGGGATCATCGGCGAAAGTTCAGTGAAGTGGCTGGAAAACCTATACTGGATTAGCGTCCTCTGCGTCGGTTGTAGGCGAGCGTGCCGCGATGATCAGCAAACCTCCTGCCCAGATGCGCGCCTTCTGCTGCATCGAGGGCGTTTGGCAAATCCTCGCCTACTCATCCGCTGAAGACCCAGCTCCGATCTCTGCTACGTGGTCTGATCGGGACCGGCAGGAGTATGTTGTTGCCCTGGGAACAGCAAACCAGTCCTTGCGCCGAGACCTACAGGCCGCCTCGGAGCGGGCGCAGTTCCAGCTGGCCGAGATGGAACACCGGCTGAAGAACGTTCTTGCCACCGTACATGCCCTGGCGGCGCAGACCGCTTTTCCCGGCGATACAGGCGAGGCCTTCCGAACGACTTTCAGAGCACGTCTCCGGGCCCTGGCCCGCTCACCTGAGCTCATGGGGCCGGATGATTCGACGGGGGCACCGCTCACGGCCGTGGTTGGACGCTGCCTGCAGCCCTACGATGGCACCGCAGGCCGGATCACTGTTTCTGGACCCACCGTGCATCTGCCGCCCCGGGTCGTGCCGACCGTCGGACTTGCCTTCCACGAACTCGCCACCAACGCAGCGAAGTACGGCGCCTTGTCGATCCCGGAGGGACGGGTAGAGGTTACCTGGGCCTTGGAGCAGGGGACGGAGGATCAGGCGCAGGCGGTCGCGATCATCTGGCGGGAGCGCGGTGGTCCACCCGTAAAGGCCCCGGAACGCCGCGGCTTTGGCTCGCGGCTACTGGAGCAAGGCTTGGTTCAGGGATCTGGCGGCACCACGCAACTCGACTTCGCCGCCCACGGGCTGGACTGCCGCATCCGGCTGCCGCTGGCTTCCGTCCGGGATGGAACGTGATCCGGTCCCGATCCTCGTACCGAGCCAGACACAGCACCACATCGCGACTGCGCTGCCGTGATTTCCGGAGAGATGGCCTTGTCGAAAACGGTTTACACTGTGGTTCCAGCCGATGACGGCTGGGCCATCATATGCGACTCGAACCAATATGGCGGCTACAAGTCACAAGCGGGCGCGATCAAGGCGGCTATCGCAGTCGCCACAAAGCTTGGCCTCGGCGGTCACGACACGTTCGTGATGCTTCAAGGTCCGGACGGCTCGCTGGAGCAAGTGTTTGCGTCCGATCCTACGCTGCCCACCATCGACAGCATGATGGATGAACTGCGATAGAGGCCAAGGTTGAAAACAGGCAAGGAAGGCCTCACCGGCCACGGGACCGTCCAGCACAGCGGTGCGACGAGGCCGGTGCTGCGTGGCCCTGCGATGAGAGTGGTGGTGCGCCAGTAGGCGGCGCGGCGTCGACCAGGCGCTCACGCCTCGGTCTCCAGCCATGGCGGCGGATCATGTTGGTGGCAGCACCGGTCTCATCGAGGAACACGAAGCGTTCCGGGTCCATGGTGGGGTGCCACATCCGCCGGTAATGGAGGCGCCCGGGCATGTCGGCGTCCGAGGCAGTGCCTCGAACCCTGCTCGGATGCCCTCAGCCACTTTTCTGGTGTGACTGGTCGAGCCACTTCAGCATAGACCAGATCGTCATCAGCGACATCGGCACCACGCCGCGCTCGATCAGGGCCGCCCGGATCTCCGCCAGGATGATCCCCTTCCGCTTGGCCATCAGCTCGCGGAGGAACTCCTCCTGCCCGGCCAGCAGTGGCTTGCGCTGGCCGGCGATCCTGGCCGGTGCCGTACTGCCGGTCCGGCGCACCCGCCGCACCAGCTTGATCGCCGCAGACGCCCCGACGGCGAACCAGGCCGCCGCCTACCGTGCCGAGGCGCCCTCTTCAACAGCCCGGACCAGGCGCTTGCGCAGGTCCTGCGACCAAGGCGCCGTCATCACCAGCCTCGCTGCTCCATCAGCAGCGTCGATTCAGAACCGGCGGGTCCATGCAAAACGGAACTGTTCTAAAATGAGTCCAGAATGGAAGGCTCGGACAGGGGCGGCGCCTTCAAGCTTGAAGGTGCGAATTCGCTCTCCCGGCACCAAGCGAGAAAATCTTGCGGCGTCATGGGGCGGGCGAAAAGGTAGCCTTGAGCTTCATCACAACCAGCAACCTCCACCAGGGCCAAGACGTCTTTTGTTTCAACACCCTCCGCCACCACCCGGTAGCCCAGGTCGTGGGAAAGGGAGGTCATTGCCAGGATGAGCGCTCGCTGGCGTTCGTTTGTGGCCAGATCACGCACAAAGGACTGGTCGATCTTCACCACATGCGCAGGAAGCCGCTGCAAATAGGAAAGGCTGCTGTACCCGGTCCCGAAGTCATCGATGGCGAGGCGGATACCGGCGCCGGCGAGAGCCTCGAGGACCGCGAGCGCCTGCACGGCGTCGGCCATGACGCCAGTTTCTGTTACCTCAAGCTCTATGCAACTGGCTGTTAGGGAGTGTCGGGCCAGAGCATCCAGCACGCGATCGGCAAAGTCAGGCTCCTGCAGGTTCGCCGCCGACACATTAACCGAGACCTGCAGATCCAGGCCGGCCTCGCGCCAAGTCAAGATCTGCTTCAAAGCAGCATCAATCACCCAGGTTGTTGCCGCCTTGGTCATCGAGGTCTGTTCGATGACCGGCACGAACTCGCCAGGGGAGATCTCGCCGAGCTTTGGATGCTTCCAGCGCAGCAAGGCCTCCGCGCCGACGCAGGCGCCAGACGAGAGATCGACCCGTGGTTGGTACACCAATCTCAGCTGATCGGTGGATCTGAGTGCCTCGGCAAAATCGTTGATCAGGGTGAAACGGCGCTGGTGCGCCGCATCCTGTGTTGAGGAGTAGATGCCAACCTTGTTTTCCAGTCGGCGTGCGTCCTGCGCTGCGCTGTGAGCCATCCTCAGCACGTCACGGGGATGGCTCCATCCGAGCATGAAAGGTGCCACGCCAATCACCGCGGATGCCATGAAGCGGGAGTTGGACAGTTTCCGCAGGCTCTTGAGCCGCTTGGCCAAAAGGGCCGAGTAGCCGATTGCGGAAAACCCGGGCGGAGCCAGGAACGCGAACTGGGTGGCTCCCACATGGTAGGCTTTCCGTTCCACCCCGATGGCTGACCTGATCAGCCGGGCTGCCTCGGCGATCAGCTCATCCAGGTAGGAAGCGCCCATCACCCGCACCACGTCGCTCAGCTGCTCCGGGCTGGCGAGGTCGACCAGCGTGGAAAGGCGGAGGTCGCGCTCCGGCTGGTCGCGGGCAAGATCCTCCAGGTCCTCGATGAACTGAATGCGGTTCGGCATCCGGCTGAGCGGATCAACCCGGCCGAAGGCGTGCTGCAACTCAATCTGCGCCATCACCATGGCACCAAGATCGGCGAGCGACGCGAACTCCGACGAGGAGGCCTGCCTCGGCTCAGTGCCGAGAACGCACATCGCCCCCAGCGCATAGCCATCGCTGGTGATCAGCGGCGCGCCCGCATAAAAGCGCACGCCGCTCTGAGCCAAAGGACTATCGCGGTAGCAGGGATCA
This sequence comes from Muricoccus vinaceus, assembly GCF_042433125.1. Classification (NCBI taxonomy): domain Bacteria; kingdom Pseudomonadati; phylum Pseudomonadota; class Alphaproteobacteria; order Acetobacterales; family Roseomonadaceae; genus Muricoccus; species Muricoccus vinaceus. The sequence continues at coordinate 67,086 of NZ_JBHLVZ010000036.1, read as the reverse complement.
GCGAGCAGGTCAGGAATCACCAGAAGACTTGAACTCTCCGCAACCTGAGCACAGGGCGCCTTGTGCCGAGGTATGGACGAGTGACTGACCCCAACGCGGGACTTGAACCATTGCCGGTCACGGTCTGTCAGCGAAACAGCAGCGATCGGCAGGTCGAAAAGCTGCGCCGCCATTCGGGTAACCCGATCAAAGGCCTCGCTTGGATCGGTGTCGAGGAGGTTAAGCTGGTGCAAGGCATCCAGGCGCGCCTCTTCATTCATTGCTGACATGGATCCTTTATCTGGCGAACCTTGCAAAGATGTAAGTGCGCTCAGCAACTCCACCTGTGAGGTTTGGTAGTTGGCACCTTACAGTGGGTCACATGAGTGTCTCGGCCCGGCGGGTGAGGATGGAGTGCTACGGCACAGCCAGATTGAGGCCGAGGAGAGATCATGGAGCTGATCAGGCTCTCGACCGGGCGGAGAGCCAGACGGAACGCCAGCCGCAAGGCCAGGGCCGTGCTGACTGCCAGGGTTGAATGGAGCGATTGACTGCCGTGCGTGGTCCGGGGCTCGGCCTTCCAGGCCGCAAAGGAGAGCTTGAAGGCCTGACCCACCCCGCTCCTGACGCAAGGTGCGAAACACCTAACCGAAGCTTCCGGCGAAGCGTTCCGCCAACTTCTGGCTCCCAAAGGCTTCGGTCACCCAATCGACGAAAGCGCGCGTCTTGCCCGGCAACAGGGTCCGCGATGCGTAGTAGAGGGAGATCGCCCCTGCGTCGGCGTACCAACGTGGAACGAGCCGCACGAGGCCACCGCTTTCCAGCGCGGGCAGCGCATCGGCCGATGCCAGCATCGCGGCGCCGAGGCCGAGCAACGCGGCCTCGCGCATCGCCATGGGGTCGTTGACCACGATGGTTTCCGGGAGCGTGGCGGGCATCTCGTTCCCCGCCGCGTCCCGCATCGTCCAGCGCCGGATCCGGCCCGTCCGGGGCGCACGCATCACGATCCCCGCCAGCGACTGTAGTCCGGCAGGATCGGTGGGCGGCACGCGCCCGGCCATGTAGGCGGGCGAGGCGACGGCAACGATATGGGCCGGTGCCAGCGTGCGCGCGACGATCCCGGGAGACAGCTCGAACCCGCCGCCGATCGCGGCATCGTAGCCTTCGGCGACGAGGTCGACCGGCCGGCTCTCGAAGTGCCACTCGGGCCGGATTCGCGGATAACGCTTGAGCAGGCCAGGCAGCAAGGGCAGGACGTAGGTGAGGCCGAGCGTGGGCGGCAGGCTCACCTTCAGCGTACCGGCCGGTTCCCTGCCGCCGGTCGCCGCCTCCGCGATCGCCGCCTGGATGCCCTCGAGCCTGTCGGCAATCCCCAGGCGAAAAGCCTCGCCTGCCTCGGTCAGGACCAGGCGTCGCGTCGAGCGGTGGAACAGCCTCACGCCGAGGTTCCGCTCGAGCATGGCGACGTTGCGGCTGACCGCGACAGGGGTCAGGGACATCCGCCGCCCGGCCTCGGAAAAGCTGCCGTGCTCCGCGCTGCGCACGAAGGATTCGAGGTTGGCCAGGGATTCCACGCGGCGACCTTCAATGGATGGTTGAAAGATTGCCATCCCGGCACCGGCTAATCGAGAGGGAATTGCCGGCGCATCTTTACCCCGACGAACACGCCTTGGAGTGAAGACAATGCCACCGCTTTCCCAGCCCCTGGCCGGCAAGGTCGCCCTCGTGACCGGCGGCTCGCGCTCGATCGGTGCGGCGATCGCCCAGCGCCTCGCCGCCGATGGCGCCGCCGTGGCGCTGACCTACAGCGCTTCGCCGGACCAGGCGGCGAAGGTGGTGGCCGCGATCGAGGCAGCCGGCGGCAAGGCCATGGCCATCCAGGCCGATGCCGGCGACCCGTCGGCAGTCCGCGCCGCCGTGGCCCGAACGGTCGAGGCGCTCGGCGGCATCGACATCCTCGTCAACAACGCGGGCATGGCGATCAACGCGCCGATCGAGAACTACCGGTTCGAGGATTACGAGCGGATGCTCGCGGTCAACGTGACCGGCGTGTTCGTCGCGACGCAGGAGGCGGTCCGCCACATGGGGGCGGGCGGGCGCATCATCCACATCGGCTCGTCCATGACCCGCTACGCCGCCTTCCCGACGGCATCGGTCTACACGCTGACCAAGGGCGCCGTGACAGGGTTCAACCGCAGCCTGGCCCGCGACCTTGGCCCCAAGGGCATCACGGTGAACACCGTGCATCCCGGCCCGACCGACACGGACATGAACCCCGCGGACGGTCCGGTCGCCGCGATCGTCGGCCCGGGCATGGCGATCGGCCGCTATGGGCAGCCCGCCGAGATCGCGGGGCTCGTCGCCTACATCGCCAGCCCGGAGGCGGGTTTCGTCACCGGGGCGGACATCGTCGCCGATGGCGGCCTGACCGCCTGACCTTTCAAACCGACCCGAGCAAGGAGAACACCGTCATGCCCAGCATCGGCATCATCGGCGCCGGCAACATCGGGCGCGCCATCGCTGCCGCGCTCGCCCGCCACGGCATCGCTGCCACGCTGTCGAACAGCCGTGGGCCCGCAAGCCTGAAGGACGTCGTCGCCGGCATCGGCCCGGCGGTCGCCGCCGGCAGCCGCGAGGACGCCGCGTCGAGGGACATCGTCTTTGTCGCGGTGAACTGGTCGAAGCTGCCGGAGGCGCTCACCGGGTTGCCCGATTTCGCCGGGCGCATCGTGGTCGATGCCAACAACCCGATCGAGGCGCCGCTGTTCCGGCCCGCCGAGCTGGGCGGCCGCGCCTCGTCCGAGATCGTTGAGGAGCTCGTGCCCGGTGCGCGGCTGGTGAAGGCCTTCAACCACCTCCAGCCGCAGCTCGTCGCGGGCGATCCCGCCGCCGAGGGCGGACGGCGCGTGCTGTTCTTCTCAGGCGACGACGCCGACGCAAAGGCGCAGGTCGGCGCCCTCATCGAGCGGCTCGGCTTCTTCGGGATCGATCTCGGGCCGCTCGCCCTCGGCGCCCGGCTCGTCCAGTTCCCGGGTGGCCCCTTGCCGACGCTCAACCTGGTTCGGTTCGGCTGACAGGGGCTTCCGGCGCCACCGTTGCAGCACCCTCGGGGATGGCTGCGAGAGCTCAAGGAGGCTCTTTGTTCGATCTTGAGGACCTGCGGACCTTTGTCAAAGTCGCGGATGCCGGCGGCGTGTCGCCGGCCGCGGCGCGGCTCGGCCTTGCCAAGTCGATCGTGAGCCGAAGGCTGCTCCGGCTCGAGCGGCAGCTCGGCGCGCAGCTGCTCGTGCGCACCACGCGGGGTTCGTCGCTGACGGAAGCCGGGATGACCTTCCGCGAGCATGCCTTGCGGGCCTGCGCGGAGATGGATCTCGCCTGGAATGCGCTCCGCCCCGATGGGGAGGTGCGGGGCCAGCTTCGCCTTGCGCTGCCCGTCACCTTCGGCTCGACGCATGTCGCGCCGGTGCTTGCCGAACTCGCGAGGCAGCACCCGCTGCTGCAGGTGCACGCGTCCTACAGCGATGCCTTCGTCGACCTCGTCGCAGAGGGTTTCGACGCCGCGGTTCGCGTCGGCTATCTGCGGGATTCCAGCCTCGTGACCCGTCAGATCGCCCCGATCCGGGGCAAGGTGCTCGCCAGCCCCGGCTACATCGAGCGCCACGGCGCCCCGAAGTTCCTGGCGGAGCTGGCGGATCATGAGGCGCTCATGCAGGGTTCCGAGACCTGGCGGCTGCTCGACGGCCAGAAAGTGGTCACGATCCACCCGACGGGCCGGTTCAAGGCGGACAGCGCGGCGGCGCTCGCAGCGGCCGCCTGCGCCGGGCTCGGCCTCGCCTATCTCCCGGACTTCGTCACCGACCCTTTCGTGGCCTCCGGCACCCTGGTGCCGGTCCTGACGCAGCATCCGGTGCCACCGGGCGGGATCCATGTCGTCAGGGCGCCTGGGGCCTATTCATCGCGAAAAGTACAGGCGCTGACCGATGCGCTCACGGCAGCCTTCGGCGATGCGCAGTCCGGCGAAGCCTTCGACGTCGCCGCGTGAAGCGTCGGGCGCGATGCCCGCCATCGGCGTTCCCCGTCATGCGACACAGTTCTCCGCTTGGCGCGGCTACCCTCCCGCCCTCTCAGGTGACCCGATAACAGTGGTGGAGCCGCGATCCGCTCCGCCTCGGATGAATGAACGGAGAGCGACGATGACGGAACAAGGCGTGTTCAGGTACGAGGATACGGCACTGGTGGTGATCGACTACCAGCAGGAGATGTTCGACCAGATCCGGTCCGAGACGCCGGCCGAGCTGGTCGACCTGAACATTCGCTTCCTGATCAGGACGGCAAAGGCCTTCGGCATGCCGATCGTGCTCTCGACCGTGGGGGTCGAGCTCGGGGTGAACGGCCCGACCAAGTCCTCCATTCTGGCGGAGCTTCCGGGCATGCGGGAGATCGACCGCTCCTCCATGAACGCCTGGGAAGACGAGGCCTTCCGCGAAGCGGTGCGCGCGACGGGTCGCAAGCGGCTCCTGGTCGGCGCGCTGTTCACGGAAATCTGCCTCGCCTTCCCCACGGTGGAAATGCTGCGCGACGGCTACGACGTGGCCTTTCCGGCCGATGCGGTCGGCGGGCTGTCGCAGATCGCGCATGCGACGGCCATCCAGCGCCTGGTGCAAGCCGGGGCCGTTCCCACCACGGCGCTCGCGTTCGGCACCGAACTGTTCCGGGACTGGAAGTCGCCCGTCGCCGACAAGGCCCGCGAGCTGGTCAAAGGCTATCTGTCCGACCTTCCGGGCGTGACGAGTCCGCATGTCGAGGGTGCCTGAGCGCGTTCATAAGGAACCAGCCTGCATGCCCCACAGCATCCCGACGCTTCTGACGCGCAACCTCCACGAGGTCTTCGGCCAAGACGATCCCGGGCGCCGCCGGGCCACCATCGATGAAATCTTCACGGAGGACGCCGTGTTCCACGAGCCCGAAGCTGTTCATCGGGGGCGCGACGAAATTGCCCAGATCGCTGGCGAAATCCGGGCGGCTCAGCCCGGCCTGCAGTACACGATCCTTCGCCCCGTCGAGGAGATGCATGGCACGGTCGGTCGCATCCAATGGGTCGCGGGCCGTCCGGGCGAGGCCCCGGCTCATGCGGGAACGGACGTCATGCTCATCCGCGATGGCCGCATCGCCGCCATCTACCTTTTCTTCGACCCTCTTCCCGGATGAGGCATCTTGCCCACCCAGGTGGCCCGGTCGGGAGAAGCGCAGGGCAGTCGGCATCGGTGTGGTATGGCGACGCCGGCGCTTCGGTACTTCTTCATGTCGGGGCAGCAAGTTCGGGGTATCCCCACGGCACACCAGACGCAAAGCAGGGTCGAAGCCTTCGCTGGGTGGCGGAGGGCAATGGATACAGCCTGGTGGGTGCCCCACCTTCCAACGTTATCCCGCTGTGTCATTTTGTTTGATCGTCTTGGCGTGAGTCTGTTGCGCCAGCCAGCATGGCGATCCGCCCGAGGTCGGATGGTGACCAATCGATGCCCAAGCCGAGGTTCCGGGCAACGAACGGGCGGAGTACGCTGCGGCCTCGCGCAGGCGTGGCAGCCTGACCGTTTGGCTTAGGCAGGCTCGGGAGATCGACGGACGAGACATGCGGGTCGAAGCCACCTTTATCGCCAGGCTGTTCCAGCCCGCTGCCTGATCCGCCTGCGATCCAGACTGCGTGCGGGCCGAGGAGATGTCTCCGAGGCGCCTGATCAGGGCAACAGCCGTTCGGGCCGGCCAAGGGGACCGGATGATCGGGCAAACAACCAACGCTCCTCGGCCAGGGGGGAGCGCGTCAAACAACCTCCCTCTTGGATTGCGAGAGCATGGAGAAGGCCGTTTGGAGCCGCAGCCCGGCCGCCAGGGCCTCCACATCGGCCGCAGCATTGCTGTTGGGGTGCCGCGTGAGCAGCAGGGTCTGGCGACGGATGGTGTCCCGCACGCGCTCGTCGCGCCGCACCACGCCGGAGAGGGGGATCTCACGCCCGAGAAAGGTGGCACAGGCGCGCTGCAGGGTCGCCGCGGTTCGGCTTCCCTGCGCCGCATCGGTTGCCTGGTTGACCACAAGCCGGGCGTCGCCGCCGGGCTTGTCCGTGGCATGCAGCTTGAGGACGGCATAGGCGTCCGTCAGGCTGGTCGGCTCGTCCGTCGCCACCACCAGCAGAATGTCCGCGCTGGCAGCCAGCCGCCGCGTCGGGGGCGCCAGGCCAGCACCCAGGTCGAGGATCACCACATCCCAGAAGGCTGCGCTGTCCCGCATCAGGGTGTTCACCTGCTCCACCCGTTCCGGCGACATGGCCGCCAGGGCACCGCTGCCGGACCGGCCGGCCAGCACATCGAAGCCGCCTTCCGCGTGCCGCGAGACCGCCTGGCGCAGCGTCAGCTTTCCGGTCAGCACCGCGTGCAGGTCCCGTTCCGGCTGCAGGCCCAGTTGCACGTCCACATTGGCCAGCCCGAGATCGGCATCCACCAGCAGCACCTGGAGCCCAAGGCGCGAGAGCGCCTGGGAGAGCGTGATGGACAGCCAGGTCTTGCCGACGCCGCCCTTCCCGGAAGCGACCGCGATGATGCGCCCGGAGGGCAGCAGGCTGGCAGCAGCGGCGTCACTCATCGGTCGGGGTCTCCGTTCTGCGTCACGGCCTCAAAGCGGAGCAATCCGTTCTGGCGCGGCTCTTCAGGCTTGGCTGCACTCGTGGGGGAAGATGGGCTTGCCCGCGGCGGCGCATGGGTCTGACGCCGCAGGCGCTCGGCCAGCCAGTCGGGGGAAAGCGCCATCAACCCCTCCGTGATGAGGTTGCTGGCCCCACCCTCGGACAGGACCAGATCCGCCGCGGCGGCGGCCGAGATGATGCCGCCCAGCCGGCGGGTGGCTTCGAGGCGCGTGGGAACCAGATGAGTGGCGCCCAGGGCACGGAAGGCGCGGCCCAGCTCGCTCGCCTCCGCGGGATCGAGACCGCAGGGCATGACGAGCGCCACGTTCGCGCGCGTTGTGGCGATCAGGGTGAGAAGGAGGCGCGCCTGATCGGCGTCGAAAGGGTCCATGCCCGAGGTGTCGATCAACACCGCGCCGCCGGGCGGCCGCAGGGCGATCGCCTGCAGGGCGGCGGCCGGGTTCCGGGCCTGGGCCAGATGAGCCTTCAGAAGCTCGGCCACGCCCGTCAGCTGCTCGGCGGCACCTGGCCTCTGCTGGTCGGTGTTGACGATCAGGGGCGGTTCGCCGCCGCCCAGCACGTGCCGCGCCGCCAGCTTCATCGTGGTCAACGTCTTGCCGGCGCCGGGCGGGCCGGCCAGCAGCAAGGGGCGGGATCCCAACTCGGGCAGGCGCCCGAACCGCAGCGTTGCCGACAGCATGGCCTCGAGCGGCCCGCCGAGCAGCCGGGTGCGGAGTTCCTCGGGAATGCCATGGAAGCCGAGCGCGGCCGCTTCTCCGTCCTTTTGCCCCGGGCCTGCGGAAAGCTCCCGCATCGCCCGTCTGGGCAGCTCCGCCTCGGTCGGCCCCAGGTCAAAACCTCCTGGCGCGGAGATCGGGAGAGCAGGCGACAGCGGCTCCTCGGGTGGGTCCGTTTCCAACCCGCCCGTTGCCTGGAAGCCGCCCGCGACGCGCCGCGAGGAAAGCAGGACCGCGTTCGGTCCGAGCTCCTCGGTCAGCATCCGCATGGCTTCCGGCATCGTGCGGGCATGGACTACACGGACGCGCATGACCGGACCTCAGATGCTCCCGAGGATGCGGATCTGCGCGCGCGGGTGGATCTCGGCCTGGGCCAGGACCGGGGTGGAGGGCCTGAAGCGTTCCACGATCGAGCGCACCTGCGGGCGGATCCCGCCGGAGCAAACGAGGGCGGGCATGTCCCCCCCTGCGGCCGCGGTGTCCAGGACCCGGCGCACCTTTTGCACGAACTCCGAAACCCGGGTGGGTGGCATCGCGAGCTGCCTGTCCTCCGCAGGGCCTACCAGGGACTCGGCGAATGCCGCCTCCCATTCCGCGCTCAGCGTCAGCAAGGGCACTTCGCCACGCGGCCCACGCAGCGCATCCGTGATCTGGCGCGCCAGCCGCGCCCTCACGATGCCCACGATCCCCGCCAGGGCGCGCCCGCCACCTGCCGTTGCTTCCTGGATGCCTTCCAGGATCGTCGGCAGGTCGCGGATGGAAACGCGCTCCGCCAGGAGGGACTGCAACACCCGCTGCACCGTGCCGATGCTGACCTGCGCCGGAATGATGTCGGACACCAGGCGGCGCTGCTCCTCCGGCAGGCCGTCGAGCAACCGGCGCGTCTCGGAGTAGGACAGCAGCTCCGCCATGTTCTCGCGCACGACCTCGGTCAGGTGGGTAGCCACCACGCCGGCGGCATCCACAACAGTGCCTCCACGTGCCAGCGCCTGCTCGCGCTGGCTTTCCTCGATCCATACCGCAGGCAAACCGAACGCCGGCTCGGTGCAGCGCTCGCCCGGAAGGTCCACCAGGGCATCGCCCGCGTCAATCGCCAGAAGCATGGGTGGCTTCAGCTCGCCGCGTGCGGCCTCGACCTCCTTGACCTTCACCACGTAGGTGTTGGGGCCGAGCTGCATGTTGTCCTGCACCCGCACGCTGGGAAGCACAAAGCCCATCTCGGTCGCGATGGCACGACGCAGCGCGCGGATCTGCTCCGTCAGCTGCGGCGCGTCGCCCGAGGCCAGGGAAAGCAGCCCGTAGCCGATCTCCAGCCGCAGCATGTCCATCCGCAGCGCCTCGGCCACCGGGGCGTCGTCCGTTGCCGCCGCCTCGGCCGCCGAGGGGGTGGCGGGCGCATCCGCGGCGGCGATCGCGGCCTTGCGGCGGTTCCAGGCGATGGCGCCGGCGGCTCCCGCCAGAGCCAGGAAGGGCAGCGCCGGCATGCCCGGCATCAGCGCCATGACGGCGGCCGCGCCGGCGGCGACCGCGAGCGGCTTGGGGCTGGTGCCGAGCTGACCGGCGATGAGCTGGTCCGCGCGCCCATCCGCATTGCCCTTGGTGACGACGATGCCGGCCGCCACCGAGGTCAGCAGCGAGGGAAGCTGGGTGACCAGGCCATCTCCGACCGTCAGGGTGGAGAAGGCCTCGATCGCGTCACCGAAGCTCATGCCGTGCCGGCCGATGCCGATCGCCAGCCCGCCCAGGAGGTTCACGAAGGTCACGATCAGGCCGGCGACGGCATCGCCGCGCACGAACTTGGCGGCGCCGTCCATGGCGCCGAAGAAGCCGCTTTCCTCTTCCAGCTCCCGGCGGCGGCGCTTGGCCTCCGCCTCGTCGATGGTGCCGGACGAGAGATCGGCGTCGATGGCCATCTGCTTGCCGGGCATCGCGTCCAGGCTGAAGCGCGCGGACACCTCGGCGATGCGGCCCGAGCCCTTGGTGACCACCATGAAGTTGACGACCAGGAGGATCGCGAAGACGACAAAGCCGACCAGCACGTCCCCACCCATGAGGAAGTTGCCGAAGGCGGCGATCACCCCGCCCGCCGAAGCCGGCCCCTCATGACCGTGGGTCAGCACCAGGCGTGTTGTCGCGACGTTGAGCGCAAGGCGCAGCAGCGTGGTGAGCAGCAGGATGGTGGGGAAGCTGGTGAAGTCGAGCGGCCGCTGCAGCAGCAGGGCCACCACCAGCACCAGCACGGAGGCGGTGACGGAGATGGCGAGGCCGAAATCGAGGATCACGGTCGGCAGGGGCACCAGCATGATGCCGATCACGGCCACCACGCCGAGGGCGAGCGCGATGTCGCTGCCCGGGTTGAACCGGCGCAGCCCCGCCGGAAGGTTCATGCCTTGGGCCACGGGCGCTTACTGCCCAAGCGCCGCATAACCCGGCGCCGCCGTGACCGGCAGGCCCAGGGCGCGGTAATCCTGCAGCTTGTTCCGCAGCGCGCGGATGGAGATGCCCAACACTTCCGCCGCACGGGTCCGGTTGCCCAGGCAGTGGGACAGGGTGCCGAGGATCAAGTCCCGCTCCACCTCCTCCATGCTGCGGCCCACCAGCGCGGCAATGCCTTCCGCGAACTCGGCCGGGGCTGACCCCGGGGGCTGGGAGGCGGGCGAACGGATCGCTGGGCTCGGCGCTGCCGTCGAGCCGCAGGCGGCAACAGCCTGGCGCCGCTCGGCGGCCGGCGTGCGTCCGGCCGACGAGGCCGAGCAGGGCTCCGCAAGATCCAGGGCCTCCAGCCCGATCTCCGGTCCTTCGGCCATCAACACGGCGCGGTGCATGGCGTTCTCCATCTCGCGCACATTGCCGGGCCAGGCGTGTGACAGCAGGGCGGCGCGCGCCGCTGCGGAGAGTGGGCGCGCCGGCAGCCCGTTCAGATCGGCGAAGCGGGCGGCGAAGGCCTCGGCCAGGGGAAGGGTGTCGCCGCGCCGCTCCCGCAGCGGCGGCAGCCGCAGGCGCACCACATCCAGGCGGAAGTAGAGATCCTCGCGAAAGCGGCCGGCCCGCACCTCGGCCATCAGGTCACGGTTGGTCGCGGCCAGGATGCGCACATCGACGCGCACCGGCAGCTTGCCACCCAGGCGGTCGATCTCGCGTTCCTGGATGGCGCGCAGAAGCTTGGCCTGCAGCCGCAGGTCCATCTCCCCGATCTCGTCCAGCAGCAGGGTGCCGTGCTCGGCCTGCTCGAACTTTCCCTTGCGCTGGGCCACGGCGCCGGAGAAGGCGCCCTTCTCGTGGCCGAACAGCTCGCTTTCCAGAAGGGATTCCGGAAGGGCCGCGCAGTTGAGCGCGACGAATGGCCCGGGAGCGCGTCGCGATTTGGCGTGGATGCGCCGGGCGACCAGCTCCTTCCCGGTGCCGCTTTCCCCGGTGATCAGAACCGATGCCTCGGCCCGCGCCACCTGGTCGGCGCGCGCGAGCACGGCGAGCATGGCCGGGTCCTGAACCACCATCCCGTGCGCCGCGTCGGCCTCTCCCGCCGCGGCCTGCAGCATCGCGGCGATCAGGTCGGCATCCGGGGGAAGGGGAAGAAAGTCGCTCGCTCCCTCGCGGATGGCACGCAGCGCCGCGGATGCTCCCCCTTCCGGACCGCAGGCCACGACCGGACACTGGATGCGTTCGCTCTGCATCGCCCGCACGAGCCAGCCGACATCGTGCATGACCTCGCACAGCGCGACGTCCGCGCCCTCCTGCCGCAGGCGGTTCAGCGCGTCGGTCACTCCGTTCACATGCGCGATGGTGGCACCGCGCGCCCGCGCCAGCCGCGCCGCCTGGCCAAGCTCCCCCTCCAGGGAGCCGATGATCAAAACGCGCGGCATGGTGTCAGCTCACCCGCTCGGTCTTGACGATCTCGGTCATCGTGATGCCGAGGCGGTTGTCGCCGACCATGACCACCTCGCCGCGCGCCACGAGCCGGTTGTTGACATAGATGTCCACCGCCTCGCCCAGCTTGCGGTCCAGCTCCACGACGGCACCGCGGCCGAGCTTCAGGAGCTGGCTCACCTGCATGGTGGCCCGCCCCAGCACGGCGCTGACCTGCACGGGGATGTTGTAGACGGCACCCAGGCCTTCGGCTCCGGGAAGCGAACGCCGGATTTCCCCGGGCGTGTCGTCCAGGTCGTCGATCGGCATGCCGGCGTTGATCTGATCAGGCATTTTGCCCTCCAATTCTCAGTGTTGGCGCATGTCGGCGGAAAGGAAGCCGGTGCTTGCAAGGATTTCGGCAACGGCGGCGCGGGCTTCCGCGGCGCGGCGCTCGGCCTGCCCGCCGTGCCAGCGAAGGGAAACATCGCCCTCGGCGAGCGCCGGATCGGCGGCGAGCGAAACAGCCGACAGCGAGGCGAAGCGCGCGGCCAGCGGCGCCACCAGCCCCGGGCAGACGCGCAGCTCGACTCGCGGCTCCTCGACCAGAAAGGGCAGGATGCGCGCGGCGAAGGCGGCCACTTCCTCCTCGGCGAGCTGCGACGCCATCGCGGGCAGGGCCGCGGTCAGCGCGGCAACCATCAGCCCGGCGACCGCCGAGGCGGACTGCTCGGCCACAACACGCGCGGCCGGCGCCGCATCGGCCAGATGCGCGGCGGCAAGGCGAAGCGTCGCCAGCGCCATCTCCTCGCGCTCCGCTGCCGCGGCCGCGCGGCCGGCCGCCTGGCCCTCGGCGAACCCCGCCGCCCTCTCGGCCGCGAGCAGGTCGGGCAGAGGATCGGGCTGGGAAACCAGCGGCGCCGCTGGACGGGGATCGAGGTCGAGCGCGGCGAAGACGTGCCGTTGCGGAACGGCCTGGATCGGCCGGGCGGGGATCGGTGCCGCCGGCATCGGCGCGCCCTGCGGCGGCCGGCGCAGCAGCAGCGCGTGGTGGCGGGGGGGAGCCTGGCTCAGCAGATCCGTGGAGGCCGTCGCGCTCAATAGATCATCTCCTCGGCATCGCCCTCGGCGAGGCGGATCTCGCCCTGGAGCGCGAGTTCCTTGGCCAGCGCCACCATGGCCATCTGAGCCTCTTCCACATCCTTCAGCCGGACCGGGCCGAGCGAGGCGATGTCGTCGCGCAGCATCCTGCTGGCGCGTTCGGACATGCTCTTCATGAAGTAGTCGCGCAGCGTGTCGGAGCTGCCCTTCAGCGCCACGATCAGCCGCTCCTTCTCCACCGCGCGGAGCAGCACGGCCACGCCGGCCGCATCGAGGCGCTTGAGATCCTCGAAGGTGAACATCAGGGAGCGGATACGAGATGCCGACGTTGCAGCGCGCTCCTCCAGGCCTGCCATGATCCGCCCCTCCGCGCCGCGATCGAGATGGTTCATGATTTCCGCCATCATCTCGTGCGAGTCCCGGCGCGTGGAGCGGGCGAGATTGGACATGAACTCGGCCTTGAGCGTCCGCTCCACGCCCTCGAGCGCCTCGGCCTGCGGGCTCTCCATGCGCAGCATGCGCATGACGACCTCCATGGCGAAGCCATCCGGCAGCAGCGTCAGGACGCGGGCCGCGTGATCCGGACGGATCTTGGTCAGCACCACGGCGACCGTCTGCGGGTACTCGTTCTTGAGGTAGTTCGCGAGCACGCCCTCGTTCACGTTGCCCAGCTTGTCCCACATGGTGCGGCCCGCCGGGCCACGCAGCTCCTCCATGATCTGCGCGACCCTGTCCCGGGGAAGGCTGCGGAGGAGCATGCGCTCGGTCGTTTCCCAGCTCCCGACAAGGGAGCCCGCCGTTCCGATCTGCTCGGTGAACTCCTTGCAGAGATCCTCGACCGTGCTGGCGGAGATGTTTCCGAGCTGCGCCATGGCGGCCGAGACGTCGCGCAGTTCGTCCTCGTGCATGCGCGCCAGCAGCCGGCCCGCTCTTTCCTCACCGATGGCCAGCATCAGAGCCGCGGCCTTCTGCGCACCGGTCAGGACGGCCAGAGGCCTGATCTGGGTCATGCTCATGCGCTGGCGTCCTGCGGTGCCAGCCAGCGGCGAAGAACGGCCAGCGTCTCGTCCGGGTTCTTTTCGATGATCTGGGTGATGTTGTGCAGGCTGGAGGCCCGGATCGAGCCGTTGACCATGGCAAGGTCGATCATCGCCTGGTCATCCTCCGCATCGATCACCGCGAGGCTGTTTGCCGGGCCCGCCACGGCTTCCGCCGGCCCCGAGGCGATGAGCGCCGACGCGGTGCCGGCCGGCAGCTTGTTCTGGCGGAGCGCCACGTCGCGCATCAGGGACTTGGACAACGGACGGGCCACCAGCAGCAGGGCGATCAGCGCCACGAGGGCAAAGAGGCTGCTCTCGATCAGCCGGGCCGTCAGGCTCGGGGTCAGCGACGGCATGCCCAGGAAGCCGGCCGCACCCGCCTCGCCCTCCTGGGCCAGGCCGGGATCGACGAAGCGGAGGGAGACGACCTCCAGACGGTCGCCGCGGGCCTCGTTGAAGCCGATGGCGCCCCGCACCAGGGCGGTGATGCGCGCCAGCTCGTCCTGCGTCCGCTCACGGTAGCGGGGGGGGGCGCCGGCCGTCTCGGGAGCTTCGCGCACATCGTCCACCAGCACCGCGACGGAGAGGCGGCGGACCGCCGGCTGCTCGCGCAGGGTATTCCGGGTCGTGCGGCCGATCTCGAAGTTGGTTGTCTCCTCCTGCCGCGATTCCTGGCTCTGCGGCCCATTGTTCTGAGGGGCCGGGGCGCCGGGAAGCTGGTTGGCGACGCTCACGTTCTGGGGTTCGCCCGAGCGGTTGCTGGCGTTGACCGAGTTCTGGCTGCGCGCGACCTGGTTCTCGGGGTCGAAGCGCTCCTCCGTCACCTGGACCCGGTCGTGGTCCATCTCGATGGTGGCCTCGGCCCGCACGCGGCCGGCACCCAGGATGCGCTCCAGCATCTCCTCGATGCTGCGCGACATGCGCATCTCCTGCGCGCGCCGCATCTCCTCCTGGGTCTGGGCCAGCCCGCCCGCACCGCCGGTGGCGGCGCCGCGGGAAAGCAGCTCGCCCCGGCCGTCGACCACCGCGATGTTCTGCGGCTTGAGGCCCGGGACGGCCGAGGCGACGAGGTGCAGGACGGCCTGGACACCCTCGCGGTCGAGCCGCTGCACGCCGCGCATCTGCAGCACCACGCTGGCCTGCGCTTCGCTGCGCTCGCGCGAGAAGGCCTCGCGGCGGGGCATGGCGAGATGAACCCGCGCGGCGGACACGCCGTCGAGGGCGCGGATGCTGCGCGCCAGCTCGCCTTCCATCGCCCGCAGCCGGTTCACGTCCTGCTGGAACGGCGTGGTGGTCAGGCTGTTCTGCCGGTCGAAGATTTCGTAGCCGATGCTGCCGCCGGCGGGCAGCCCGTCCCGCGCCAGCATCAGGCGCAGCCGCGGGATCTGGTCCTCCGCAACCAGGATCTCGCTGCCGCCGCCGCCGAGCCGGTACGGCACGCGGGCGCGGTCCAGCGCCGCGACGACCTGCCCCGCGTCGCGCTGCTCCAGCCCGCCATAAAGCAGCCCCATCGGGACCGAGCTTGTCCGCAGCGCCAGAAAGGAGAGGATACCCAGCGTCAGTGCGCCGATCAGGCCAAGAACAGCCAAGCGGACCGGGCCCAGGGCGCGAAGGGAGGCCACGAGGCGCGCCAAACCGCCGTTCATGCGGGCCGGACCTGGCCCGGGAACCGGAGCATCGTCGCCCGTTCTGGGCTGTTGCGTCGGCGCATTGGTGGGTGTCTCCGCGCGCAGGATCCTCCTGCGCCCCCGGAATTTTTCCGAAGGGCGTTTCCTGAATGTTAACGAAGACGTGATGGGGTCGCTGAGCGGCCCCGGGCGATGGAGCTACAGGCGGCGGAGGTTCCCGAACCCGACGGACAGCGAGCCAAGGCTGAGCCTGGGCTCGTCGCCGCTGCGGCTGACGCTGTCCACCGTGCCCCGCAGCGTGAAGTCCAGCGGGCCGGTGGCCGCGCCAGAGGAGTCGATGCCGGTCACCGCGACCTTGTAGGTGCCGTCCACAACCCGCTTGCCCCGGCTGTCCACCCCGTCCCACCGCCAGGACGTGGCATCGCTCCCGAGCGAGGTGGTGGCCTGCCGAAGGACGGTGCCGCTGGCATCGGTGACGGTGACGAGCGCCTGCCGGGCGGTGCCGGCCTGGCCCAGCGCCGGAAGCTGCATCTGCTGCGCCGTTCCGCTCCGGAGGGTGACGCTGTCCGACGCGACCTCGACCTGCTGCCCCACCAGCGAGGTGGCCGAGAGCATGGAGTTGGCCCGCTGCACGTCCAGCAGCGACTCCATGTTCTTGTTTGTCGCGATCTGCTGCTCAATGGACGAGTACTGGGCGAGCTGCGCCGTGAAGGCGTTGGCGTCCATCGGTGCGAGGGGGTCCTGGTTCTGCAGTTGAGCGGTGAGCAGCTTGAGAAAGCTGTTCATGTCCGCGCCGAGCTTGGCGGCGGCGCCGCTGCTCGTGGCCTGCGACACCGGGGTCGCGGCGGTGGTGCTGGAGAGGAGGTTGGTGGCAAGGGTCACGGGCTGGGTCTCCGCCTTGGATCAGAGCGCAAGATCGATTCGGCCGAGGGGGAGGCTGCGCTCCACCTTGGCGGCGAGGGATTGGCCGAGGGCGTCATCGCGCTGGCCAAGGTGGCGCTGCTGGTGCTGCGGCCTGGACTCCCGCTCGCGCGAGGGCTGGCCATTGCTCCCCCCGTCCGAGAGGCTGAAGCTCAGGTTGCGGCCGTTCTCCGTTCCGACACCGGCCTGCTGCAGCAGGGCCTGGATCGCGTCCGTGTCGCGCATCAGCATTCGAAGCGTTTCGGGCCGGTCCGCCGAAAGACGGATCTCGGCTGGCGCGTCTGGCGCCTGCTCCACGGCGATCTCCACCCGCCCCAGATCGTCCGGGCGGAGGGCCACCACGAGCCGGGACGGAGCGTTCCCCGTCCCCGACTGCGCCGAGAGGGACAGAACGGCGGGCGAGATCTGACGGGCGGGAGGAGGCGGTGCGACGGCACCGGCGTAGCCCCGCAGATCGGCGGGCGGCGCGGCCGGTGCCGCTGCGGCAAGGCCTGCGGCGCCTGGCAGGGGAATGGCCGCATCTGCCGTCGCACCGCCGGTGGAGGGTGCCACCGCTCGGGTGTCATTCACCTCGGGCTTCCGCTCCATGGCGGCATCGGCCGGAAAGGCGGCTTGCACACCCTCAACGGTCGCGCCGGCACCGGCCGCGCCCTTGGCTTCGGGTGTGATCTGTGACGCCGGCACCTCGACCGGGGATTTGGCCTGCGGTTTGGCGCCTGCCTCGGCCACCTCCATGCCATTGGCCTGGACCGGGCCCACCTGCTGGCCTGTTGCGGCAGCTGCCTGAGCGGGAGGAGGAAGCGGCGGTGCGGCGCGCAGATCCACGATCTGCGGAAACACCACGCCATCCGGCGAGGGCTGCTCCTGCTCCGGATCGAGAGGTTCGGCCTGCTCCTCGCCAGCGGGCTCCCCGACCACCATGGTGGAGGTCGGCGCGATCGGACTAGGCACTTCCTGCAGCGCTGCGAGAACCGCAGGCTTGTCCGCCAGCATCGCCGCGTCCCCGTCCTGCTGTGCGGCAACGGCCTGGTTCGCGCCGTGCGGAGCGTGCGGCGCCGTTGCGGCAGCCGTCCCGTTCACCGGCGCAGACATCTGCATCGCGCTATTCAGAGTGTCCGCGAAGGCTCCGTTCTCGCCGCCGCAGGCGGCGCGGCTGTCGGCGGCGCCTTGAGCCGGCGGTGGCGCGGAGGATGGGGCGACGATGTTGGCGAGCATGTCTTTGTCACGGTGATGGAGCTGGTGCGGGACCACACCCACATCGCGCCACGCATGAACTGCGCCACAACAAAACCGAGAAAAATCAAGGAGCGGCCGTGAAGGCTGCAGGATTTGCCGGGTTGGCGATGAGCATGTCTGAAAAAAGGGTGAAAGGCTGGCACGAGCGTTGCTCAACGCATCACATCCGGGGCCAGTTCCGATGCGAGGGCCCTTATCGCTCCACCGAGGACACCCGCCGATGTCGCTCTTCAACTCCATGACAACCGCCATCTCCGGCATGAACGCGCAATCCCGCGCGCTTGGCCACATCTCCGACAACGTGGCCAACAGCCAGACGGTCGGCTTCAAGCGGACGGACACCAACTTCGAGGATCTGCTGACGCAATCCAGCAGCCGCATCCACACGCCCGGCGCCGTTTCCGCGACGCCGGAAGCAACGGTTTCGCTGCAGGGCTCCCTGGAGATGGTGGACAACCCGCTCTCCATCGCGTTGAGCGGCAACGGCCTGCTGAGCGTCGCGCAACCCGCGGGCCGCAATCCCGACGGCTCCGTCGCTTTCGAGAACCAGCAGCTTTTCACCCGCGCGGGCGATTTCCGGAAGGATAGCTCGGGCTATCTCGTCAACGGGTCGGGCTATGCCCTCCAGGGCTGGAGCGCGGACGCCAATGGGGTGGTGAACCAGGGTCCCCTCTCCCCGATCCACGTGGATGAGACGCCGATCGCCGCGCAGCCGACAACCAAGGCGGCGCTCACGGCCAACCTGCCGAAGACGCCTGCCAGCACGGACCCGATCAAAACCCAGTTCCAGATCTACAACCCGGCCGGAGACCTGAAGACGGTTCAGCTCTCCTGGGCAGCCGGCGGGGCTCCCAACACCTGGACCGCCACCGCCAGCGACGGGACCACCAACCTGTCCTCGCAGACCCTGACCTTCGATCCCGTTACGGGTGCCGCGGCGCCCGGGAGCGCCCTGACCTTCACGGGAGACTTCGGCCAGGGCAGCCAGACCGTCACGCTGGACCTGTCGGACGTCACCCAGCATGCCGGCACGGTCTATGAGCAGAGCAAGATCACCGTGGACGGTGAAACGAGCGGGGCCTTCCGCGCCGTCGCCATCCGCGACAGCGGGGACGTGGTTGTCAGCTACGACAACGGCGCCAGCCGCACGATCGCCAAGGTGCCCGTTGTAACCTTCAGCAACCCCGACGCCCTGCAACGGATGGATGGCCAGGCCTTCGGCCTCTCGTCGGAAGCCGGGCCGATGCAGGTGCAGTCCGCCGGGACCAAGGGGGCCGGCACCCTCTCGGCCGGCGCGGTGGAGCATTCGAACGTCGATATCGCGGCGGAGTTCACCAAGCTGATCGTGGCCCAGCGCGCCTACACCGCGAACACCCGCATCGTCACGACCACCGACCAGATGCTGGAGGAGACCATCAACATGCGCCGCTGAGGCGGCGGCAAGCGAAAGGGCGGGGGATGGATCCATCCCCCGCCCTTTCTGTTTCCTGCGGCCGCCGCGCTGCGTCAGGCAGCGGCAGGAGCCTCGTTCAGGACGCCTTCGAGCGACTGGAAGGTCGGCATCAGGTCCGAAGGAACGGTCTTGCGGCCGATCTCCACGGCCACCTGGGGCGCGTTGCCGTGCAGATGCGCGATCAGCACGGCGCGCACGACCTCCAGGTACTTCGCTTCCTCGTCCACGACGGCCTTCAGGCGTGCCGCCAGGGGGCCGACCATGCCATAGGCCAGCAGAACGCCAAGAAAGGTGCCGACGAGCGCACCGCCGATCATGCCGCCGAGAACGGCGGGGGGTTGATCGATCGCGCCCATGGTCTTGATGACGCCGAGCACGGCCGCGACGATCCCGAGCGCCGGCAGGGCATCGGCGACGCTCTGCAACGCATGGGCCGAATGCATCTCCTCGTCACGGACCTTCCGGAGCTCGCGCAGCATCACGTCCTCGAGCTGGTGCGGATCGTCGGCGTTCATGCCGATCATGCGCAGGTAGTCGCAGATCAGCAGCACCACGTGGTGGTCGGCGAGGATCTTCGGGAAGGCGAGGAAGATGGTGCTTTCCTCCGACCGCTCGATATGCGGCTCCAGACCGATGGCCCCCTTGGACTGCGCGACGCGGAGCAGCCGGTGCAGGAGGGTGCAAAGGTCGACGTAATCCTGCTCCTTGTAGCGCGATCCCGTGAAGGCCTTCTTGATCGCGCCCAGCGTGTGCTTCACATGCGACATCGAGTTCGCCATCAGGAAGGTTCCGATGGCGGAGCCGCCGATGATCAGCATCTCGAAGGGCAGCGAGTGCAGGATCGGCCCGAGATGGCCGCCGGCGGCAAGGTAGCCGCCGAACACGCAGGCGAGCATGAAAACGAAGCCGCCGATCAGGATCACGGTGAGCCTCCTTCGGCACCGGTCCGGCCCGCGCGACCTTCCGGCATGATGACGAGAATGGAAGTGCGTCGGTTGGCCGCATCCGCCGGGCGTTCCGGCACGAGCAGTTCACGATCCGCTCGCCCGGCGACGCCGCGAACGCGATCTTCGTTGACGCCCGATTCGACCAGCAAGCGCCGCGTGGCGCCGGCGCGGTCCGAGGAAAGGTCCCAGTTCGAGCGATCCGTCGCGCCTCTGAACGGGGTGGAGTCGGTGTGGCCGGAAATCTCGACGGCATTCGGAAGCTTGGCGACCACATTGGCCACCCTCATCAGAAGGGCCCGGCCACGTCCGTTCGGTGCCGCCTGGCCGGCCGCAAAAACCGGCTGGCGCTCCGCATCGACGATCTGGATGCGCAGTCCCTCGGGAACCTGGTCCAGGATCAGTTGCCGGGCGAGATCCGCCAGCTGCGGATCGTTGCCGACGGAGGAGCGTATTTCCTCCGCGGCCTGCATCAGGGTGGTGCGAGCCGCCTGCGCGCGGGCGGCGGCGTCCTCGGCGGATGCGGATTGCCGCTGGCCCGCCATCGCCGCCGCTGCCTGCTGGTCGACGCTGGACTGGCCAGCCAGCTGCGCCTGCGAGACGAGGTAGCGGAGCGTCGCCGTGGTCCGCGGCGCTGCCTCCTCGGTGTCGAGGTCGTCGTCCTTCTCGGAGGATCTCTGAGGGGCCGCGGCCAGGCCATTCTGCAGCCCGCTGGAGGGAGGGCTCTCGCCAGCCAGGTTGCGGCTGCTGTTCATCGTACGGCCGCCGAAGGGCTCGCCCGAGCCGGAGGCCGCGCGCCCCAGGATGTTGGTTGGCGCGAAGTAGTCGGCGAGGCCGCGGCGCTGCGCGTCGGTTGTCGCGTTGATCAGCCACATCAGAAGGAAGAAGGCCATCATCGCCGTGACGAAGTCCGCATAAGCGATCTTCCACGCGCCGCCGTGATGCCCCTCCTCCCCGGCCTCCTCGCGCCGGATCACGATCACGGGCCGTTCGTTGGACTTGCCCTTCTGCTTGCTCATTCAGCCTGTCTTCCTAGGGCCACGGAGGGAAGGTGACGGCCTTGCCTCCAGTGCCGGGCGCAGGCGGACTGGGAGGCCTCGGGCGGTCTCAGGCGGCGATGGCGAGGTGCGCGCGCTGCTTGCGGGGCTTGCCCGTGCTGAGATGCTGGCGAGCGAGGGCGACCTCGGCCTCGGACGGCTCACGAAGGCTGTAGCCGCTGCCCCAGACCGTCCGGACGATTTCGGCGGCACCGGCAGCGGCAAGCTTGCGGCGCAGCTTGCAAACAAAGACATCGAGGATGCGTGCGTTCGGGCCGTCGTTCTCGTTGTAGGCGCGGCTCATGAACAGTTCCTTCGTCAGCAGCACCCCGCGCCGAAGCATGAGCGTTTCCAGCACGTCGAACTCACGCGTTGTCAGGCGCACCGCGTTCCCGTCGACGGCCACCCTGCGGCAGCTCTGGTCGAGGGTGACGTTGCCGCAGCCCAGGACCGCAGTCTTATGGCCGAGGATCCGGCGCTGAATTGCCTGAAGACGCACAACCACGAGTTGCAGGCTGATCGGCGTGGTGAGGACATCGTCGGCACCGAGATTGAAGGCTTCCTGCTCCTCTTCCATCCGAAGTTTGCCGCAGAGGATCACCACGGGCACCGAGAGCCCGCGGGCGCGGATCTCACGGATGACAGGAAGGGCTTCGGTGATGGACCCCGCTGCCTGCAACAGCACGGCATCATAAGATCCATCGAATACAGCAACTTCCGGAGCTTCCCGGAATGGCGTCACTTCGTCACAGATGTGACCGAGCTGGGAAACCGAGTTGCACAGCTTCTGTGCGTCTGCGGTGGAGGCAATGAGGATGCGCATGGGCGGCCTTGCGATGTTCCCTGGATGCCAAACTTTCTGGCCGTTCCGCCCTGTCCGCGGCACCGACCTCACAGTTCCGTGTGTTAATAACCTCGATGCGCCGCCGCAAGCATAGGTTGAGGGGACTGACTTTTCTCTACGTTAACGCCTCATTTGTAATGATACATATTCCTATTGTAGGGGCTGCTTTTCTGATCTCAGGAAGGGAGTTTCTCCCGCTCTATCCGCAGGCGGAGGGCAATGCCCCGGCATGCGCCTGACGTGTCGGCCACCGCTTCGAGCTCCGAAGCCAGCCGCTCAAGCTCTGCCGGATCCAGCCCGCTCCCTCCCCCATCCATGAGCAAGACCTGCAAGCGCTTTACCAGGGCCAAGGCATCGTCAATGACGGCGCGTGACGAACGGGGGGAGCGCGGCCGGTCCTCCGGGCGAGCCGAAACCGCCAGGAGGCCGAGAGATTCGACGCCCGTGGCCGTTTCTGGCTGTGTGTTCGCGCCCACCGGCTGATCCGCCGCAAGAAGGGCGCCGAACTCGCCGGAACTGGAAGCGCGCCGCTTTGCCGCCACCTGGCCGGTCAGAGAGGCGGGAACGATAAAGGACAGCGGAAACGAATTCATTGGCTCAGCCCTGCTGAGGTAAGGCTTGCTTATTCGCGGCCTCTGTTGCCGCCTTATGAATGTATCTCAGAGATATTCATTTTGTTTTCGATACATTATCGTTTGGCCCATCGGATGTGCTGCGGCCAGCGCCCTCATCCCTTGTGCCACCAAGCCCGGGCTCGCTGCCGTCGAATGGCATGGCACTTGCGCAAACGGCAATATGTGCCTGCCATTTCTCTCCCGCACCCGCCTCACCGTGCTTGCCGCGCTCCTGTTCGCGCCAGCCGGCGCGATGGCTCAATCGGCGCTGAGTTGCCGCCAGGCGATCGAGGTAGCAGAGCGAGAATTCAACCTTCCCCCGCGTCTGCTCGCGGCGATCGCGCGCGTCGAGTCCGGCCGCCGGGATTCGGCAACGGGCCAGGTCGATCCCTATCCCTGGACGATCAACGCGGAGGGGCGCGGCAGCACCTACCCATCCAAGGCGGCAGGAATTGCCGCCGTGCGGGAAATGCAGGCCGGCGGAATGCGCTCGATCGACGTGGGCTGCATGCAGATCAACATGCGGCACCACCCGAATGCCTTCAGCAGCCTGGAGGAAGCCTTCGAGCCACTGACGAACGTCCGCTATGCCGCCAGCTTCCTGCGCAACCTGATGGCGGAAAAGCAGGACTGGCAGCAGGCGGCCGCGAGCTACCACTCGCGCAACCCGGAGTTCGCCGTGCCTTATCTCAACCGGGTGCTCGCCGCCTGGGAGCAGGAGAAACGGGCGCCCCAGGCCACCCCCATCGAGATCGCCGCGGCCGCCGCACCCGCCCCCGCGCCGGCGGCGCCTCCGCCCGCCCTGCCCGCCGGCTTCGGCGCGATCGGCGGGGGGTTCTTCCTCTCCAATGGCGCGGAGCGCGCTCAGGTGCTTCCCCTGGTCGCACCTTCCGCCGCTGCCGCGCCAGCCGCTGCCGGCAGCGGATCCGGCCGCGGGCTCGATGCCTACCGTGCGGCCCCCATCACCGTGGCCGGCCGCGCGTCGGCAGGGGCGATCGCCTCGATCGCCGTGCCGCCCCAGAGCCGGCGCCTGTTCTGAGATGGTGGAGCAGGCAGACCATCAGTGTCGGGATGACCCTGCGCACAGTGGCGATAAGGGCGCCTCGCGGCCAGGCGCCACCTGACGCCCCGGGGTCCGCCCCACCAGCCCTGCTGGCCACGCCGCGTCCCTCGTGCTCCGGATACAACGCCGCCCAGGCTCGCAACCCCGTGCCGCCCTGGAGGGCGCCCGAGGTCAGCGCAGGTAGCTGGTAAGGGTCAGGTCGCCGAGCATGGCCAGGCTCTTGTAGCTGGCCTGCAACTGCGTCTGTGTGGCCTGGAGGCGAATAAAGGCCTCAGCGGGGTCGACCGCTTCCAGGTCGCCCAGCTGCTGTTCCAGCTGGTTCCCGATCTCGGTGTTCTCGGCACGCGCCGAGTCCAGCCGCTTCTGAGCGTAGCCCAGCGCCCCGGCTTCGTTGTCCACGCGCTCCCTGGCCGAGCGAAGAACACCGATGACGCCCTGCAGCACGGCCGAAACGTCGCTCTCGGCCGGGGCTGCATCCAGGTTGGCGAGCACGCTCAGCCCGTGCAGCAGGTCGCGCGACCAGGACCCGGTGCTGTCCTTGCCAGGGGGAAGCGCCGCCGCGTCCCGGTTCGGGTAGAGGCCGATATCGACCCGCACGCCGTCCGCCACGGTCACGTTGCGCCGGGGATCGTCGATCTCCCCGCGCGCGGCCGCGGCGGCGTGGGCGGAGAAGGGCGTGATGGCCGGATCGTTGCTACCCGCCAGGGCACGCGTGTTCGCCAGAACCGCCGCTGCGCCGCTTGTGCCGAGTTGGGCCATCTGATCGCGGATGCCCGTGTACAGGCCGGAGCCGAAAATCTCCTCGGGGCTCATGATCGGGTCGGCCTGGAGGTCGCTTCCGCCGAACACCGCCTCACCCTGGTAACGCTCGCGAAGCAGGCCCGTCACCTCGCTCAGAGCCTTGCGGGCGTTCTCCGCGATCAGGCTCCGGTTCGTGCTCATGGCTCCCAGCCCGTCGGCCGCGGACGCGGAGATGGAGCTCGCGATGTCCGAGAACCGGCCGAGGATGGTCTGCGCGAATGAGGCGCGTCCCTCGGCCTGGCCGGCATTGGTGGCCAGGACCTCCCGGCGGGAAAGCTCGCTCCGGAGATTGACGGATCGCCGGGCATCGGCGCCGAGGCCGGCATAGCTGTCCGCCCGCATGCCGCTGGCGGCCTGCCGTGTCTCCTCGTTGAACCGGGCGCGAAGCTGCACCGCGGCCTGCATGGTGCTGTCCAGCCCTCGGAAGCCACTGATGGCCATAACAGGCTCTCCTTACCGCACTGATGCCAGCAAAGCGTCCCACATGTCCTGAACGGCGGACATGACGCGCGCATTCGCCGCGTAGGCGTTCTGAAGCTGCACCATGGATGCCATCTCGGCATCCACGTCCACGCCCTCGCGCTGCTGGACCAGGGTGCCGAGCTGGGCACGGACGGCGGTGGCCTGCCCGGCGTCACCCTTGGCCGCGGCCGCTTCCGCGCTCTGCCGCCCCGTCACGGTCGCCGCGAAGTCCGTGATCCGGCCGGATGTCGGTGCGCCCGTGCTGATGGTTCCGCCGGGCCCGAGGCCGGTTCCGGGAATGGGCGGATGCGCCACGCCTGCGGCCGACTGCGCGCCGAAGGCGTAGTCGTTGACGCGGTCCAGAAGGGCC
Organism: Muricoccus vinaceus; assembly: GCF_042433125.1. Classification (NCBI taxonomy): domain Bacteria; kingdom Pseudomonadati; phylum Pseudomonadota; class Alphaproteobacteria; order Acetobacterales; family Roseomonadaceae; genus Muricoccus; species Muricoccus vinaceus. Next base: position 42,336 of record NZ_JBHLVZ010000036.1, on the reverse strand, counting down.
GTGAAGCCGCTCGGGCCATTGGCGGGATTAGGCGTAAATCCGCCGGACGCCGCGGTGCCGTCGCGGAGCAGGCGGGGCTGGCCTGCCACCTCAGGGTTGATCTGGATGCGGCTGGCGAAGCCCGCCATGGCCGGGCCCGCACCGGGGGCGGACGGGTCGGGCGCGGGGCTGCCGCCGGCATCGGTGAACAGCCGGAGTCCCTGCTTCTCCAGCCGTCCCGCCAGTGTGGCGGCGGTTACGTCGAGCTCCGCCTGCATGCGCGGTATGGTTTCGTCGCGCAGCTTGAAGCCTTCGCCGATGCGGCCGCCCAGCCCACTCGTCGCGGAAAGCGGCACACCGTTGACGGCCAGCCCCGGCAGCCGCCCGTCGGGCTTCCCGTGGTAGTCGTGGTCACTCACGGTGACGTCGGCGAGACTGAGCGGGCTGGCCTCCGGATCCAGCGGCAAGGTGGCGCCGCTGGGCAGCATCAGGGTGATGCCGCTGTTGCTGGCCGGCACCGGCGTGATGTCGAGAAGGCCGGACAGGCTCGAGACGGCCGCGTCCCGCTGGTCCAGCAGCTCGGCGGCGCTCCGGCCGGCGGCGACCTCGTTGCGGACCAGGCGGTCCAGGCGGGAAACGTCGCGCAGCAGCCCGTTGGCGCTGTCCACATCGTCACGCAGCCCGTCCTGCACGCCCTGCCGAGCCTGGCTCATGCTGGAGCCGATGGTGTTCATCCGCCCAGCCAGGGACCGGGCCGCCTCCAGCGAGGCCGTCTGCTTGCCGCCATTGGCGGGATCGTCGGACAGGCTGGTGAAGCTATCCCGCAGCGCGCCCATGAGGCCGCCGATGCTGGAGCCGTCCGAAGGGTCTCCCTGCAGCTGGGACAGGCGGGCCAGGGTGTCGTTGCGCAGCCCCGCGGCCGCTTCCTGTCCTGTCGCCCGGCGCATCTCGGACCGCATGACCGGGTCGATGTCGCGCTGCGGGTCGAGCGTGCGCACGCCGCCCATGGTGAGCGACAGGCCGTCCACCTGCTTGCGCGAATAGCCCACCGTCGCCGCGTTGGCGACGTTGTTCGAGGCGTTGGCGAGCTGCCGCGAGGCGAGCCGCAGTCCGCTGCCGGCGTTCAGGAGAGCGGTGTCGAGGCTCATGGCGACATACCCCTCGTGAATCGTTAACCAGCTGTTAACGCCCCGCGTGATCGCCGAAGATAGGCGGCCCGGCCCCGGGGCAAGCGTCGCGGGGCGCGCAGGACCCGTCTCAGGCCGTGAAGGAAAGGCCTGAGTTGGATGCCGTGATCAGGTAGCGCTGGATGACCTTCTCGCGCTTCTTCGGATCACTGAACTGATCGACATTGAAGCGGGCCGAGAGACTGCGCGCCTGCGCCTCGACCGACTGCAGCGCCAGCTCATCCGGAAGCCCGGCGATGGTGGTGGCGACACGGCGCATCACCTTGTTGCCCAGAACCGTGTAGATGTCGGTCTTGGTGTCCGACAGGCCCTGGATGGTGAGCGCATCCGAGACGACCCGGCTTTTCTCGGAAATCGCCGAAAGGCGCTTGTACTCGACAAGTCCGTCCGAGATGACCTGGCGGAAAGCGGGGTCCTTGAGCTTCTTCAGGCCCGAGGCGGTGAAGTCCAGCTGAACGGCGGCTGCGGACCAGCGCTGATCCGAAAGCTGCTTCGTCAGGCTGGTCGCCTTGGACGGATCCGAGGTCAGCGCCTTGATGGCCAGGCCCGCGTTGTCGACCTGATCGGCCAGGCCGATCCCCTGAAGCAGAACCCGCCGCGCTTCGGGGTTGCGCAGCAGATCCTCCGGCGTCCTGGCCTTGTCGACTGCCTTGAACAGTGATGCGAGATCACGCTTGACGGTCGGATCCGCGCGCAGGCGCTCCGTTTCCTTGCCCGCGTTCTTCAGCGATTGGTTGTAGAGAGCCACCGTGTCGGCGGAGGACAGGGATGCCGTCGGGGCCGCACCCGATCCGCCGAACAGAGTCAACAGGTACGGGTTGGCGGCCATGCTTCTCGCGCCCTATGGATGGCCGGCGTAGGCCAGCACCGCGTCGTCATGGGCGAAAAGCCGGCGCACGCTGCGCATGGCTTCCCAGCAATCGCCGCGTTCCAGCGCCGCGATGGCGGTAACCAGGATCGTTCGGGCGATCTCGGAGGTGGTGGCGGCGGAATAGTCGTCGGCGAGTTCGCGTGCGGCCGCGATGTAGTCGGGCCGTCCGGCCTCCTCCGCGACATAGGCTGCCTGGATCGCGAAATAGACGCGCCGTGCGGGGGTGCGGGCTTCCTCCTGCGTCATGATCTGCTTGCCGAAGAGGAATTGCGCGCGGTTGCCGAGCATGACGCTGGTTCGCGTCCGGAACTGCAGGGCTGCGCCGTTCACCAGCATGCGGTCGCCCGCGCGCAGGTCCAGCACCAATCGCCCGGAACCAGGAGGGCGAACTTCGGATTTCTGGGTCATGCGGCCGCCGCCTCGGCATGGGTCTTGGCCGTTACCGGCCGGGTGCGCAGCCCTGCGGCGAAATCGTCGCAGATGCCGGCGAGGAAGGAAAAATCGGGCGCTTCGCCCTCGATGTCCGCCAGGGCCACCCGGGTCACGGAGGCAATGGCGCCGCGCAGCCCTTCGGGCAGGGCGCAGGATGGGTGAAGCACCAGGGCATACAGGGCCGTGAAGAGCCGGCTCGCATCGGCGCGGGCACGAACCCGGTCCATGCTGGAGCCGCTGAGCACGGCTGCGCGAAGGCGGCCGGAAAGGGTCGCGTAGACCTCCGCCTCCTGCTCGCGCAGGGATCGCGTGGCCTGAACCGCGCCATAGGCGCGCAGTGCCTGGGAAGGGGATGGGTGCACGATGCCAGCCTCTCGTTTTGACGGCGATGGGCCCTTGGACCCAGTGGCAGTGGGACCGGGGGCTGCGGGCAGCCCCCGGTCGGTCTAGGCGCAAGCGGCAGAACCGCCTTCCATCAGCGGAAGAGGCTCAGCAGCGAGGACGGCGCCTGGTTGGCGGTGCTCAGCGAGGTGGTGCCCAGCTGCTGACGGATCGTCAGCGACTGCATCCGCGCCGATTCCTTGGCCAGGTCCGCGTCGATCAGCGCGCCGAGGCCGGACTCGAGCGCCTCCATCTTCCCCTTGTTGAAGGAGATCTGGTTGCTGATCGCCTTGCTGTCGTTACCGTACTTGTTCAGAGCGTCGTTGGTGTTCTTCTCGACGTTCTTGAAGTTGCCCGTCGCGGCGTCCGCCGTAAGCGCCGTCTTCCAGGCAGCGGCCTTGGCAGCATCGTTCGCGGCGCCGGTGTTGACGGTGGTGACGTCGGTGATGTTGAACGCGCCCGCAGTCTGACCGGAAATGTCGTAGGTGTTGCCGGTCTCGCTGCGGATCACCTTGAAGCCGGCGCCGGCGGTTCCGCCGGTGGCGACACCGTCCGCCATGTCGGAGGTCCCGAGCAGCGACAGGCCGTTGTACGTGGAGTCGTTGACATAGCTGCCCACCTGCTGGCGCAGTTGGGTGTACTGGGACTCGTAGTTCGAGCGCTCCTCGCCCACGACCTTGTCGTCAGCGAGCTTGGTCATGACGCCCTTCATCGACGTGAGGGTCGTCGAGATGTTCTTCAGACCCTCCATCGTCGTATCGAGCAGGCCGGTGGCACCGCCGAGCTGCTCGTTGGCGCTGGTGATGCCGGCGATGTCGCCGCGGACCTTCTGGGCGACGGCGAAGGCGGCGCCGTCATCCTTGGCGTCCGAGACGCGATAACCGGTGGAGATGCGCTTCTGCGTGACGTCCATCATGTCGTTGGTCTTGTTCAACGACTGAAGGGCCACCATCGCGCCGGCGTTGGTGATGACAGAGTTGAGGGCCATAGTGCGGATCCTTTTTACCGTGGATCGCCAGCTTTTCTGGCGATGCGGCGGGCGCTCCCGGCTTTGTTGGGGAGCAGCCCGACCAACGGACGGTCACCGCACGGATCATCCGCCGTACCACCCTTTTCCGCCCTCTTCTCGGGCGGCATGCAGCGGAGGTAGGAGCCTATTACTAACGGTATGTTTACGGTTTAGGCATTTCTCAACCACTGCCTTGTCACGGGCTGCGGGAACAAGGCTGCACCTTCGCGCGGCATTAAATAGCAACAGGTTAACAGAATGGTCGGAAATGGGCTGTTCCTTGCTCTGGGGCAGCAGACGGAAGTGTTGACGTGGACGACCTCATCTCGGAGTTCCTGACGGAAACCAACGAGGCCTTGGCCGAGCTGGATACGGCGCTCGTCGAGCTGGAACGCGCTTCGGACGATGCGGAGATCCTGGCCCGGATCTTTCGCCTGGTGCACACGGTGAAGGGCACCTGCGGGTTCCTGGGGCTCCCGCGGCTGGAGACGGTGGCTCATGCCGCCGAATCCCTGCTGGGCCTTTACCGCGACGGCGAGCGGCAGGTCACGCCGGAAGGCGTCACCGCCGTGCTGGGCGCCATCGACACGATCCGCCTGATCCTGACCGGCCTCGCCGAAGCGGGCGAGGAGCCCAGAGGCGACGACTCGCCGTTGCTGGCGCGGCTTGAGACGCTGGTGCATGGGAACGGCGAGGCCGCCCCCGGCGCCAGCGCCTCCGTCGAAGCCGAGCAGCCCGAGGCCTTCGGTGCGGACGAAACCGGGCACGAGCCCGCGGTGGCGCCATTCACCCCCCTCGCGCGCACGCTGCCGGAGGAGGCGCCTGGGCCGCAGGCCGCCGCTCCCGGCGCGTCTGAGGCCGGCCTGCCGGTGCAGGCGATCCGCGTATCCCTGCCGGTGCTGGACGAGTTGATGACGCTGGCGTCGGAGCTGGTGCTCGTGCGCAACCAGCTTCTCCAGGTGGCCCGCAGCCAGGGCAGCACGCCGTTCTCCGCCCCGCTGCAGCGCCTCTCGCGGATCACGACCGACATGCAGGAAGGGGTGATGAAGACCCGGATGCAGCCGGTCTCCGCCGCCTGGTCGAAGCTGCCGCGCCTGGTCCGAGACCTCGGGCAGGAACTCAACAAGAAGATCGACCTGGTGATGACGGGAGGGGAGACGGAGCTGGACCGCCAGGTTCTGGAGCTGATCCGCGACCCGCTGACCCACATGGTCCGCAACTCGGCCGACCACGGCCTCGAATCCTCCGACCAGCGGCTGCGCGCCGGCAAGCCGGAAACGGGCCGCATCCTGCTCTCCGCCCGCCAGGAAGGCGGGCGCATCGTCATCCAGATTGCGGACGACGGCCGCGGCCTGGACCTTGCCCGCGTGCGCGAGCGTGCGGTGGAGCGCGGTCTGGCCACGGAGGCTGCGGTCGCCGCCATGGAGGACGCGGATGTGGCCCGCTTCGTCTTCCGCCCGGGCTTCTCGACCGCCGAGAAGGTGACCTCGGTGTCCGGCCGCGGCGTGGGCATGGACGTGGTGCGCAGCAACATCGAGCGCATCGGCGGAAACGTGGACCTTCAGACCACCGCGGGCCGCGGCACGGTGCTGACCATCCGCATTCCCCTGACCCTCGCCATCATCTCCGGGCTTGTGGTGGAGTCCTTCGGTGAGCGGTTCGCGGTTCCCCAGTCCGCCGTGGTCGAGCTTGTGCGCGTCGGCAGCAACACGCAGGTGGAATGGCTGGACTCCGCCCCGGTGCTGCGCCTGCGCGGCCAGTTGCTGCCGCTGGTGCAGCTCGGTCCCCTGCTCGGCCTCGCACCCTATCTGGAGGGCGGCGCCCCGGTTGAGGGCTTCATTGCCGTGCTTCAGGCCGACACGGCCCGCTTCGGCCTCCTGGTGAACGGCATCTTCGACACCGAGGAGATCGTGGTCAAACCGGTCGCGCCCATCCTTCGCGACCTTCAGGCCTTTTCCGGCAACACCATCCTGGGCGACGGCGGGGTCATCATGATCATCGATCCCGCCGGCATCGCGCGCATCGCCGGGATCGGCAGCAACCGGGTTGCTCAGGCCCATGGCGAGGCCGCGGCGAAGGAGGACGGGGGCGCCCAGCTCCTCCTGTTCCGGGCCGGAGGCAGCCCCACGCCCAAGGCGGTGCCGCTCGGCCTCGTCGCGCGGCTGGAGGCTCTGCCCGCCGCGAGCATCGAGATGGCGGGGGGCCGGCCGGTCGTGCAGTATCGTGACCGCCTGATGCCGCTCATACCGCTCGGTGCCTGGGCGCAGCCCACCGGGGACGCGCATCAGCAGCTCCTGGTCTTCCAGGACGGCGAGCGGATGCTCGGCCTGATGGTGGACGAGATCCTCGACGTGATCGAGACGCGGGTCGCGCTGCGTCCCTCGGCCGAGCATGCCGGCTTCCTCGGCAGTGCCATCGTCAACGGCCGGGCGACCGACGTCCTCGACTGCGCCTACTGGCTGCGTCACGGTGACCCCGCCTGGTTCGGCAAGACCGAGCAGATGATCCCGCGCCTGCTGGTGGTGGAGGACAGCGGGTTCTTCCGCCAGATCGTCGTGCCCGCGCTCTCGACGGCCGGCTACGAGGTCACGGCCTGCGTCGATGCGGCCGCCGCGCTGCGGCTCCGCGACAGCGGAGCGATGTTCGATGCCATTCTTTCCGACATCGAGATGCCGGGCATGGATGGCTTCGGGCTGGTGGCCGAGATCCGCCGCGAGGGGGCCTGGTCGGCACTGCCGGTGGTGGCGCTGAGCAGCCGCGCGAGCCCGAAGGACGTGATGCGGGGCCGCGTCGCCGGCTTCACCGATCACGTCGCGAAGTTCGACCGCGACCGCGTGCTGGCCGCGCTTACCCGAGCCCTGTCCAACATGAGTGAAGCCGCATGAACGCCCAGCTGCTGGAAATGCCTTCGCGCCACGCGGCGGTGGATGACTCCCGCCTGCTGCTCACGATCCAGATCGGTGGCCGGCTCTGCGGCATTCCCGTCCCCTGCGTGCGCGACGTGCTGCGCGCCGAGGCGATCACCCGGGTGCCCCTGGCGCCGGCGGGGGTGGCGGGGGTGCTGAACCTGCGTGGCCGCATCGTGACCGCGGTGGAGCTGCGCAGCCGCCTCGGACTTCCCCCGGCGGAAAAGGGCGCCCCGCGGATGAGCATCATCGTCGAGCACGACGCCGAGCTGTACAGCCTGGTGGTGGACGGCGTGCGCGAGGTGATCAGCATCTCCTCCGAGCGGCGCGAGGAGGCGCCGGCCACCCTGGCCGAAACCTGGCGCGCCCACACGACGGCGGTCTACCAGCTCGACGGCGATCTTCTGATCGAGCTCGACCCCGCTCGCCTCCTGGCCTTCGGGCGGGGTGCCGAGGGGAGCATGTCTTGAACCAAGCTCTGGGATCCACCATCCGGAGCGTCAGCCCAGGGGCGGACCAGGAACGCCTGCGTGTTCTGATATGTGATGACAGCGCCGTCGTTCGCGCCGCGACGACCCGCATCCTGGAGGCGGATCCGGACCTGCACGTCGTGGCCCGTGCACGCAACGGGGAGGAAGCCGTCTCCGCGGTGCGGCGCGGCGGGATCGACGTGGCTGTTCTCGATCTCGAGATGCCCGTGATGGATGGGCTGACCGCCCTGCCCCTGATGATGCACTGCGATCCGCGCCTGCGCGTCATCGTCGCCTCCACCCTGACGACGCGTGGAGCCTCCGCGGCCATGGAAGCGCTCCGCCGGGGCGCGGCCGACTGCATCCCCAAGCCCGGCTCCGGCGAGGAGAAATCCTTCGCGCAGGAGCTGATCGCACGCGTGAAGGGCCATGGCGCCCTGCGCCGGCGCGCGCCCGCCCGAAGCCCTGCCGGTCCCGCCGCGCCGGTCGCCCCGCCAGCCCCGCTCCTCGCGGCGCGGCCCCGCCATGCGCCCGCACAGGCCGGCATCCTCGCCATCGGTTCCTCGACCGGCGGCCCGCAGGCCCTGGCCGAGATCTTCCGCGCCTTCCGGAGCCGGCCAAGCATTCCCGTGGTGCTGACGCAGCACATGCCGGCGACCTTTATCCCCATGCTGGCCGAACATCTCAATCGCGTTGGCGCCGCGCGCGTCGTGGTCGCCGAGGCCGGAACCGTGCTCCAGGCGGGTTGCGCCTATCTGGCACCGGGCGGGCAGCACCTGCTGATCTCCGCCGGCAAGCCGCCGGTGCTGCAGCTTTCCGATGGCCCGGAGGAGCATTTCTGCCGTCCCGCGGTGGATCCCATGTTCCGCAGCCTGGTGGCGGCCTACGGGGAGCGCTGCGTCGCGGCGGTGCTGACCGGCATGGGCCATGATGGAGGAGCCGGTGCCGCCGCCGTCGCGGCCGCGGGCGGGCACGTGCTGGTGCAGGACGCGCAGAGCAGCGTGGTCTGGGGCATGCCCGGCGCCGTGGTGGAACGCCGCGCCGCCCATGAGGTGCTGCCGCTCCCCGAGCTGGCCCGCAGGCTGGCACAGCTGGCGGGTGCCGCATGATCGATCCCGGGCATCGCCAGATCGCCAGGGCCGTTCAGGAGGTGTCGGGCCTCGTCCTGGGGCCAGACCATGGCTACCTCCTCGCAAGCCGGCTCGGGCCCGTGCTGTGCCAGAACGGGCTGGCAGACCTGACGGCGCTCGCGCAGCGCCTGGCCCTGCCGGGCGCGGCCTCCCTCGCCCGGCAGGTCGCCGAGGCCCTGACCACGAACGAGACGAGTTTCTTCCGCGATCGCCTGCCCTTTGACCACCTCGCCACCTCGGTCTTGCCGAAAATCGCCACCGAGCGTCCGCGCGGCACGCCCATCCGGGTCTGGTCCGCAGCCTGTTCAACCGGGCAGGAGGCCTATTCCGTGGCGATGCTGGCACGGGAGATCCAGGCATCTCTCGGTGGCCGGCGCGTGACGATCCTTGGCACCGATATCTGCAGCAAGGTGGTGAGCCGGGCCCGGGAGGGGCTTTTCAGCAAGTTCGAGGTACACCGCGGGCTCTCGCACGAGCGCCTGGAGCGCTGGTTCACGCCGGAGGGACCGGACTGGCGCGTGCGACCCGAACTGCGGGAGGATTGCAGCTTCGAGGTGGGCAACCTCATCGGCCAGGTTCCGGCCACCGCTGCCTTCGACGTGATCCTGCTGCGGAACATCCTCATCTATCTGGACAAGCCGACAAAGGAGCAGGTCGTGGAGACCTGCCTGCGGCGTCTGGCGCCCGGTGGCGTGCTGTACCTGGGCGCGTCGGAGACGCTGCTGGGCCTGTCCGCCCGTCTGGTGCCGCTTCCGGACTACCGCGGGGCCTACGGCCATGCCGGCAGCATGCGGGGCATGGTGGCATGAGCGGCGAGACGGTTCGGGCAGGCGACCTGGCCGGTCGCGCGGCGGCGGCGGCGGCGGCGTTGCGCGTCATGCCGGATGGCCGGATCCAGGGCCGTGTCGCGACCGCCGGCGCGCTTTCCGTCGAGATCACGGGGTTGCAGAGCTTCCTGTCCTGCGGCTCACGGGTGGAGGTCATGGGCGCGGGCGGCCCGGTTCCCGCCGAGATCGTCGCCCTGTCCCCGGACCGGGCCCGCGCCATGCCCTTCGGCCCGCTGGACGGGGTGCGCCTCGGCGCCACGGTCCTCTTTCGGGGCGATGCCGTGCTCCGCCCCGGTGCGGGCTGGCTGGGGCGCGTGGTGGACCCGCTGGGCCGGCCGATGGACGGGCTTGGCCCCCTCCCTCCCGGCCCGGTCGCCCACGCGGTTCGCCGCCCGCCGCCGGAGGCCGGCCTGCGTGCCCGGCTCGGCCCGCGCCTGCACCTTGGCGTCCGGGCGCTGGACGCCTTCTGCACCATGCGCCGCGGACAGCGCCTCGGCCTTTTCGCCGCCTCGGGCGTCGGCAAGTCGACCCTCCTGTCCATGCTCGCACGCGGTGCCGAATGCGACGCCATCGTGCTCTGCCTCGTCGGGGAGCGCGGGCGGGAGCTGCGGGAGTTCCTGGAGGACGACCTGGGACCCGAAGGGCTGGCGCGCAGCGTCGTGGTTTGCGCGACCTCCGACGCACCGCCGCTGATGCGGCGCGAGGCCGCCTATGCCGCCATGACCGTGGCCGAGGCGCTCGCCGCCGAGGGCCGGCAGGTGCTGCTGATGATGGACAGCCTGACCCGCTTCGCGCTGGCCTGCCGCGAGATCGGCCTCGCGGCCGGCGAGCCGCCGGCGACGCGGGGCTACACGCCCGGCGTCTTCGCGGAGCTGCCGCGGCTGCTGGAGCGCGCGGGACCCGGCGCCGAGCAGAATGGCGGCGGCGCCATCACCGGCCTGTTCACCGTGCTGGTGGAGGGCGACGACCATGACGAGCCCGTGGCCGATGCCGTCCGCGGAATCCTGGACGGGCACGTCGTGCTCGACCGCCGGATCGGCGAGCGCGGCCGCTGGCCGGCCATCGACATCCTCCGGAGCCTTTCGCGCACCGTGCCCGGCTGCCTCGAGCCGCACGAGCGCACATTGATGACGCGCGCCCGTGCCGTCCTCTCGCTGCAGGGCGACATGGCGGAGCTGGTGCGGCTTGGCGCCTACAAGGCCGGCACGGACCCGGCAGTGGACGAGGCGCTTCGCCTCGGCCCGCGCATCGAGGCCTTTCTCCACCAGCGCAAGGACGAGCCGATGCTGACGGTGGATGGCGCCTTCTCGGCCCTGGCCAGCACGATGGAGCAGCCCCCTGCCCCGACATGATCCCCTTGCCGTTCTGCAGCGCCTTCGTGGGCTGGAGGCCCTGGAGGCGCAGCGCGCCATGACCGCGCGGCGGGCCAGCGCGGCCGAAGCGGCCCGGCAGGCCGAAGCCGCGGCGGCCGTCATCCCGCGCGAAGTCACCGGCGCCACCCTGCGGGCACCGGAGCCGATGCTGAGCCTGCACGCGACATCCGACCTGGTCGCCTGGCTGCCGCGCGGCGAATCCATGCGCCAGCGCACCGCCACCGAGGCGCGGCTGGCCGAGAGCGCGGCCGAGACGGCCCGCGAGGCGCTGGCCGCCGCCCGCGCCGCCGAGCGGGCCGTGGAGCTTCTGCGCGAGAACCAGGCGGCGGAGATGGCGCGCAAGGCGGCCCGCCGCAGCCAGGCTGCGCTGGACGAGATGGGCGCCCGTCAGGCGACGCGCTGAGGGCCGCGCGCTTGCGGCCGAGGGCCGTGGGCCCGCCGCGCTAGGCGGGGGACCGCCGCGCCCGCATGCGCCAGACGAGCGCAATCAGTTCCGCGACCGCCTTGAAGTGTTCGGGCGGGATCTGCGCATCGTCGTCAAGCTTGTACAGGGCGCGGGCCAGCGGCGGGTTCGGGATCAGCGGCACGCCATGCTCCTCGGCGAGGCGCCGGATGCGCGCAGCCATCGCATCCACGCCGCGCGCCACCACGCGGGGCGCGGCATCCACCCCGCGCTCATAGGCGAGCGCCACCGCGTAATGCGTGGGGTTCGTGACCACCACGGTGGCGGTCGGCACGGCGTCCAGCATGCGCCTGCGGCTGCGGCTTCGCATCTTGGCCTTGCGGACCGCGCGGAAATGCGGGTCTCCCTCGCTCTCCTTCATTTCGTCCTTCACCTCCTGAAGGCTCATGCGCAGGCGGCGGTTGAACCGCAGGCGCACCCACAGGAAGTCGGCGGCGGCCAGAACCGCGAGGGCGACCAGCGCCGCGATCACCAGCCGCCCGAGAAGCTCGCACAGCACGCCCACCATCATCTCCGCGGGCTCGGACAGCACGTCCCGCAGAACCGGCACCAGCCCGCTGGTGGCCCACCAGAGCGCGGCGCCGGTGGCCACGAGCTTGACGATCGCGCGCGCCAGCTCCTGCAGGCCGTGCGGGCCGAACAGGCGCTTGGCGCCCGCAAGAGGGCTCAGCTTGGAAGGCTTGGGCACCAGGGCCTTGGCGGAAACCAGCAGGCGCGTCTGAAACAGCGTCGCCGCCACGCCACCCAGGGCCGCGGCACCGGCCACGCCGAGGCTGACCGGCAGGGCGGTCCTCAGCAGCGCCACGAGCGCACCCTCCGGCGTGGAGGCATGGCTGAGCGCGAGCAGCGCGCGTGCGTCGTTCAGAAGGTCGCGGCCGAGCTGTGGCCCGAGGATGCCGAGCGCGACGGCGCCGCCGGCGAAGCTTGCCAGCTGGACGGTCTCGCGCGACAGCGGGACGTCGCCGCGCTCCCGCGCCTGGTCCAGCCGGCGCTGCGAGGCTTCGTGTTGCCGGTCCTCGGCGTCGCCCTGCTCCTCGGACACGGGTCAGTTCAGCCCCGGCAGCCGCGCGAAGCTCTCGCCCGCCGCATCCGTCCAGTGGGTCAGGATGACGGGCAGCAGGACCGCCAGCAGGAGCAAGCCCACCAGGGTCTGCGCCGGGGCCGCGAGGATGAAGATCTGCACCTGCGGCGCCACGCGCGAGAGCAGGCCGCTGCCCACCTGCAGGAGCACCGCCAGCAGCACCATCGGCGCCGCGAGCCGCATCGCCAGCGCGAAGCTTTCGGCCGTGGCGGCGACCACCGACTCCACCACCATTCCCGCCGGCAGGGCCCCGCCGGGCGGCAGCACCGTGTAGCTTTCGGCCAGCGCGCGGAGCGGCAGCGTGTAGAGGCCCGTGCTCAGGGTCAGCGCCGCCGCGGCGAGGCCCAGCAGGCGGCCGGTGGCAAGCGCCTGGGAGCCCTGCATCGCGTCCTGGGTCAGCACGCTCGCGAGGCCGATCAGGAACCCGATCGCCTGGCCCGCGATCACCAGGGCAAAGCTCACCAGCCGCGCCAGCCAACCGAGCCAGAGCCCGATGGCGACCTCCAGGGCGACGAGCAAGGCGAGGGCGGCGGCAGAAGACGGCTCGGCCGGAAGCTGCGGCGCCAGCGGAGGCAGCAACAGGGCCACCACGGCGATCGAAAGGCCGAGCCGCACGCGCACCGGCACATCCGTTTCGCCGAGGCCCGGCAGAACCATGCCGCAGGCGCCGATGCGGGCTATCAGCAGCGCCGCCTGGAAGGCCAGGAGAGGGAGGCGGTCCAGCCAGACCGCATCCATCAGCGGAGCCCGCCGACGCTGACCATCTGCGCGAAGATGTCCTCCGTGAAGGTGCGCAGGACACTCATGGCCATCGGGCCGCCGAACATCAGTGCCAGACCGAGCACCACCATCTTGGGCACGAAGGCCAGGGCAGCCTCCTGCACCTGGGTCAGCGCCTGCAGGATCGCGACCACGACGCCAACGGCGAGCAGGAGCCCCAGCAAGGGGCCGCCCACCATGAGGCAGGCCCAGATGGCCTGCTGCCCGGCCACGGCCAGGACTTCGGTTTCCGTCATGCCAGGCCGCCTCCTGCGGCTTTCATCCCGGGCGTCTTGCCCGTGATCCGGATGCCCCTAGATCGGCATCCTCATGATGTCCTGATAGGCGGACACCACGCGGTCGCGCAGCGCGACGGTTGTCTGAAGGGCCAGTTCGGCGCGTGACACGGCCAGCACCACGTCGGTCACGCCCGCCTGCCCGGTCATCGCCTGCACGCTCGTGGTGTCGGCGTTGCGGGCCGCATCCACCGCGCCCTCCATGGCGCGTTCAAGCATGGCGCCGAAGCCGTCGGTGGAATTGACGGCCGCTGCGGTGCCGCCCGGCTGGCCCTGCGCCGCGGCGCGGTAGGCGTTGAGCGCCGCATTGGCGCCGGTCAGGGCGGCGGTCATGCGCGCAGGGAGTCGATCGCGCGCTGCAGCATGCCGCGCGTGGTTTCCAGCACAGAAAGGTTCGCGCTGTAGCTGCGCTGCGCCTCCCGCATGTCCATCACCTCGATCAGGCTGTCGACGTTCGGGGTGCGCACATACCCGCGTTCGTCGGCGGCGGGGTGGTTCGGCTCGTAATGGGCGGGAAATTCGCCGGGCGCGGTGCCGACGCGGCCGGGCCGCAGCGATTCCGCGCCGGTGGCACGGTCCACGTGGCGCTCAAAGGTGACGGTCTTGCGGCGGTAAGGATCGGCGCCCGGCGCCGTGCCGGTGGAGTCCTGATTCGCCAGGTTTTCGGCCACAACCCGCAGGCGGGAGGATTGCGCCGTCATTCCTGAGGCCGAGATCGTCAATGCGCGGTCGAGATCCATGCTGCCGTCTCCCTTTAGCCGCGCCCGAGCGCGGTGCGGAACATGCCAACCCAGCTCCGGTGAAGGTTGAGCGCCAGCGCATGCGCCTGGTCGGTCTCGGCCACCTTCAGGGCCTGCACGTCCAGCGCCACGCCGTTTCCGTCCGGGCTCCGCTCGGCGTTGCGGCGCTCTCGCACCGCACCGTCGCTTCCGGCGCTGGCCAGGTGCTTCGGGTCGGTGCGCATGACACCCGCCGCCGCGCCGGCGCGCTGAAGCTGCCGCTCGAAGGGCGGCAGGTCGCTCGGCTGGAAGCCCGGCGTGTTGGCATTGGCGATGTTCTTCGCCAGCACCTGCTGCCGCTGCTCCAGCCACTGCAATCTTTGCCCGGCCAAGGCCTGCGGATCGGGTCGGTTCACGCTCATTCCCGACACTTCGGGCCGAGTTGCAACCATCATGTTAACCGAACCGTGATCCACCGCAGGGCTCAGCGCAGGCTGCGAAGCTGCTCCGAAAGCTTGTCACCCATGGCAACCTCTCTCCGCAGCCTGTCCAGGTCGGGCACGCCCTGTCGTGGCGCCTCGGCCACCAGGGCGGCGAAGGCTTCGGCCATGGAGCCGCGGGCCATGCGGGGGCCGTAGGAGGCACGGAGTTCCGCCACGCGGGGCTCGTCCCCGGCCAGCGCGCTGAAGGCGGCCAGCCTCAGAAGAAGCTGGCGCTGCGGCTCGTCCAGCGGGGCAGGTGCCGCGGGCAGCACGCCGCCGGCATGCTGCGCCAGGGCCTGTGCTGCGCCGGCCCAGTCCTGGCGAGAGGCCAGCAGCTCCGCCAGGGGCGCCGCACCGGTGGCTCCGAGGCGGCGCAGGACCTCCTCGGCGCGTCCCACATCGCCCGCCAGCACCAGGGCCCGTGCTTCCACCAGTTCCCGCCGCGCGGGCCGTGCCGCGCCCGACGGAGCGGTGGCCTGGAGGATGTCCAGCGCGGTCCGCCCCTGGCCGCCGGCCACCAGCAGCTCGGCCTGGCGCAGCCGCAGGGCGGCGGGCGCCTCGCTCCGCTCCGCGGCGCGCTGCAACAGCGCGGCGCCCTGGGCATGCAGGTCCAGCTCGGCCAGGCGGTTCGCCACGCGCAGGGCGGCGGCATCCAGCGCCGGCCCGGCCGGCAGGCTGCTCATGCCCTCGGTGAGACGCCGCGCCGCCTCCAGCGGCGGAAGGTGGGGATCGGTCACGCGCCCGAAGACCGCAGCTTGGCGAACCGGCGCGATCTGCGGCGCTGCCTCGGGAAAGATGCTCTCGGTTTCATCCAGCAGATCGACGGCCAGTTCCGCACGGCCGGCCTGTTGGTAGAGGGTCGCCGCACGCAGGCGGCGGTCGAGTTCGCGGGCGTCGCCGCGCCATGCGGTGATGCCTGCGGCCAGCGCCGCCGCCGTGGTCGCCGCATCGGCGCCACCGCCTGCGAGGCGCAGCTCCGCGGCGCGCCCGAGCGCCCGGGCGCGCATGTCGCTGTCCCGGGCCTGCGACAGGGCATCGTAGTCCGAGAGCGCGGCCTCCGTGTCGCCGCGTGCCTCCGCCAGCCGGGCGCGGGCATAGGCCATCGCGGGCAAGGCCGCATCCTCGGCGGGGGCGGCATCCAGGAGGGACGCGGCCGCATCCGGCGCTCCGTTTGCCGCAAGGGCGCGCGCCGCCATCGGAAGCAGCCGTTGCCGCACTGCCGCCGGATAGCTGCGCAGCATCGGGGCCGTGGCCGCCAGCTCGGCGATGGATTCGACGGGCTCGCGGTCGAGCCCGGTGTCGGCCAGGGAGGCGAGGGCGCGCCAAAGGCGCGTCTCCTCCAGGGCAGGCAGGCGAGGATCGGTCAGCGGCGGCTTCGCTTCGTCCCGGCGGCCCGCCACGAGGGCGCTGGCGCCGGCAACCATCAGGGCCCGCGGAAGGCCAGCCAGGCGTGGATCCTCCGAGACGGCCATCTGGGCCAGGCCCTGTGCCTCCGCAGCCAGTCCGAGCGCGAGCATGTCCTGCGCGAGGTTGATGCGGAGTTCGCCCCGTGCCTGCGGCTCGGCCATGATCAGCTTGCCCAGGGTGGCGCGCCGCCGCTGGTCCAGCGCCTGCAGGGGCTCGTTCGGCAGGTCCATCAGGCGCTGGGCCACCGACGGCGTGGGGAGCGGCGCAATCGCCAGCGGCCCGCTATGGGCCAGAGGCACTGCGAACCCACCGCGCGTCGGGCGCAGCGTCACCGCGTCGGACCGCACGGCGAGCGCAACACCCAGTTCGGTCGGCAATACGTCGAACGGCTCGAAGGGGCGGGGAGCCGGGCTGCCGGCCCCCGGCCCGGAAACCAGGCCGACGAGCAGCAGCCCCTCCCCGGCCGGATCAGGGATCGCGACAACACGCCCTGCGCCCTCCGCCGGAAGCAGCAGGCGCGGCGCCGCACCGCCGGGGCCCGCCTGCCCCGCCTCATAGGAAGGCGTGATGGCGGCAAGTGGTGCGCCGGGCCCCGAGCCCGCCGGCCACAAGGCCCAGGCATCCCCCGTAACGCGCAGCTTGGGCAGCCCCCGCGCGGGCACACGCTGGCGCAGCACCGTACTGCCGGGAACCTCCAGAACCTCAAAGGAGCCGAAGGCTTCGGAGAGCTGGCGAAGTGTCTCGGGCCTCATCCTTTGCGGATCGTCGAACACCAGGATGAGCGAGTCGGCGCGCACCAGCGCCGCAACATGCGAATCCGCCGCGAAGGGCAGCACAAAGGGTCCCGACTGCGCCGCCGTTGGACGTCCGCGCGGCGGATCTGCAGCCTGGGACGGGGCTGGAATGGGGGTGGAGGGCAACGGCACGGGGGAAACAGCGGCCGGGGACGGCTCGGGAAGCGGAGCCGGCACTGCGACCGCCGGTCGGGGCTCCACCGGCGCAGGCTGCTCCGTCCGCCCGGCGACCTCGCGCCGTGCGGGAGTCTCCCCTCGCGCGGCTATGGGTGGGGGGGCCACGGGAACCGCGACGCCAGCCTCCTGTGGGGCGGCTCCGGGTGCCGCAGGGGAGGCCGCCACCGATGCCGCCGCAGGGGACGATGCTGCGGCAGGCGGCTGGAGGCCCTCCGCTGGCCGTGCCGCACCCAGCGCGGCGATGGCGGCCAGCACGGACTCCTCCCGCCGTGCCAGGGCAGGCGCCCCTGACCCGGGGGCTGCCTGCCCGGAGGCTGCCTGTCCGGAGGCCGCCTGTCCGGGGGCCGCCTGTCCGGGGCCCCGTTCGGGGACCGGCGGGGCGGACGGACCGCGCGCGACCGGCGCCGGCCTTCCCGGGCGGCGCGGGGCGGAAAAGCCCTGCGGCCCCGCGATCTCGACCACCACCTGCGAGCCCTGAAGGAAGTGGCGCAGCTGCGCACCGTCCTGCAGGTGCAGCCGCAATCCACCCCGCACCTCCTCCACGCGGACAACATTCGGCGGCGGCCGTGCGATCACCGCATCGAGCGCAAGCGTGCCCAACGCGCCGAAGCGGAGGTCCACCACGGTGCCATCCTGCAGGAGGCTGTAGCCCGGCGCGTCCGGCCACTCGAACACCAGCCGGCCGATGCCGGCCTGCCCACCCGCCCGCACCGCCACGGAGGACGGCTCGGCGGCGCGCAGCGGATCCGCTGGCAGCACGCCGCCAGCCAGAAGCAGCAAAGGCAGGAGCAGAATGGCACGGGGCCGGAACATGGGCAGGTCTGACCTAGTCGAACAAGGCGTCGATGGCGGACTGGGAGATGGCGTTGCCCGGCAGTTGCGGGCCGTTCAGCAGCATCGCGGGTGCTGTCGGCTCCGGGACCGACGCGGCCACCACCGGCGCGAAGCTGGCCTTTGCCTTGCCGATCCGCGCCTCGATCAGCTGCAGCGCCGAAACCACCTTGGCGATCCGCTGCCCGGTGATGTCCTGGAAAGCGCAGGCCTCGTAGATCCGGGTGGTCGCGGCCACCAGCGCTTCCGAGCCGTCCGGGGTCGCCGCCTGGAGGGTTTCGAGCTGCTCGCAGGCATCCAGGATGTCGTGCGTCGCCTGGGCGGTGTGGTTCACGATCTCAGCCAGCTCGTCGGTTGCCGAGGGAATGAGATCCTCGTCCAGCCCCTCCGCGCGGAGCGCCACCACCTCTGCCCTCGCGGTCGAGACGATGCGCCCCAGGCTGTCCAGCTCCTGAAGGAGCGAAGCGGCCGTTGCCGTCAGGTCCCCGCGCAGATGCGCGATGGAGACGCTGGAGTTATCAGGCATGCGCCATCACCTTCTCGATCTTCTCGCGCAGCGTTTCGGCGTTGAACGGCTTGACGATGTAGTTGGACACCCCGGCCTGCTTCGCGGCCACGACGTTCTCCGTCTTGCTCTCGGCCGTAACCATGATGAAGGGAAGGTGCTTCAGGCGCGCGTCGGCGCGCACTTCCTTGAGCAGGTCCAGGCCGGTCATCGGCACCATGTTCCAGTCGCTGATCACCAGGCCGAAGTTTCCGCTGCGGAGCTTCGCGAGCGCCTCATGGCCGTCGGCGGCCTCGTCGGCGTCATGGAAGTCGATCTGCTTGAGCAGGTTGCGGATGATGCGGGTCATCGTCTTGTAGTCATCGACGACGAGAACCTTGATGCTGCGGTCGAGGGTCATGGGATCGGGCCTGCTTCGTTGGGGCTGCGGTGACGTATTCAGAGTGCCGGCCGGCTGGCCCGCATGCGCGCGAGCTCCGCCGTCAGTGCCCGCACCCGCTCCGGCTCCATGGAGCTGAAGACGGTAGCGGCCTTCTGTTCACGCATGCGGTTCACGATCTGCGCCAGCATCGGCAGATCGAGTTCGTTGAAGACCACCGCCGCCTCTCGCGGGCGCATGGCTTCGTAAAGGCGCGCGAGATTGGCCCAGTGCGCCTCCTCGCGGGACTTGGCGGCGCGCTCGTTCGCGTCGATCCGCGCCTGCAGTTCCACCAGCGAGTCGATCCGCGCCTGGAGACGCTTCTCGGTTGCGGCCAGCACGGCCTCGCGGGTCGCAACCGACTGTTCGCGTTCGTCCAGCTGCTGGCGACGGCCGCGCAGCGCCAGGGCAAGAGCCTCGTCGGCCTGGCTTGCGGCCGCCGGCGCGTTTCCAGCGGCGGCCGGGAGCGGCGGCGGCGCGGCCGGAGCTGGTTGAGCGCCGTTCGGGGGAGTGGCCTGCGTTCGGCGCGGCGGCGGCGGATCCATGGTGCCCGAGGCTTGCGCCGCGCGGACCGGAACCACGGCGGGATTGCGGACCGGTGCCTCCGCCACAGCCTGGCGGCTGGCCGCCTGCGCGGCGCCCGGCCACTCGCCGATCAGCCATGCCCCCTTGAGGGCAAGGAGAACCCCACATCCCGTCATAAGGCAACGGAGCGCGAAAACGGCCTTCATGGCGCACGCTTCCGGATCAGCGCCTGAAGCAGGTCCTGCTCGGCACGCGGACGCAGCGCGTCGGCCGGCTCCGGTGCGGGCGGAGCGGCGGCGGGCATGGGGTTGAGGGTCCCGGACTGCGCGGGAGGCGCGCCACGGACGGCACGGATCACGTTGTCGAGCCGGTCCGCCAGTCCTTCGGCGCGCTCCGTCAGGAAGCGCAGGTCGTCGCTCAGCGTCTTGGCGGCAACGGTCTGCCCGCCGATGCTCCGCCCGATGCTGTCCGCGGCGGCCCGCAGGCGCAGGATGGCGCCGTCGGCCTCCCGCGTGGCTTCGGCGAAGGCCTTCATGCTGCTCGCCATGGCCTCGCGGTCCTGGCGCAGGGCGCTCAGGGCGCGCTCCAGCCGAAGTGCCATGGGAAGCGCGACCAGAAGGCCCAGCACCAGCGCCGCCTGGATCGCCCATTCCAGCAGGCCCATCAGACGGCCTCCATCGCCGACACGTCCGGCTCCTGGGCATGGCGCCCAAAGCCGCGCTCGATGCGCACGGCCAGGCGGCCCTTGCGCCCGCCCACCTTGCCCTCGAACAGAGCGGTGTCGCCGCAACGCAGCCGGACCGGTGCGCCGGGGCCCACGCCCAGGGTGATGCGGTCGCCCACCCGCAGCGAGAGCACATCCGCGAGGTCCATCGTCTGCTCGTCCAGCACCACGTCCAGAGCCACCTCGGTCTGGCGCAGTTCCTCGGCCAGGTGGGTTTCCCAGATGGAGTCGCGGCCGAACTTCTCGCCCATGAACTGCTGCAGCAGCAGCTCGCGCACGGGCTCCAGCGTGGAGTAGGGCAGGAGCAGCTGGATCTGACCGCCGCGGCTTTCCATGTCGATGCGCATGCGCGTCAGCACGGCGGCGTTGCTGGCACGGCTGATCGCCGCGAAACGTGGGTTCACCTCCAGGCGGTCGAAGCTGAAATGCACCTCGGCCAGCGGGCTGAAAGCCTCGGTGAGGTCTTGCAGCACCACGGCGCAGAGGCGTTCGATCAGCCCACGCTCGATGGTGGTGTAGGGTCGTCCCTCGACCCGCATGGGCGAGGTGCCGCGGCGGCCACCGAGCAGCACGTCCACAACCGAGTAGATCAGGGCGGAATCCACGACAACCAGACCGAAATTGTCCCATTCCTCGGCCTTGAAGACGACCAGCATGGCCGGAAGGGGAATGGAGTTCAGGTAGTCGCCGAAGCGGAGGCTGTTGATGCTCTCGATCGAGACCTCGACATTGTCCTGCGTGAAGTTGCGCAGGCTGGTCGACATGATGCGAACGAGACGGTCGAAAACGATCTCGAGCATCGGCAGGCGCTCGTAGGAGACGAGCCCCCGCGCGATCACCCTTTCCATGCCGGAGGAGGTGTTGTCCTCCCCGCCGTCCCCGGCATCGAAGCCGAGCAGGCTGTCGATCTCCGCCTGGCTCAACACCCGGGTCGGCTCAGGCGCGGGCGCGGCGACGGCGGGCGCCACGGCGTCGGCCAGCGCCTCGCCCCAGCCATCCTCCTCGGCGGGTGCGGCAGGGCCGCCCATGCCCTCATCCCCGCCCTTGCCGGCCTCTGCCAGGGCCTCGCCCCACCCCTCCAGGTCCTCCGCGGGGGCCTTGGGCGCTGCCCCGGCCGGGGCCTCCTGCACGCCGCCGGCCGCTGCCTCGGCCAGGGCGTCGCCCCAGCCCTCATCCGCCTCGGGCGCGGCCTCGCCGACGGTTGCGGGCGCGTCGCTCATTGCATGACCAGTTCGACGAACAGCACGTCGGAGATCCGGGCGGGCGCGACGGCCAGATTGGCCCGGGTCACAATCTCCTCGCGCAGGCGCTGCGTGCCGGCGCTGCCCCGCAGCTCTTCCGGCCGGGTCTCGCGCAGGTAGCCTCCGAACAGATCCAGCAGCCTCGGCATGGCCGCCTGCACGATCTTGCCCTGGGCCTCGTCGGCCACTTCAAGCCGGGCCCGCACCTTGATGAAGGTCTGGCGCCGGGCAGTGCTGTTGAGGTTGGCGATGATGTCCGGGATCTCGATGAACACCGGCGGCTTCGCGGCGGCCTTTGCCACGGCGTCCGCCGCCTCGTGCGTGTCGTGGTTGCCGCCGAAGCCCGGCAGCAGCCCGGCGTACCAGGCCCCAGCCCCGCCGCCGGCAAGCAGCAGCACGAGCACAGCCGCGATCAGCGGCAGCTTGCCTCGCTTCTTGGTCCCCGCTTCAGTCTGGGCTGCTTTGCCCTGCGCGCCGCCACTCATGGCGCCCACTCCATCCTGGAATGTGAGCGGCTCTAGAAGGTAGCTGTTAACGGATTCTTTACCGGTGCTCCGCGGATCGGCGGGCATCAGCGGCGGATAAACGGCGCCTTAACGACCGCGCACTTCCTCAACGTTCTGTCAACAATTGCCTCCTACGCACCACGACATGGCCCGAGGAACGGTCCGGACGGTTTCGCCCCGCCGGCTTCCTCTTCGCGGGCTGCCGCCGGAAGGCGGGGTGGTGAGGAGCGGTGCAACGATGGATCTGCCGGGCTATGTCGTGCTCTCGCGCCTCGTCGCGCAGCGGCGGGCCACCGATGTGCTGGCCACCAACATGGCCAATGCGGACACTCCAGCCTTCAAGGCGAGCCAGACCATCTTCGCCACCCAGATGGCCGGCCAGGACGGCATGGGCATCGTCGGCGGCAAGCCCCTCGCCTACAGCCAGGACCGCGCCACCTGGCGCGACTTTTCCCCGGGAGCCCTGCAGCGCACCGGGAACCCGCTGGATGTCGCGCTGAGCAACGAAGGCTTCTTTGCCGTCCAGACCCCTAATGGGGAACGCTACACGCGGGCGGGCCGCTTTGCCCTGTCACCGGAGAACGGCGTTGTTGATTCCGACGGCAACCCGGTGCTCACGGATGCCGGCCCCCTGGTCCTGCCGCCCAACAGCACGCGCATCGAGATCACGGGCGATGGCACCGTGAGCACCGAGGCCGGCCCGGCCGGGCGGCTGAAGGTCGTGAACTTCGAGCGCACGCAGGACCTCCAGGCCGAGGGCTCGCGCCTTTATGCCGCCCCGCCGGAGGCGCGGCCCGAGCCCGTGCAGCGCCCGGCCGTGGTGCAGGGCTCCGTGGAGGGCAGCAACGTCAAGCCCGTGCTGGAAATGGTGCGGCTGACGGCGGAGATGCGCGAGTTCCAGTTCGCCGCCCAGTTCATCGAGAAGGATGGCGAGCGGCTTCAGACCGCCGTTGATCGCATCCTGAAGCGCCGCTGATACCCCTCCCCTTCCCGATCAGCCCCTTGTTCCCACAGCCTCATCCGGAGACCCAGGACCATGCGTAGCCTTCACGTCGCCGGAACCGGCATGCTCGCGCAGCAGACCAACGTCGAGGTCATCTCAAACAACATCGCGAACATGAGCACGACCGGCTACAAGCGCCGCCGCGCCGAGTTCCAGGACCTCATCTACCAGAACCTCCGCCGCGGCGGTTCCCAGAGCTCCGAGCAGGGCACCATCCTGCCTTCGGGGGCGCAGGTGGGCCTCGGCGTGAAGACCGGCGCCATCTACCGCATCTCCGAGCAGGGCAACCTTTCCCAGACGGAGAACCGCTTCGACCTCGCGATCCGCGGCAACGGCTACTTCCCCGTCCAGCTTCCCTCGGGCGAGACGGCCTATACCCGCGCCGGCACCTTCGCCCTCTCGCCCGAGGGCGTGATCGTCACCGCGGACGGCTTCCCGGTGAGCGGCGGCATCACGGTGCCATCCACCGCGCGCGACGTGACCATCAACGCGGCCGGCGAGGTCCTGGCCAAGATCGATGGCCAGGTGGCGCCGCAGAACGTCGGCCAGGTCCAGCTTGCCATCTTCGCGAACGAAGGGGGCCTGGAAGCGGTCGGCGATAACATGTTCCTCGCCACTCCGGGCTCCGGCGCGGCACAGCAGGGCGCGCCGGGCGCACCGGGCTTCGGCCAGGTCCTGCAGGGCTTCGTGGAGACGTCCAACGTCAACGTCGTCCAGGAGATCACCAACCTCATCACGGCGCAGCGCGCCTACGAGATGAACAGCAAGGTGATCACGACAAGCGACGAGATGCTCTCGACCCTGACCAGGCTGAGGTAACCGTGCTCCGGCCCCGCCACCTCATCGCCGCCCTGCTCGCGACAATCGCCCCGGCCGCGGCCCAGGACTTCGTCACCGCGCGGCCGCACGCGGTGATCGAGGGCGGCCTGGTGACGCTGGGCGACCTGTTCGAGAATGCCGGGCCACGGGCGATCCAGCCGCTGGGCCCCTCCCCCGCACCGGGACGCCGCTTCGTCGTGGAGGCACCGCAGCTCGCGCTCATCGCGCGCGACAACCTGCTCTCCTGGGCACCTCTGGCGGGCGACGAACGGGTGATCGTGGAGCGCCCCGGCCGCCCGCTCTCGCGGGAAGAGCTGGACGAGGCCCTGCAGCGCGAGTTGGTCGGCCTGGGCGCCGATCCGGGACTGGATGTCGATCTCTTCGGCTATCAGCCGCCCTTCGTACCCTCCACCGGCCCGGCCCCGCGCCTCTCCTTTGAAGCGCTGGAATACGACGCGGGCACGCGGCGTTTCTCCGGCACGCTCCTGGTGCTGGCCGACGGCATGGCCACCCTGCGGCAGCGGCTCTCCGGCCGGGTGATCGCGATGCGGGAGGTCGTGGTGGCCGCCCGCCCGCTGCGACCGGGCGAGTTGCTGACCGCGGGCGACCTGCGGGCCCAGCGCCTGCCCGCCGAACGGGTACGGCCGGGCATGGCGGACCGCATCGAGCGCGTTGTCGGGCAGCGCCTGGGCCGGGCGGTGCAGACCGGCCAGTCCCTCCCGCTCGCGGATCTCACTTCCCCGCCGACCCTGCTGCGGAACATGCCCGTGCAGCTGCAGTACTCCGCCCCGGGCCTGACCATCACGGCCCAGGGACGCGCGATGGAGGATGGTGCGCTCGGTGCCATCGTTCCGGTGATGAACCTTGCCACCGGCGGCACCGTGCTGGCCGAGGTTCTGTCGCCGGACCGGGTGCGCCCGCTCCGGCCTGTGGGCACCGGACGCGAGGGCACGCCCAACAGCCGCGGCGCCGGGCAGAGAGCCGGCCTGCAACCCTGAACCCCCATCCAGAACCGGAAAAACACTGGTCATGCGCCCCGCCCCCTTCCTGCTCCTTCTCCCGCTTCTCGGCCTTGCTGCCTGTGACAACGCCAGGCGGATCTCCGAGATCGGGCGCGCGCCCGAGATGGCGCCGATCGCCGATCCGACCCGCAGCCCGGAATACCGCCCGGTTTCCATGCCGATGCCCTTGGCGCAGGACATGCGGGACCAGACCAACAACAGTCTCTGGCGTCAGGGCAGCCGCACCTTCCTGCGCGACCAGCGCGCCGCCGCCATCGGCGACATCATCACCATCCTGGTTTCCATCAAGGACACGGCCGACCTCTCGAACAGCACGGACCGCAGCCGGGACAATTCCGAGAACCTCGGCATCCCCCGGGTTCTCGGCCTGGACGCCTCCTACGCACGCTTCCTCCCGAACGGAATCGATCCCACCAAGATGATCGAGGCCACTTCGGCCAACACATCAAAGGGCAACGGCCGAATCCAGCGGAACGAGGAGGTCAAGATGCGGGTCGCGGCGACCGTCACGCAGGTTCTGCCGAACGGGAACCTCGTCGTCGGCGGGCGGCAGCAGGTGCGGGTGAACCACGAGATGCGCGATCTCAACATCGCCGGCATCATCCGTCCGCAGGACATCGCCAGCGACAACACCGTCCAGCACGACCGGCTGGCGGAGGCACGGATCGCCTATGGCGGACGCGGCACGGTCAGCGACGTGCAGCAGCCGCGCTACGGCCAGCAGCTCCTCGACGCCATTCTGCCCTTCTGATCCATGGCCATGCGATCATCCAGGCTCCTGCTGGCGCTGCTCGCGCCGCTGCTGCTCGCGCCGGTCCAGCCGGCGGAGGCGCAGCGCGGCGGTGCATCGACCAATGGCGTCCGCATCAAGGACATCGCCGACATCGAGGGCGTGCGCGACAACCAGCTCGTCGGCTACGGCCTGGTTGTCGGGCTGAACGGCACCGGCGACCGCCTGCGCAGCGCCATCTTCACGCGCCAGTCGCTCATCGGCATGCTGGAGCGGCTGGGGGTGAACACCCGGGACCAGGAGCGGCAGCTCGACACCCGGAACGTCGCCGCCGTGATGGTCACGGCCAACCTGCCGGCCTTCATGCGGACGGGAAGCCGCATGGACATCGCCGTTTCCGCGCTTGGAGACGCCACCAACCTCACCGGCGGCACGCTGGTGGTGACCCCCCTGCTCGGCGCCGATGGCGAGGTCTATGCCGTGGCGCAGGGCGCGCTCGCCACCGGCGCGATCGCCGCCCGGGGAGCTGCGAGTTCCGTGACGAGGGGCGTGCCAACCTCCGGGAAGATCGCCAACGGCGCCATCGTGGAGCGTGAGGTCCCCTTCACCTTTGGCAGCCGGAACCAGGTGCGGCTTTCCTTGCGCAATCCGGATCTGACAACCGCCAGGCGCATCGCCGCCGCGATCAACCGCCTGACCTCCAACCAGACAGCCTCCGCCACGGATCCGCGCACGGTGGTGGTCGCCCTTGCGGGCCGCGATCCGGTGGGCTTGGTGAGCGAGATCGAGCAGCTCCGCATCGAGCCGGACCAGGTGGCGCGCGTGGTGGTGGAGGAAGCCTCCGGCACCATCGTGGTTGGGGCCAATGTGCGGATCAGCACCGTGGCCATCGCCCAAGGCAACCTGGTGATCCGGGTCACCGAAACCCCGCAGGTGAGCCAGCCTGCGCCGCTTTCCAACGGGCAGACCGCCATCGTGCCGAGAACAGATGTCAGCATCGACGACCAGTCGGAGCGGCGCATGGCCGTGCTCCAGGGCGGCGTTTCGTTGGATGAGCTCGTGCGCGGGCTCAACAGCCTCGGTATCGGGCCACGCGACATGATCTCCATCCTTCAGACGATCAAGGCCGCAGGGGCGCTGCAGGCGGAGCTTGAGATGCGATGAGACACCCACATCCGTCCTCCAAGGGCTGCAAGGAGAGCTAAGACCTTGACTTCCTCCGTCATCCCACAGGCTCCCCAGGCCTCAAGGTCCGAACGCCCGCTGAGCACGCCGCAGGGCACGACCCCCAAGGCGCAGCTCCGCGCCTCCCAGGACTTCGAGGCGCAGATGCTCGGGGCCCTCCTCCAACCGATGTTCGACACCTTGCCGACCAATGGCCCTTTCGGCGGCGGGTCGGCGGAGGCGCAATGGCGGCCGATGCTGGTCGAGAACTTCGGCCGTGCCATGGCACGTGCCGGCGGCGTTGGAATCGGCGGCGCCGTGCTGGCTCAGATGCAGCGCCTTCAGGCGCAAGCCAGCCAGCACGCGTCTCCCGCCCCGGAAGGATCGTCATGAGCGGACTGCACGAGCTGGAGCGCACCATTCTGGCACTCACCGGAGTGATGGCGGCTGAAACCAAGGCCTTCCAGGCCCAGGACCTGGTCGGCGCGGCCGCCCTGGCTCCGGCGAAGCAAGCGGCCGTGACGGCCTTCCTCATGGCGCGCGGCGCTCTGACGGCCGAGGAGTTGCGCCCCATCGCATCCCAACTGGCCGTTGTCGTGGACCGCCTGAGGGACGGCGTGCGCGAGAACCGTGCTTTGCTGGAGCAGGCCATCGCCGTCCAGGGAAGGGTCGTCCAGACACTCGCGGTGGCCGCAAAGCGCTCCACCCCGGCCGCTGGCAATTACGGGCGGAGCGCGGGAGCTTTCTCCCCGCTTGCGATCTCCGTCCGAGCTTAACGGTTCCGTTAACACAGCGGCAACGGCTGCACGCTCGAAACCTCCGGCGACCACTCCGAGCAAAATGCACGGAGACCAACAAGGCAGGAGGCCTGCGCCATGAGTTCCGGAATGGCGATCACCGTTCCCGCAACCCTGGCCGTGGTGCTGGCTCTGATCGTGCTGGCCGGCCAGGTGCCCAGGCGGATGGGCTTCTCGGCAGGGTTTGGCCGCTCGCTGAAGAACGGGCCCGATCGCCGCATAGCGCTACTGGAAACCCTTTCGCTCGACGCTCGCCGCCGCCTCCTGCTGGTGCGCTGCAACGGGCATGACCTGCTCTTGCTGATCGGCGGGCCACAGGATCTCGTTATCCACCCTCCCTCGGCAACCACCGCCAACGGAGATGAGAGCTGATGCGCAGGCTTGCCTGGCTGCCCGCGCTTGGTCTGGTCCTTGTCCTCCTTCCCGGCCTCGCCGTGGCACAGAGCGTCAGCATCGACATGGGAGCGGCCGGCCAGTCCGGCGCCACGACGCGGTTGGTGCAGCTCACGGCACTGATCGGCCTTCTCTCACTTGCTCCTTCCCTGCTGGTCATGGCGACCGCATTCGCGCGGATCACCATTGTTCTGTCTCTGCTGCGCAGCGCCATCGGGGCTGCGGGAACGCCACCGAATCCGGTTCTGGTAGGCCTCGCGTTGTTCCTCAGCTTCTTTGTGATGCAGCCCACCTTGGAGAAAGCCTGGAACGATGGCTTGCAGCCCATGGCGGCTGGGCAGATCGGGGAACTGGAAGGACTGCGCGCCGCCGCCGAGCCATTCCGCACATTTATGACAACCAATGCGCGGGACAGCGACATCGCGTTGTTCCGGGAACTGGCGCAGCTGCCCGCCGAGGAGGAGGCCGCGCAGACGCCGTGGCGCGTCCTGGTTCCCGCCTTCATGGTTGGCGAACTCCGCCGCGCCTTCGAGATCGGGTTCCTTGTTTATCTTCCTTTCCTGGTGATCGATCTCGTTATCGCGAGCGTGTTGATGGGGCTTGGCATGATGATGCTGCCGCCACCAACGGTTGCCCTGCCATTCAAGCTCATGTTCTTCGTCATGGTGGATGGATGGCGCCTGGTGTCCGGCAGCCTCGTCCAGGGCTTCATGCCGAATTAGCACGCTCGCAACACAAGGCAGACGCATCCGGCTTGGGCAAGCCGCCACCCGAGCGGGCCAAACCAGTCTGTCCTTCGGGGCGGCCGCTGCCGCAGCAACAGAGAACCCGGGAACATCGCAGCACCACGAGTGGCCTGCCGCCCATGAAGGCGCTGCGCACACACCTGCAGGCAAAGCCGGCCATCGGCCTCAACTCGCATGCAGCCGCCCTTTCTCGAACGGGAGTGCCCCTGAACAGAGATCATGCTTGTTTGCATGACGATGCATTTCTGAAAAGCTTAGAAATGTGTTCCCTTGGCTTGCCCTTTGGCTGATGTAGAATTCTGACCTGCTGATTCAGGAGAGACGCGTGGAGCGGCAGGGCAGCTTGCGTGTTGTGTCGATCCTCACCGCGGCGTTCAGGCCCGGTCCGATCGCGGCCCTTCTTCTGAGCGGCCTCCTGATTGTAGCAGCCCTGGCGGGCTGGCTGCTTCTACGCCTGCCCCTCGACGGAGGCATGATCGAGGAGGCGCCCTCAGCATCGGTTGTACTGGAGGCGACGGATGGCGAGCCGTTCGCGTCCAGGGGCGTCTTTCGTGGAACCGCCCTCACCCCAGACAATATGCCCCGATGGTTGAAGGATGCGGTGATCTCGATAGAAGATCAGCGCTTCTACGAACACGGCGGCATCGATTTACGAGGCCTGCTGCGAGCTGCCCTTCGTAACGCGGTCGCAGGGCGTGCCCGTGAAGGCGGCAGCACCATCACGCAGCAACTCGCACGCCTGCTTTACCTTTCACAGGAGCGCAGCCTCACCCGGAAAGGTCAGGAGCTTCTCATCGCCTTGTGGCTTGAGCACCAGCTCTCCAAAGACCAGATCGTCGCGCGCTACCTTTCCAGCGCATACTTCGGGGCCGGAGCCTGGGGTGCTGATGCCGCGGCCCGGCGTTACTTCGGCAAAGAGCCGGGCACGCTGACGCTCGCCGAGGCCGCGATGCTGGCCGGCCTCGTCCAGGCCCCTTCCCATTTTGCGCCAACACGAAACCTGAGCGGCGCACAGCGGCGGGCCGGAACCGTCCTGGACGCGATGCTGAATGCGGGCCGACTTACTGCCGAAGAAGCGGCAGCGGCCCGCGCGGCACCCGCAGAGCTTCGGACTCCCCCCGAGGCGATGCCAGGGCGCGGCTACTTCGCCGACTGGGCCGAAGGAGAAACGAGGCGCCTGGCTGGCTCTCTGCCGGCCGATGCGAGGGCACGCACGACCCTGGACCTATCACTTCAGGACATTGCCGAGCGCGTGGTAATGCAGGCGCTCGACCGTGAGGGAGAACACGCGAAGGTTGGGCAGGCCGCGCTCGTCGCGATGTCGCACGACGGCGCCATACTTGCAGTCGTTGGTGGCCGTGACTACCAGGCAAGCCAGTTCAATCGCGTAAATCAGGCAAGACGGCAACCAGGTTCGCTTTTCAAGCTCTTTGTCTATGGGGCGGCACTTGAGGCAGGCTGGGCACCCAGCACATCTGTCGTCGATCGGCCCGTGCGGGTTGGTGCCTGGGAACCAGTGAACTTTGACCGGACCTACCGCGGCCAGATGACCTTACGCGATGCCTTCTCTCGTTCGGTCAACACGGTTGCCGTCCAACTTTCGGAAGCAGTCGGCCGCGACCGGGTCATCGAATTTGCACAGCGCCTTGGTGTCCGATCAGATCTGCTGAATGTACCCAGTATTGCGCTAGGTAGCGTGGAAACCACTCTCCTTGACATGACCACCGCCTTTGCTTCTGTGGCGGCAGGACGGCGCGTAGAGCCTTACCTTGTGCGCGAAGTGCGAGCGCGGGACCGTTCGCTGTTCACACACCTGCCCCCAACGGCAGCCTCGGTGCTGCAGCCATCCACACAGGCGGCGCTGCTCGAACTTCTTCTCTCTTCGGTTCGCGAAGGCACGGGGCGCGCGGCGCAACTGGCCCGCCCTGTGGCCGGAAAGACTGGAACGACCCAGGACAGTCGTGATGCATGGTTCATCGGGTTCACCGCGGATGTCGTCGTCGGCGTGTGGGTCGGAAATGACAACAGCTCACCGACCAACGGGGTTGCTGGTGGAGGCATGCCGGCCGTGATGTGGCGCTCCTTTGTCGCCGAGGCCGACCGGGTGAAGACGGCGAATGTGCGGGCATCGGCGGGTGCGCACGCGTCTTCGTCCGCTTCTGTTCCACCGGCACCCGCTCCAGCCTTGTCGCTACCTTCCGCCAGCAGGCCGGATCATGCCCGGATGCGTGAGCCGATCGTCGTGCTGGACACGGCAACGCTCCGCATCGGCCAGGACCTCGTTCGACTCGCAGGGGTTGAAGGCTTCACCGGGCAGGCGGCAGACCAGATGGCACGTTATCTGGTTGGGCGGGATGTGATCTGCGAGGCGCCGGATGCATCGGGACACCGTTGCCGCGTCGGAGATCGCGACCTCGCCGAAGTCGTTCTTTCCAACGGCGGTGGACGTGCGGCAGCCACGGCGCCCCCCCTTCTTCGGCGGGCCGAGAACGATGCCCGCCGCGCAAGGCTGGGCATCTGGGCAGCACCTGGTCGGTCCGTAAGTGGCACGCCGCCTTAAACATTGCGGCCCCCGCCTGAATTTGCATTGTGTCACGACCAGAATGTTCTTCGGAAATCGTCAGGGCCCCGATCCGATCATCCAGACCGAAGGAGGCGAATTTGGTCAAACTTTCACTGCTTCAAGTCGGCAAGCTCGGATGCGGGCACGGCAAGGCCGAAGTGGTCTGTTTCTTCGCGCTTGTGATGCTTCCACTCTGGTCATCACAAGCGTTCGGGTCCGATGGGACCGGTGCGTCGCAGCGGCCGATGCCGATCAGTTCTACGCCGGGGCCAGCCTGCACCTCTGACCATGACGGAATGGCAGCTTGCCTGGCTGGCCGGCAATGCGTGTGTCGTTTCGAGCGGGGGGGCAGCTTGACCGGGCGCAGGGACGGTTACCGTTGGGACTGCAGCCTTTTGCGTTCGTCCTGCACCGACACTCCCGTCGAAACAAACGGAAATTCCGCTTCGAATTCCGGTTTGCCACCGACCAACTCACAAGAGTCCGGCGCAGTTGGGGTTGTGCCAGGCTCAAACATCTTAGGCGATCAATCCTGGCGCTAGATCCCTCTGCCACGCGAGCCTGACACCACTGCGTATCATAGTTCTCTGCCTTCTTCGACGGCGCTGCCAAAGTGTGCGAGGCACTGGCAAGCTGTCCGTTTCCGAGTTCACCCGGGCAGTTCATCTCTGGTTGGCCGGCTGGTATGACAGCACCTGCCTGCCCCAGCTTCGTCGGCCATTCCTTCCCGCCTGAAGTTATCCGCCGGGCCTTCTGGCCTTTGTTCAAGCTCTCCCTCATCTTGCGCATCGTGGAGGCGCCGCTCGCCTCGCGAGGCATCCTGATTTGCCAGGGGGCGCTGCGGCATCGGAGCCGCAAGTTCTGCCATGCATTCGTCAGGGAGATCCGCCCCTGGCTGCCCAGGACCATCGACAGATGGCACTTGGATGAGGCCGCGCTCAAGACCAACGGTGCGACGCACTGGCTATGGCGCGCCATAGGTCGCGCAGGCCTGATACCGGACATGCTGGCGCAGGGCCGCCAGGATCAGCAAGCCTCCAGGCGATCACTGAGGAAGCTGCTGAAATGGCGGATGTGGCCATCGCGCGTCATGGTCATTGACAAGCTGGCAAGCCAGGGCGCCGCAAGGAAGAGGGTGACGCCGCCCCGCGATCGCAGATCAACGAAAAGGGTTGAACAACCAAACAGAGAGCTCGTATGAGCGAAGCCGGGGGCTGAAGCGCTTCAAGTCCGCCGGACAAGCGCACCACCTTCTCTCTGCTCATGACCGGATCTGCAACTTACCCTCTGCCGCCCGGCCAGCCCTGCTGCCCCGAGTCGGCAGGCGGACCGTGCCGCCGCACGACTTCGTTCTGCCATTGCAGCCACGCCGATGCCTGCTCTGCGTCGGCTGAAGGCAGACCAGTGGCTCCACTTGCTGCAGGGGGCACTGCCACTGCCTCAACCTCGACCTGCCCATCTGGAGGTCGGCCAACACTCCGCTCACTGTCCGCTCGCGCATCGGCAGCAGTCAAACCGCATCCCGCTTGAGATGCTCTGTCCGGCATCGCTGGTGTGGATCCCACATCAGCTTCTCCAGACCCTTCTCAATCCATTGGAGCGCTCACCCCCTTCTCCGTGACTGGTTCAAAAGGGGTGAACGCCTGCCTCAGGCGGCTCGCTTGGTAGCGCGGGTGATGGTTTCCACGGCGCGGGTGACACGCGCCAGGTTCGCCGGTTCCTGCCGGAAAGCGACGGCGAGCGTGCCATCTCGCGAGTCAACGATGCGCGCGGAAGCCATGTCGCCTTCTCCCGGCAACCGCAAAAGAACCTCGGCCCCGATGTCGCAGGGCCACTCGCAGGCGAGCGTTGCGCCGCCCAGCGAGATGTCACGGAGGGCCGCAGAACCCGTGCCATGGGTGCCACAAAGAAGCTGGACGGATGTGCCGCCCCCAGCCACGCGCTCATAGCGGCGGCGTTCCTCGTCGCCTTGTCTCATCCGCACGGCATTGAGGAAGTGGTCGACCTCCTGGCGCAGTCCGTCGGACTGGCTGGCAACCTGGTCCGCCGCTGACAGGACAGTATGGCTGATGGTGCCTGACTGCTCGGCGGTGCTGCACACGTCGCGCATGGCATGAGTGGCCTTGTCCGTCACCTGGGCAATCCCTTGCACCTGAACGGCGATTTCACGCGTGGCCGCTCCCTGCTGCTCGACCGCGGCTGCGATGGCACTTGCCACCTCGCTCACCTGGCTAATGGCCGCGACCACGCCCCGCACCGCCTCCACCGCCTCGCCCGTGACCGATTGGATGGCGGCCACCTGGGCACCGATGCGGCTTGTGGCCTGGGCGGTCTGGCTGGCGAGCTGCTTCACCTCGGCAGCCACCACGGCGAAGCCCTTGCCGGCGTCGCCCGCCCGTGCCGCCTCGATGGTGGCGTTCAGCGCCAGCAGATTCGTCTGCCCTGCAATGTCCGAGATAAGCCGCACCACCTCGCTGATCTGACCAGCCGCGTCGCTCAAGCTGGCCACGGTCGTGTTTGTGGTTTGCGCCAGTTGGACCGCCTGCTGGGCAGAACCTGCGGCTTGTTCGACTTGGTGGGAGATCTCGCCCACGCTGGCCGTCAGCTGCTCCGTGGCCGCGGCAACCGTGGCCAGGTTCTGCGATGACCCGCTGGCCTCGACCGCGGTACTTTCCATCTCTCCCCTGGTCTTCTCCGCCGCCTGCGCCATGCCCCCGGCAGCGGAGCGCATGCCATCGGCGGAAGTCGTGAGCTTGACGAGCACGCCGGACACGGTGGTGCCGAAGTCGGTGGTCAGCCGGTCCATCGCCTCCTGCCGGCGGTCCTTGGCGGCTCGCTCGACCGCCATCTGCTGTTCCGCTTCCCGCGCCCGGAGCGCGCCGTCGCGCAGCACCTCAATCGCGCGTCCGATCTGGCCGAGCTGGTCGGTGCGGTCAGCACAGGGTGCGGGCCGGTCGAGCTGACCTTCGGCGATGGCACGCACGCTGGCGGCGAGCTCACCGAGGGGGCGCATGGAACGGTGCAGGGCGAACCAGCGGACAGCACCCACCACCACGATGACCAGCAGCCCCGCCAGCAACCCCTCGCGCACCATCTTGTTGATGGCCGCCTCGGCTTCGGCCAGCGGCACGCCGACGAAGAGGATGCCTGCGGGCCGGCCGGTCACGCCTGCGATCGGCTCGTAGATCGTCAGGTAGGAGGAACCGAGAATGTCGGCGGTGCCCTGGTACCGATCGCCGCGACCGATCACGGCATCACGCGCCGGTCCAGCCGCCAGCTTGGTGCCAACAGCCCGCGTGCCGTCTGGGCGGAGGACGTTGGTGGCCACGCGCGTCTCGCCCGCGAAGATCGTGGCAACGCCGCCGGTGATGCGGCCCAGCTTGTCCACCAGGTCATCACGCCCGTTCAGCAGCTGCCCGTTCAGGGTCAGCCTGCCATCCTCGCCCAGGCGCCACTCGGTACCGATGGCACCCAGTTCGCTCCGCAGCATCGCCAGGTTGATCTGCAACGCCTTCTGAGCCCCCTGCATCTCAGCTTCATGGGCAACTTGCAGCGTCCACGCCTGCACGGCGACCACAGCCACCACAACAGCCAGGAGGGAGGAGACAAGAAGGCGTGTTACGATCCCGATGCGACGCGCGCGGCCGCGGACCTCTAGCGCCAGCGTAGCCAAGACATTCATGCAAAGGTGCTTTCAGTTCGACGAGGCGCGCATCTTTCGGCGCATGCCGGGCCGGCATGTTCGCCAGCTTTTCGACCTGCCCTTAACGGCGAGTTAACGGCCCCGTATTTAGAGCGCCCAACAGTGCCACCTGATCTGACCGAGGCAGATGAGCACGGTGGCCCGGGTAGTTTAGGCCAAGCTGAGGCGCTCTA
Source organism: Muricoccus vinaceus (assembly GCF_042433125.1). Lineage (NCBI taxonomy): Bacteria > Pseudomonadati > Pseudomonadota > Alphaproteobacteria > Acetobacterales > Roseomonadaceae > Muricoccus > Muricoccus vinaceus. The sequence continues at coordinate 7,730 of NZ_JBHLVZ010000036.1, read as the reverse complement.
CCCCATTCAGGCGCATGACCGACCCCGGTTGTTTTGCGCGGGTCGGCGTGACGGTTTGGCTGGGTTGGGATCCTGAGGAGGCGAGGACTCGTCGTCCTCCGGGTGAGCGCAGTTTGCTGTTCAAGGCCAGCGCCGAGCATCACCAGCGCATTCCGAGGCACCGCTTCCGGGCGACGGGCGCAGGGTGCACATCTGTGTGGACGCCCGCATCCGGCGGACCGTCGCCTCCACCCTGATGACAAATGGCGTCGATGGCGGCTCGTAGGCTGGTTCCTTGCCCGATCAGGGCGCCGACCCGGGTGAGGTCGCCGCGCAGCCCCCGATGCTGCCGTGGTCGTCCCACCCTGCTCCAGTGCCGTGCCAAGCCCCGTGGCCGTGACGGCGCCAACCCGGCGCGACGAGCACCGCAGGTGCCATCGCCGAGCGCGCGCACGGGCTTCAAGCTGCCCGTCGGCGGCGCGCTGCCTGCGCCCACCGACGAGCACTGGGCCACCGAGGCGGCAGTTGCCGCCTGCGTGCCGGATCGCGTGCTTGCGCCTGGGCGTCCGGCTGACCCGGGCAGCGCCCTTCCCGGCTGCGATGCCGGCACTGGGCGGACTGATCTACCGCCACCCTTTTCTCGCCGGTCCTCCGCCGAGCCGCCGAACTGGCAAGTCGCTATGCCGCGCGGACAGCCCGGAGGAAGCCGGTCGACTGCTCCTGCAGAACCGCGGTCTGGGTGGTCAGGGTTTCCGTTGCCGCGAGCATCCGACTGGCTGCGCTTCCCGTCTCCTCCGCAGCGGCGCGGACACCGGCGATGTTGCGACTCACGCGATCGGTGCTGCCGGCAACTTCGGAAGCGCTGCGGGCGATCTCCTGCGTCGTGGCGCCCTGCTGCTCCACGGCGGCGGCGATGGCCGTCGCGATGCCGCTGGTGCGCTCCACCGTGGCACCGATGCCGCGGATCGCTCCCACGGCGCTGGAGGTCGCGGCCTGCATCTGCTGGATCTGGGCGGAAATGTCCTCGGTGGCCTTGGCGGTCTGGGCCGCCAGGGTCTTCACCTCGCTCGCCACAACCGCGAAGCCGCGCCCGGCCTCGCCCGCCCGCGCCGCCTCGATCGTGGCGTTCAGCGCCAGCAGGTTGGTCTGGCCCGCGATCTCGCCGATCAGTCGCACCACGTCTCCGATCCGGGCGGCGCTGTCGGCAAGCCCGCGCACCGTCACATCTGTTTCGCGCGCTTCCAGAACAGCTTGGGCAGCGACCTCCGCAGCCTCAGCCACGCGCCGCGTGATCTCACTGATGCTGGCAGCCATTTCCTCCGCGGCGGCGGCAACGGCGCCCACCTCGCCGCTCGTGCTGGAAGCGGCATCCGCCGCCTGCGCGGTTTCCCGCCCCGAGCGGCCGGCGCTGTCATGCACCGCGCTGGCGGCAAGGCGCAGCTGTTCCGCCTCGCGCGCCAAGTTCTCCACCACCGCGCCGACCTCAGCCTCGAAGGTATCGGCCAGGCGAGCCTCCTCCGTCGCCAGCCTCCAGGTGAGCATCGGACCGGCGTAAGCCCCCGTGCTGTCGGTGATCGCAGAAGCCTGCAGATCAATCACCTCGCTCCCAATCCGCAGGCGCGCACGATGGGGCAGGAGGGACGTATCGGAGAGCACGGTGTGAAGCTGCGCCATTCCCTCCAGCGGCAGGGCATCGAGGCTGCGGCCCACCACCGGCTCGTTCAACCCCAGACGGGCGAGCACTGCGCCCATCTCGACGTTGGTGTGCGTGACCCGCAGATCACGGTCCGCCGCCATCAGGCCGAGTGGCATCTGCTCGATCATCTGAGCCTGGGCGAAGGCCCGGCCGACGGTGCCGCGCAGTTCCTCCAGTGCTGCGGCGATCCGGCCGGTCTCGTCGGTTGCCACGCGGTCGCTCGCTTCGTCCGCGCCGCCAGCGGTGGTATCGCCGGACGCAATGGCGCGCACCCGGGCGGCAGCGCGGCGCAACGGGCCGCCGATCGCACGGGCGCTCACCCAGGACGAAAGGAGCAGGATGAGCGCCACCGATACGCCGATCCAGACGGTGAAGGTCCGCATGCCCCGAAGGGCGTGCTCGACGGCCTTACGGCGCTGATCGGCGTCGGCCTGGAGCAGGCTCGTCGCTTCAGCCAGGGCGGTCTGCAGGGATGTTGCTGCCGCTTCCACTTCCTCGGCGCGAATCTTCGCCAGTTCTGCGAGCACCGTCAGGATGGTTTCCGAAGCTTCGGTGATGGCCGTGGAGATCGTGCCAGCACGGGCGACGTCCTCGCGTAGTCGGTTGGAGAGCGGGTAGGATTGCACGCCCCGCAGATGCACCCGCTGCTGGGCCAGGGCGCGGCGCACGCGGCGGGCCTGTGCATCCTCACCGGTGACGAGGAAACGCTGAATGGAAAGACGCACTTCGTTCAGGGCGTTGCTGAAGGCCATGAGGCGTCCGCGCACCTCCTCAACCTGACTGCGGTCTGGCAACTCGAAGTCGAGGGCGCCGAGCACCGCTTCCATCGCCTGATCAAATTCACCGTTCATGCGATAGAGGCGATCGTCACGCGCCTCGATCATACGGAGGCGAGCGTCCAGCATCCGGCCGATCGCTGCCTCATAGGCGACGGTGGCAGGGCCGGCGGCCCGCACGGCGCTTGCGGCGGCGGGCAGGGCAATGTTGCTGGCCGCGGCGTCCACGAGCGAGCGGGCGGCGGCGAGGGATTCACGTGCCCGGCTCGCGGCGGCCTGCGCGGCCGGAATATCCTGTGCCATGCCGAGCTCGGCCGCAGCCGCTGGCGCCTGCCCAGCTCTCGTCCCCGCCCGTTCCACCACCGTCAGCACTTTGGCCGCGTCCCGCAACCTATCCTGCTGCTGCTCCACCTCCTGCGCCTCAAACCAGACGAGGCTGACCAAACCTGTGAGAAGGGTCAAGGCGAGGCCGGCGGTGGCACCGAGCTTACGGGCCACCGAAAGATTGTTGAACGCACGCATGGCCTCAAGCAGCTCCCCATTGACAGTGCGGGGGGGTATTTGCTGGTCGATTGCTAACCGGATGTTAAGTCTCGGCATCAACCGTCTATGGTTCTTTACGCCAAACGCACCAAGTGCCTTGCCAAAATCAGCGCGGTACCTGCCTCGGCGAGGGGGTGCGACGAGTGGTCAAGCGCCTCCTGCCAGCCCGTGCGCCCGAGCTCGGCGATGACACCTGCGGTGCTCGTCGTGCCGGATTGGCGCCGCCACGGCCATGAGGCTTCGCACGGCACTGGAGCGGGGCGGGACGACCACGACAGCATCGGGAGCCGCGCGGCGGCCTCACCCTGCGTCGGCGACCTGGTCAGGCAGGAACCAGCCTGCGCGACGTTATCCACGCCATTCATCGTCAGGGTGGAGGCGACGATCCGCCGGGTGTCGGCGTCCACACAGACGTGCAACCTGCTCCACGGCCGCCGTTCCCTGTTCCTGTGCTTCTCGGTCGGCCACGCCTCGCCCGGGCCGCATAACCGCCGCCCCGTGCTGTCCACGAGCAGGTGCACGGGACGCGTGCCAGGGCAAGCCCGCGGCACCTTCGGCGTCTCCGCTCGGCGGCTGGAGCGGCACGCCGCGGGTTGTTGCCGCAGCGGCCCAGCTCGGTCGGCACCTCATGCCACTGAATGCCCGTCCGCAGGACGAACAAGATACCAGCCAGCGCCGCCCGGTCGGGCGCGCGGCCGACCACCTCTCGGCTTCGGCCGATCCTGCGGCAACAGCACTTCCACCACCGGCCAGAGGTCATCAGGAACGAGAAGAGCCACCCCTCCTCAACGACTCAGCGCAGGTTTTTCCCAAGCTTTGCGACAGCACCGGACAGGTTGCACCCGGCCCGCCGCCGGAATCCCACGTGGGGAAAGGCATCGGGCAAGGGGGGCGACGCATCCCGGCTTCCGCAAGCGAACCGTGCATCGGCACCGCCATGGCCGGACCCACGAACCACCCTCCCGGTTTTGCGGAATATTGCATCAGAGGGCGTTCACCCCCTCCGGCGACCCTACTGGCTCCCGGCGTCATCCGTCCGGCGCCGCGTGGCGGGCTCCGCGGCGCGGCGCAGGCGGCTGACGGAGGTGAACCGCCCCGCCGGATGCAGGCTGACGCTGACGGAAAGCGGCAGGCCGGACGGATCGAGGTAGCGGCGGGTGATTTCGAGCGCGTGCTCCCCCGCCCTAGCGCCGAGCGCCCTGGCGACCGGCCCTGCTGGGATCCCCGCCGCGTCGATCTCCTGCACCACTTCCGCGATCGGCCGCCCGGACCATGCCGCCAGCACCGTCGCGATCAGTTCCGCCGCCTCCGCCCCTCTCAGGCGCTGCTCCAAATCAGGAGGGGCTGCGGCCGCATCCGCGTAGGTCTCCGTCCAGCACAGCGCGGCGCCGCCATCCGCCGGAACGCGAAGGCTGGTGATCCGCAGCCAGCGCTGTTTCGCCCGCAGCCCGAGGTCGCGCTCCATGGTCTCGTCCGAAACCACGGGCCTGATGCTGTTGATCTCACGCCGGGTTTGCGCGGCGTATTGCAGCAGGTCGCCGATCCCCGCGAGGGACTGCTGATAGGCGCCCTGATCCGCGGGGCGCAGAGCAGCCACGCGGGTACCCGCGCGACGACGGCGGGAGATCAGGCCCAGGCTTTCCAACCTGTCCAGCGCGGCCCGCATCGTCGCCCGGCTGACACCGCGCTCCGCCGCCATCTCGACCTCGGGCAGCATCTGGGAGCCGAGCGGGTGCCGCCCCTCCGCGATCTCCGCGGCGATCTGGCGGGCAAGCGTGACGTAGCGCGGCGTGGAGGCGATCGATGGCATCACGGTATTGGTGCGGTCTCATTGAGCGTTGACAAGCCATCCCGTGGGTCGATAGGACCGGACCAATAGAAAGGATCGAACCTTTCGGGATCGGGAGTGATCGTCCATGCAGCGCCGCGCCGTTGTTGCCATTTCCCTCGCCGCCGCGGCGAGCCTTACCGCCCCGCGCCTGGTCCGCGCCCAAGGCTCCTATCCCGACAAGCCGGTGCGGCTGATCCTCCCCTTCTCGGCCGGTGGACCGACCGACACGCTGGGCCGCGTCTTTGCCGAGCAGCTATCCCGGCAGATGAACGCGCGCGTCCTGGTCGAGAACCGCACCGGCGCGGGATCCACCATCGGGGCGGACGTCGTCGCCAAGGCCGCGCCGGACGGCTACACGCTGCTGTTCAACAATCTCTCCCACTCGATCAACTCGAGCCTCTACCGCCGCCTTTCCTACGACACGGTCGCCGACTTCGTGCCAGTCAGCGTGCTGATGGAAGGGCCGGTGGTGGTGCTGGTCGGCGCCAACTCGGCCCACCGCACGCTGAAGGAACTTATCGACGCGGCCCGCACCCGGCCGGACGCGCTGGACTACGGATCGGCCGGCAACGGCTCGGCGGCCCATGTGTCCATGGTCCAGATCCTCGCGAAGACTGGGGCCCGCATGAACCACGTCGTCTATCGCGGTGTGGCGAACGCGATGACGGATCTTCTCTCGGGCGCGATCGTCTCCGTCAACGACACCTCCACCACGGCGCTGGGCAGCATCCGCGGCGGTCTGGTGCGCCCGCTCGCCGTCACCTCTCCCACGCGCGTGCCCTTCCTGCCGGACCTGCCGACGGTGCGCGAGAGCGGCATCCCGGAGCTTGCGGACTTCCAGATGTCCACCTGGAACATGCTCCTCGCTCCGGCTGCGACACCGCGGCCGATCCTGGAACGCCTGCACGAGGATGTGCGAACCGTGATGAAGGACCCCACCTTTGTCGCGAAGCTGATCGAACTGGGAAACGTGCCGATGCCCGAGGCGGACATGGCGGGAACGCGGGCTTTCCTGGTGTCCGAGGTGGAGCGCTGGCGCGGTGTCATGAGCCAGGCGGGCGTGCAACCGGAATAACAGGAGATCCACTCATGCCCAGCACCCCGCTCGACTCCGCCCTTTTCCGGGACATGTTCGGCACGCCGGAGATGCGCGCCGTCTTCTCCGACGAGGCCCTGGTCGGCCGCTACGTCGAGGTGGAGGTCGCGCTTGCCCGCGCCGAGGCCCGGTGCGGCATCATCCCGGCCGAGGCCGCGAAAGCCATCGCCGCCGCCGGCGCCAGCCCGGCGTTCGATTGGGCGCGCCTGAAGGCTGAAACAGACAATGTCGGCTATCCCATCCTCGCCATTGTCCACCAGCTGGCGGAGATGGCGGGAGAGGCCGGACGCTATGTCCACTGGGGCGCCACAACCCAGGACATCATGGACACCGCAAGCATTCTGCAGGTCCGCGCCGCGCTCGACCTCGTGGAAGCGGATATCGGTGCACTGCGCGGCATCCTGGCCGATCTCGCCGCGCGCCACCGGGACACGCCGATGGCCGGGCGCACGCACCTGCAACAGGCCTTGCCCGTCACCTTCGGCTACAAGGTCGCGATCTGGTTGGCGGCGATGGACCGCCATGCCGAGCGGCTGGCGCAGCTACGGCCCCGCGTGCTGCTGGGGCAGTTCGCGGGCGCCGCGGGCACCCTCGCCTCTCTCGGAGGGGACGGCTTCCGGGTCCAGGAGGCATTCTGCGAGGAACTGGGGCTGGGCCAGCCTGTGATCACCTGGCATGTGGCGCGCGACGGCCTGGCCGAGACGGTGGCCTTCCTCGGCCTCGTCACGGGCACGCTCGCCAAGATCGCGACCGACATCATGCTGATGATGTCCACCGAATTCGGTGGTGAGGTGATGGAGCCGTTCGTGAAGGGGCGTGGTGCCTCCTCCACCATGCCGCAGAAGCGCAACCCGATCTCATCCGAGATCATGCTGGCCACTGCCAAGGCGGTGCGGCAGCAGGTCGCACTGGTACTGGACGCGATGGTGCAGGACTTCGAGCGGGCCACCGGTCCGTGGCATCTGGAGTGGCTGGCCCTACCGGAAACGTTTCTCCTCACCGCCTCCTGTTTGCACCAGGCGCGGTTCGCTCTCTCGGGCCTGACAGTGGACGAAGCACGAATGCGAGCGAACCTCGGGATGTCCGGCGGCCTCATCGTGGCGGAGGCGGTGATGATGGCGGCCGCCCCGGCACTCGGGCGGCAGCACGCGCATGACGTGGTCTACGATGCCTGCCGTGCTGCCATCACCTCTGGCCGGACGCTCGCCGAGGCGCTGGCCGAGGTGCCGGAGGTCGTCAGCGCGCTGGGAGGGACTGAGGGCGTGCACCGGCACTGCGACCCGGCGAACTATCTCGGGCTTGCGCCCGCTATGGTGGACCGGGTGCTGGAGCGGCGCCGGGCGGCGGATTGAAGCAGATTGCCGCAACGGATGCGGCTTCATCGCGCGAGCATGGCGGGCCATGCACAGCCCGGCGTTTTGCTCAGCAACTCCCTTTCTGAAGGCTTGGAGATGAAAGCGCATCCGGCAGGTCGGCGGCACGCGATGGGATGGGGAGCGGCCGCCATCGGCCTCGGTCTGATGCCCGTGGCGGCCGCCCGGGCACAGCAGGCGCCCGCGCCGGCGGAACGGGCGGCCTATGTCCCGCGCTTCGTCACCTCGCCCGACGGCTTGCGGCTTGCGACCTACGAGTTCGGCAATCCGCAGGGCCCCGCGATCCTGTTCCTGCACGGCTTCGCCCAGGCCGCCCTCTCCTGGGACCGGCAGTTGCGGGACCCGGAACTGGCCCGCGAGTTCCGCATGGTGTCGATCGACCTGCGCGGCCATGGCATGAGCGCCAAGCCGGAGGGTGACGCCTTCTACAAGCCGG